>JANPIH010000105.1:0-40286 GCA_031424895.1 Rhodospirillales bacterium
TGCTGGCGCCCGAGGCGATGACGAACCTGTTCCAGGCGGCGGCGGAAGCGACGGAAGAAGCCATCCTCAATGCGATGTGCGCGGCGGAGACGATGCATGGGCGTGACGGGCGGGTGATCCATGCGCTGCCGCACGACTTGCTGGTGAAGGCGATGAAGGATTATCGGAAGTAATTCCAACCCCTTGAACTCTCAACCCATGAGAGCAGGCAAGGCCAGGGCTCTGCCCTGGACCCGCAAAGGGCCGGCGGCCCTTTGATCCCCATTATTTTTCAGAAGGATAAGGTCCAGGGGCTTGGCCCCTGGCGGGTCTGGGCAGAGCCCAGTCTTCGCTTACTTCGCCTCCGCGCGCATGGTGGCGAAGGTTTCGCTAGCGACGATCAGGGCTTCGCGGACGAAGGGCAGGCCGACATAGACGGACAGGTGGAGGAGTGCCTCGGTCAGTTCCTCTTCCGTCCAGCCGTTGTTGCGCGCCATGCGCAGATGCACGGCGAGCTCGGGATACCGGCCGGTGGCGGTGTCCGACACGACGCAGATCATGGCGCGCGTTTTCAGGTCCAGCCCTGGTCGCGTCCAGACCGCGCCGAAGGCGATGTCGGTTGCCAGTTCGCGGAACTTGACCATGATCGGGTCGGCGTAGAGCGTTTCGTTCAGCTTTTGGGCGTAGGCTTCGCCCATCAGTTTCGCGCGCATGTCCGTGCCTTTGGCACGCAGGCTTTCGTCGGTCATCAGGCGATTCCTTCTGCAAGTTTCGGGGAAGCGGGCCGGCTGCGCCGCAGCAGCAGCACGGCGATCACCACGTTCGCCAGGTTCCAGGCGAACCCGTTCGCGAAGGCGGCGCGGTAGGAGCCGGTGAGGTCGAAGATCGCGCCGGACATCCATCCGCCGAGCGCCATGCCCAGGATCGTCATCATCAGCACGATGCCGACGCGGGTGCCGGCCTCCCGCGCCGGGAAGTATTCCCGCACGATGATGGCGTAGGAGGGGATGATCCCGCCCTGGAACAGGCCGAACAGCGCCGAGACCACATAGAGCGATGTCAGCCCGTCGAACACAAAATACATGATCAGCGCGACGGCCTGGAGCACCGAGCCGAGCAGCAGGGTCCAGAGCCCGCCGATGCGGTCGGCGATCCATCCGGTGGCCAGGCGGCTGATCACGCCGAAGCCGAACATCAGCGAGAGCATCTCCGCGCCACGGGCGACGCCGTAGCCGAGGTCGCCGCAATAGGCCACGATGTGGACCTGCGGCATGGACATGGCGACACAGCACATCACGCCCGCGATGCAGAGCAGCACCATCATACGGTCGGGCGAGATGCCGCGCAGGGTTACGCCGTGGGCTTGGCCCACCACCACCGGGGCATGGGCCGGCGGGCGGCGGCGGACCAGCAGGGACATCGGGATCAGCACCGCGGCACAGACCAGGCCGATGACGATATGGCCGGTTCGCCAGCCGATCGTGTCGATCATCAGTTGCACCACCGGGGGCCAGAGCGCGGCGGCCAGGTAGTTTCCCGCGGCACTGATCGCCACCGCGATGCCGCGGTTGCGGATGAACCAGCGCGACGAATCGGCCATCAGCGGCCCGAACACGGCGGACGAGCCGAGCAGCCCGATCGGCACCGCGTGCGCCGCCGTGAACACCCAGAGATTTGGCGCCATTCCGGCGATCACGTAGCCGATGCCCAGGCACGCCCCGCCGATCGCCACCGGGATCGCCACGCCGAACCGGTCGGCGAGGCGGCCCATCAGCACGCCGCCGAGCGCGAAGCCGATCGTTACCATGGTGAACGGCAGGGAGGCATCCGCGCGATCCAGCCCGAACTCCTGCTGGATCGAGGGCAGCACCACCACGGCGGACCACATTCCGACGCCGCCGATGGTGCCCAGCACCAGCGCCAGCCCCAGCCGCATCCAGGCGTAGGGCGAGTCCTCGACGCCGGAGGGCGCGACGTTCACGCGCTCACTCCCATCCCGGCGGCGCCACGAAGCCGCGCCAGGCGCGCTCCAGCATGCCGGCCAAGGCGATGGTGGTGCGGTCTTCGTACATGCCGCCCAGGATTTGCACCCCGAACGGCAACCCCGCGCGGCTCAGCCCCAGCGGCGCCACGGTTGCGGGCAGGAGGTAGAAGCTTGCCAGACCGGCCCAGAACATCTGGTCGGTCACTGGGACCATCCTGGCATTCACCTCGATCACCCGCTCATGCCGCTCGCCGGCCTGGTCGTGCGGGAATGCCGGCGAGGCCGCCTGCGGGCAGAGCAGGACGTCCCAGTCGTTGAAGAATTTTTCCCATTCGCGCCGCATCCGCTGCCGGGTCTCGTTGTGCTGCAGGAACTGCCGGTGCGTCATCGAGATGCCGCGCGCCATCTGCGCGACGTAGGGCAGGGTTTGCGGGCCGATCCCGTCGCGCATTTTCCGCCACCGCTCCGTCGCGGCGTCGTCCAGCCCGGCCGACGTCGTTGCCCGCAGCATCTCGATGTAGAGCCGGTTGCCTTCCGCGAGGTCGAACCCCGGGCGCGCGGCCATGCTTACCTTGGCACCCTGCTTGCGCAGGAATTTTCCCAGACGCTCCAGCTCGGCCTGCATTTCCTCGTCCACGTCGGAGCACGGATGCGCTGTCATCATCGCTACACGCAGCCCGGAGAACCCCTTGGACCGGGCGGCCGGCAGCTTCAGGTGCCATGCGCCCTCGGTGCCGTTCCAGCCGGCCATCACGTCCAGCCCAATCGCCAGGTCGTCGGCCGAGCGCGCCAGGGGCCCGACCACTGCCATGTCCAGCTCGTCGAGGTTGTCGAAGATGGTGTGCCCGGTTTGCGGGCAGATGCCATAGGTCGGCTTGTGCCCGAAGACGCCGCAGTAATGCGCGGGATTGCGGATCGAGGCGCCGATGTCGCTGCCCGTGTCCATCCCGGTCAGCCCCGCCGCCAGGGCCGCGGCCGATCCGCCGGAGGAGCCGCCAGGGACGCGCGACAGGTTCCACGGGTTTCCCGTTGTGCCATACACGGCGTTGAAGCTTTGCCAGTCCGCCAGGTTCAGGGGCACGTTCGTTTTGCCGAACAGCACGGCGCCCGCCGCTGCATAGCGCGACACGGTGATCGAGTCGGCCTTTGCCTTGTGCCGTTTCAACGCCGGATTGCCCCAGGTTGTTGGCAGGCCGGCGATGTCGAAGCTTTCCTTGATGGTCATCGGCACGCCATGCAGCTTGCCGACTGGGCCCTGGCCCCGATCCCGGTCCAGTGCCGATGCCCGCTTGCGCGCCCGCTCGAAGTCGCGCACCACCACGGCATTCAGCCGGCCGTCCAGCCGCTCGATGCGGGCGATGTAGTGGTCCAGCAGCTCCCGCGCGCCGATCGCACCCTTGCGCACTAGCGCCGCCTGGCGCTTCGCAGACAGGAAGGTGGGGTCCATTCTTGCGTCTCCTCCGGCTCGTGGCGCCAGTCTGGCGCGGACGGGGCGACGTGGCCAGAGCACGCAAGAAAGCGCGTTCTTTTTTGAAAAAAAGAACCAAAAAACTTTTGTCCATTGCACCGATCCTGACACGTTCAGCACGGTGCAAGTCATGAAAGTCTTTTTGCTTCTTTTTCTACAGAAAAAGAAGGTGCTTGCTTCCTCCCCTTCCGTCCCCGCCGATCTCACCCTAGGCTCCCTCCCGCAACCAAGGGAGTCCGCCCAATGATCCATGTTCTTGCCATCATCACCGCCAAGCCCGGCATGCGCGACACCATCCTTGCCGCGTTCCGCGACAACATGCCGGCCGTCCATGCCGAGAAGGGCTGCATCGAGTATCAGCCGGTGATCGATGTGGAGAATTTCGGCGCCATCCAGACGCCGCTCGGCCCCGACACCTTCGTTGTTGTCGAGAAGTGGGAGACCGGCGATGACCTGAAGGCCCACGGCGCCGCGCCGCACATGGCCGCCTATGCCGCCAAGACCCGCCCGATGGTCGAAAGCCGCACCATTCATGTGCTGAAGACCGCCTGAGCCCCGGACCGCCGACAATGGACGCTGCCGCCCGCTTGCGCCGGTATCGCCTTCTCGACGAGGACGAGCCCTCGCCCGTTCTGCTCCACCCTCCCGGGCTGGCACCGGACAATTGGGCCGCGGGCGGCAGCCCCTTTCTTCTGGTGGCCGACCATGCCGGGCGGCGCCTGCCGCGCAGGCTTGGGGACCTCGGCATCTCCGAGGCCGAACTCTGCCGGCACATCGGCTGGGACATCGGCATCTGGGGCACCACTACCCGCCTCGCCGACCTGCTTGGCACGCTTGCCGTGGGCCAGGGCTATTCGCGCCTGGTGATCGACTGCAACCGCAATCCGGACTGGCCGAGCGCTATCCCGGCGATCAGCGAAGCCACCGGGATTCCGGGCAATGCCCACCTTTCGCCCGAGGCCCGCGCCGCGCGGATCGCGGAGATCCACGCGCCCTACCATGCAGCATTGGCCGCGCTGGTTGCCGGACGCCGCCAGGCCGCGCGGCCGCTGCTGTTTGTCGCGATGCACAGCTTCACGCCGGTCTACAAGGGTGTCTCCCGCCCCTGGCACGCCGGCGTGCTGTTCGACGAAGCCGACCCGCGTTGCGTTCCGCTGGCCCGCCACATGCTTGACCTGTTGCGCGGCGAGGCCGGGCTGCTGACCGGCGCCAACGAGCCCTATGTGCTGTCCGCCGCGTCCGACCACTCGGTGCCCACACATGCGCAGGGCAACGCCGTGCCCTATCTGGAGCTGGAAATCCGCCAGGACCTGATTGCGGAGGCCAGCGGCCAGCGCGGATGGGCGGAGCGGCTTGCCCGCCTCATTCCCCAGGCCTGGGCGCGCTTCACCGGCTGAGCCGGGGCTGCCTGGGGCGTTCGTTAAAAAATCAGATCGAAACCACTGTCATCGCCTGCATGCGCGGGTGTGTCGCCATGCGAAAATAGTTTCAATTTTGTTTATATTGGGCCGCATGGCGTTCCAAAATGGTTGTCGATGCAACCGAAATTACTCGAGTGATGACAGTATTATTGCCGGCGTAATACAGGCGAATTATTGACGGGGATTCACGATCTATTGGCGTGCGTTCAAATCAATCACGGGACTTCTATGGCTCCGATGCTTCCTCCCGTGACGCTCCACCGCGAGCCTCGCTAAGCCAAGGGACAATCCCATGCCTGATGTCACAGTTGCGGGCGCCGGCGGCGCCACCGTCACTCTTTCGTTCGACTCCGCGGCCAACACCGCGCTGGCCCAGTCCCTCGCCGGCGCGATCACCCAGGGCGTGCTGAACGGAAGCCTGATCCCCGCCACCAGCAAGGCCGGCCTGCCGCCCGCTGTTCCCGCTGGCAAGACCGGCCACTGGGTCCAGGAGACCAACGGCGCCACCTTCCTGCCCAATGATTACGCCGCCATCGTCAGCACCTCGAAGAAGACCACGCTGTTCGGCACCGGCGAGGACAACGCGACCGTCCTGGCCTCGGGCGGCCTTACCTTCTTCGCCGGCGGCGGTTCCGGCACGGTGGTTGCCGGCGGCGGCCACAACCGGATCGTGATCCCCGGTAGCACCAACGGCGCCTGGTCGATCAACACCGGCAACGGCGATGACACCATTCAGGCGATGGGCGGCGGCGACGACACCATCCGCGCCGGCGGCGGCCGCAACACCATCCTGCTTGGCGGCGGCAACGACCAGGTGTTTTCCGAAGGCCGCGACCGCTTCGTGCTCGGCGCCGGCAGCGCCACCATCGTCGCCACTGGTAGCGGCAAGCAGGAGGTGTGGGGGGGCAGCGGCAACCTGTTCTTTGTCGGCGCCCAGGGCCCGGCCACCATCTTCGGCGGTACGGGCAGCGCCACCATCTATGGCGGCGAGGGCAGGAACGAGTTCCACGGCGGCACCGCCGGCAACAACCTGATCTTCGCGGGCAGCGGCCGTGCCACGGTCTTTGCCGGCGGCGACGGCGACGAGCTTTATGCCGAGGGCGATGAGAAGCAGGTGCTGCATGGCGGCGCCGGCGCGACCACCCTGTTCGGAGCGCTGGCCGATGGCGACAACATGTTCCACGCCGGCGCCGGCGCCACCATGATCACTGGTGGCTGGGGCGACGACACCTTCGTCGGCGGCCTCGGCGCATCCACCATCATGGGCGGCCCCGGCAAGGACATCTACAAGTTCATCGACGGCCTCAGCGGCGGTGCGGACGTTATCTACGGCTTCGATGCCAACGACGCGATCGCGCTGGCTGGCTATGGCAAGAACGCGGTGAGCGACGCCCTGGCGAGCCAGGTGAAGGTCGGCGGCGGCGTGCAGATCACCCTGGCCGACAGCACCACCGTGACCTTCATGGGCCTGAACCTGCTCACCAAGTCCGACTTCAGCAACGGCCTCTGAACGATGCGCGCGATCCTGGCCCTTGCCCTCGCCCTCCTCGTCACGCCGGCCTCCGCTGCCCTGATCACCGCCTCCCACACCGGCACCTTCACCGGCGACGACGAGATCCGGTTCGTGCCGCTGACCCTCGACGGCCCCGCCTTCGTGACCCTCGTCTCCCACTCCTATGCCGGCGGCATCAATGCCGCCGGCCAGGCCGTTCCCCGCGGCGGCTTCGACATCGTGCTGAGCGTGTTCGACGTTGCGGGCAACCTGCTGAGCGCCAGCGACGACGGTGGTGCCAACGTGCCGGCCGACGCGGTTACCGGCGCCAGCTTCGACAGCTTCCTGACTTTCGTCCTTGCTGCCGGTAGCTACACCATCGCCGTCACGCAGTTCGACAACGAAGCCTTCGGCCCCACCCTGGCCGACGGCTTCATGCGCTCCGGCACCTTCACCACCGGGTTCGGCTGTATCGACGCGCAGCCGATGTTCAACGACGTGTCCGGTGCCCCAGGCTGCGGCCGCACCGGCGCCTGGGCGTTCGACGTGGTGGCCGACATCCCCGAACCGGCCTCCGCCGTGCTGTTGGCCGTCGGAGTTCTGGGCCTGGCCACGACCCGGCGCGCCGACCCGACCCGCCGGTAGCCCTGCCGCCGGCCCTGCGCCAGAGCGTGATCGTCGGAGGCGGACTCTCCGGTGACGTTAATCACGCGATCGAGCAAGGACCTGGAGCATGGGCCGCGCTTCTATCAGCGCGGATCATGCTCTAGGCTCCCCCCAACCGAATCTGGGGGGAGCCACCGCATGACCGACTACGTCTTCGAGCACATCCACCTGCGCAGCCCCGACCCCGACGCCACCGCCGACTGGTTCGGCCACATGTTCGGCGCCGAGGTCATCCGCTCCGTCGTCGGCGGCAGCCCCCGCGTCGATGTGAGGCTCGGCGGCATGGACATCTTCATCGCCCCGGCTGGCAACGCCGCCGGCGCGCCGGCCCACCCGCACCAGGGCCTCGACCATTTCGGCCTGCGCGTGGCCGACCTCGATGCCGCCATCGCAGCACTCAAGGCCAAGGGGGCGAACTTCACCATGGACGCCACCAACCTGCGCCCCGGCCTGCGCATCGCCTTCCTGCTCGGCCCGCAGGATGTTTCCATCGAACTTCTTCAGCGCGATTGAGGTCCCCCATGAACGACACGCAATCCGCCACCGGCAAAACCATCGTCACCCATGCCGCGGACGCCAGCTATGACCGCGGCCTGCGCGCCTTCTTCGAGTATCGACACCTCGGCATCCCGCAGGCCACCGAAGGCAGGTTCGGCGCCCATGTCATCCGTGCGGTCCCCGAGACCGACGCGCAACCGCAGTGGCATCTGCACGAGCTGGACTTCCAGTTCGTCTATATCCTCAAGGGCTGGGTTGAGTTCGAGTATGAGGATGCGGGCTTTGTCCGTTTGGAAGCCGGGAGCTCCGTGCTGCAACCGCCCCGGATCCGGCATCGCGAAGTCCGGCACAGCGACGATATCGAGATCCTGGAGATCACTTCGCCGGCGGAGTTCGTGACGCAGGTCGTCGAGGCGCCCTAGATGGCCCGGCCCTGGCCGCGCCACGTGTAGAGCGGAGAGGATCATGCCGGTTTTGAGTGTCGATGGCGTTGGGTTGCATTACGTGGTGGAGGGGCCGGAAGGCGCGCCGGTGGTGGCGCTGTCGAACTCGCTGTCGACCGACCTGCGGATGTGGGCGCCGCAGATGGCGGCGTTGACGGCGCGCTACCGGGTGTTGCGATACGATGTGCGCGGGCATGGCAGGTCGGAGGCGGTGCCGGCACCGTATTCGGTGGAAATGCTGGCCGACGATCTGGCAGGGCTGATCGACGGGTTGGGGCTGGGGGCAGTGCATGTCGTCGGCCTGTCGTTGGGTGGGATGACGGCGCAGGTGCTGGCGGTGCGGCGGCCGGAGCTGGTGGCGAGCCTGGGGTTGGTGGCGACGACGTGCCGGCCGCCGTTCGGGACGCAGGCGGCGTGGGCGGCACGGGCGCAGCAGGTGCGGGACAGCGGGGATTTCTCGGCGGTGGAAGGGCCGATGCTGGAGCGGTGGCTCAGCCGGCGGTTCCGGCGGGCGCGGCCGGAGGGGGTGGCACTGGTGCGGGAGATGATCCAGGGGACCTCGATGGAAGGCTACGTCGGCGCGTGTCTGGCGATTGGCGGGCTGGATGTGTGCGGCAAGCTGCGAGACTTTCCGCGGCCGGTGCGGATCTGGGCGGGCGAGGAAGACCCTGGGACGACGGTGGAGGATGCGGAGCTGATCGCGGCGAAGATTCCCGGGGCGCGGCTGGTGGTGGTGGAACATGCGCGGCATTTGTTGAATTGGGATGGGGAGGGTGTGTTTACGCCTTCGTTGATGGCGTGGTTGGAAGAAGTAGCAAAATAAGATACTCCTTTTTCTGAAGAAAAAGAAGCAAAAAGACTTTTTATCTATTTTCACCGTGTTTGACAGGTTGCCTAGGGGCAAATGGTTGGAAAGTTTTTTGGTTCTTTTTTTCAAAAAAGAACTGCTTCCTTCCTTGCCACCATAATCCGATAGCGCACTGCCCCTTTGAGCTGCAGCAGCTCCAGGGTGCGCCCGCCGATATCCGCCTGTTCGCGCAGGCCGCCGCCGACGAGGCCGAGCCAGAAGGCGCGGCGTTGCTGGCGGGCGCGGATGGCGCGCAGGTCGGCAGCGTTGCCGAGCAGGATGAGGGGGGTGAGGTCTTGCTCGTGGGTGAGGGTCAGGCCGGCGGCGGCGAGGGCGTTGCGCCAGGCGGGGGCGGGCGGGGCGACGGGGCAGCGCCACATGCGCTTGAACAGGGTGAGGTCGGCTTCGTCCTCGGGGGCGAGGTTGGGTTCGGGCATGTCGTCGACGATGGCGAGGTGGCCGCCGGGGGCGAGGCTGGAGGCGATGGTGGCGATGCTGGCGGCGGGGTTGGTGCTGTGGATGAGGGATTCGATGGCGATGGCGAGGTCGAACGGGCCGGGGAGCGGGGCGTCGTAGCTTTGCAGGGCGAAGCTGATGTGCGGCGATAGATTGCGGCGTTCGGCTTCGGCGGTGGCGCGCTGGACCTGGATGGGGCTGAGGGTGATGCCGAGCCAGGTGCCGCCTGTTCGGGGCTGGAGGTCGAAGGCGGTGGCGCCGTAGCCGCAGCCGGCGTCGAGGATGCGGGGGTTTTCGGGCAGGGGGACGGCGCCGAGGATCAGGCGGTGGATGATGGCGGGGCTGGGTGGGCCGCCGCCGTTGTCGCTTTCCCTGGGATCGCGCAGGGCGCGGTGGATGGGCTGGGCTTGGCTGCCGGTTTCGTCGCGCATGGCGTGGAGTTGGGTCAGGCGGTCGAGCCAGGCGTAGTAGCGGGCGATGCGGCGGGCGTGGTTGGTCATCGGCGGAGATCGCTGGCCCAGCCGTAATAGGCGGGATGGGTGGAGGGCAGCGGGAGGGTGACGCGTTGGCCGGTTTTGGACGAGTGGTAGATGGCGGTGGCGAGTTCGAGGGAGTGGCGGGCCTCGGCCATGGTGACGGGCAGCGGAGCGCCGTGGGCCAGGGTGGCGGCGAAGCGGCGGAATTGTTCGGCGAAGCCTTCGGGGCCTTGGGGGGCCTGGGCCAGCAGGGTGTCGAGCCAGGTGCTGTCGGTGTTCTCGCGCGGGGCGAAGGTGAACGGGGCGGCCGCGGTGATGGCGGGGGTGTCGGCGCTGGTGATGGTGACGTTCTCGGCGACGATGCGCAGGCGGGAGCTGGGCTGGGGGGAGCCGAGGGTGACGGAGAGCGTGGCGAGCGCGCCGGATTCGAGTTCCAGGGCGACGGCGCCGGTGTCTTCGGTTTCGATCGGGTTGGCGCGGGTGGCGACCAGGGCGCTGACGCTGCGGACCGGGCCGAGGAGGTGGGTGAGCATGTCGTGCAGGTGGATGGCGTGGGTGATGAAGGCGCCGCCGAGTTCGTGGGCGATGGTGCCGCGCCAGGGTGTGGCGTAGTAGGCGGGGCCGCGGTACCAGTGGGTTTCGGCGGTGGCGACGTGGATGCGGCCGGCCTGGCCGCTGGAGAGCACGTGTTTCGCCTGGGCGAGGCCGTTGCCGAAGCGGGCCTGGAAGATCGGCATCAGGGTGCGGCCGGTGCGGGTAATGGCGGCGGCGAGGGCGTCCATCTCGGCGAGCGAGGCAACCAGGGGTTTTTCCAGAATGACGTGCCGGCCAGCTTCCAGCGCGCGGATGGCGGGGCCGAGGTGCTGGTCGGGCGGCAGGCAGATGTCGATGACGTCGAGGTCGTCGCGGGCGAGGAGGGCGTCGTCGAAGCCGAGATGGACGGTGGCGCCGGGGGCCTGGGCGGCGAGGGCCTCGGCGCGGGCGTGGTTCCGGCCGCAGATGACGGCGACCTCGTAGGCGTCGGGGTTGGCGAGGTAGCCCTTGAGGTGGGCAGCGCCGATGCCGGTTCCGATGATGGCGACGCGGTGGGGTTTCGGCATGATGTGCTCCAGTGAAAGAAGGTCTTCTTTTTTCTGAAGAAAAAAGAAGCAAAATAGACTTTCTATCCTTTTGCGCCGCGTTGGCCGGTTTGAGCACGGAGCAAGTGATAAAAAGTTTTTTGGTTCTTTTTTTCAAAAAAGAACATGCTTGCTTACCTTCCGATGTCAAACGCTGCGCGCGCCAGGGTGGCGGCGGCGGTGAGCAGCAGGGCGGCCAGCGCCAGCGGGCGGTAGGAGCGGGCGGCGAAGCGTTTGAAGGCCCAGGTGCCGAGCCAGCCGCCGGCGACCATGACGGGCATTCCGAGGATGCCGAGCAGCAGGGCCGGTGCGTCGAGCAGGCCGGCGGTCCAGATCATCGGCAGGCCGAGCAGCGAGACGATGGGGAAGTAGACCATCAGCGAGCTGCGCATCACTGGCAGGCGGCGTTCGAAGGCCAGGTAGTAGGCGACCGCGGGGGGGCCGGCCATGGCGGCGAGGCCGTGGAAGATGCCGGAGAGGAAGCCGGTGGCGACGGTGATCGTGGTGGTGGGGCGGTGGGTGGCGGGGCGGGGCTTCCAGGTGAGTGCCACGGCGGCCAGGACCATGACGCCGAGGACGGCGCGCACGATCGGTGCGGGGGTGAAGGCCAGGGCGGCGACGCCGATCGGCAGGCCGAGCAGGGCGCCGGCGGTGAGGCGGGCGATCCCTGGCCGGTCGGACTGGCGCCATTCCATGATGCAGTCGCGCAGGCCGATGCCGAGCTGCATGACGAGGATGGCGGCGACGGTGCGCGACGGCGGCAGGACCAGGCTGGCGAGGGGCACGGCGGCGAGCGCGAAGCCGAAGCCGGTGAAGCCGCGCAGGATGGCGGCGAACAGGATGGCGCCGATGGCGGAGACCCAGGCGATGGGCGAGAGGTCGATCTCCGTCAGCATGCGAGCGTGGCGTCGAACAATGCCTGGAGGGTGGCGGGGGCGGGCAGGTCCGGCGTGCCGATGAGGACGAGGCCGGTTTCGGGGCGGTTGTCGGCTTGGGTGTAGGACCAGCGGCGGGCGGCGTATTGCAGGATGAGGCGCAATTCGGGGGCGAAAGTGGTGATGCCCTTGAGCCGCAGGACCGATTGGGGGAGGGCTTCGAGCACGGGGCGCAGGCGGTCGCGGTCGATCGGGCTTGCGGGGCGCCAGTGCCAGGTGCGGAAGGGGTGGGGGGCGGCGTCGGCGGCGAGGCGGCTGGGGCGAGGGCGGGTGAGCGGGTCGATCGGGAAAGACAGGTCGGCGGCGGCGATCCGGCCATCGGTGAGGCGGCGGATGGGGGTGCCGGGGCGGGCTGTGGCGAGGATGGCTTCGGCCGGGGCGGGGTCGGCGAGGTCGGACTTGGTGAGGAGGAACAATTCGGCGTGGTCGAGCTGGGTCCGCACGGTGTCGGCGATCCAGCGGTCGGCGAGCTGGGCGGGCAGGGCGGTGGCGTCGACAAGGACGACGAGGGGTTCGAGGGAGAAGCCGGGCTCGATCAGGGCGAGCTGGGCGATGCGCCAGGGGTCGCCGACGCCGCTGGCTTCGATGATGATGTGTTCCGGCGCGGGGGTGCGGGCGACCAGGCGGGCCAACGCGTCGCCGAGGTCGTCGCCCATGGCGCAGCAGACGCAGCCATTGGCGAGCGAGACGCTGTCGCTGCCGGACTCGGCAATCAGCGCGGCATCGACGTTGACGGCGCCGAAATCGTTGACCAGCACGCCCCAGCGCCGTTCCGCGGTGGCCAGCAGATGGTTGACCAGGGTGGTCTTGCCGGTGCCGAGGAAGCCGCCGATGACCGTCAAGGGGACGCTGGCGGTCATTGTTTCTCGAAGACGCGGCCGCCGAGGACGGTGGCGTGGACGCCGATGTCCTTGATGGCTTCCGGGGCGACAGTCAGCGGGTTGTCGTCCAGCACGGCGAAGTCGGCGAACTTGCCGACATCGATGCTGCCGATGGCGTGGTCGAGCTTGAGCGTGTAGGCGGCGCCGAGCGTGACGGCGTGGAGCGCCTGTTCTGCGGTGATGCGCTCTCCCTCGCCGAGGACGCGGCCGGTGGGGGTGAGGCGGTTGACGGCGCACCACATGGTGAACAGCGGGTCCACCGGCGTCACCGGCGTGTCGGAATGGATGGCGAGCGGCACGCCTTCGGCCAGCACCGTCGCGCAGGCATCCAGGCGCAGTGCCCGCGACGGACCCATGGTGATGGCGCGGTGCTGTTCGCCCCAATAGTAGATGTGGTTGGCGAACAGGTTCACGCACATGCCGTTCGTGGCCATGCGGCGGAAGATGGCGGCGTCGGCCATCTGGCAGTGTTGCAGGGTGTGGCGGTGGTCGCGGCGGGGATGTTTGGCGATGGCGCGGCCGACCATCTCGGTGGCCATGTCGGCGGCCTCGTCGCCGTTGGTGTGGATGTGCAGGTGGGCACCGGCGGCGTGGTAGGCCTCGACGATGGCCTCCAGCTCGCCGGGGGCGACATACCACAGGCCGTTCGGCGCGCCGTTGTGGTAGCCGGGCCAGCGCAGGCGGGCGGTGAAGCCCTGGATGGAGCCGTCGATCACGATCTTGACCATGCCGAAATGCAGGTTGTCGGTAGACAGGCGCCGCAGTTCGGCGATGCGGGCGAGGCCTTCGGCCACGGCGTATTCGCGCTGCTGCATCGCGGGCACGATGCGGATCGGGTAGTCGGCCTCGCCGGTGGCGGTGAGCAGGGCGTCGACGATGGCGGGGGTCAGCGCGTTGGACAGGTCGGTCGAGGTGGTGACACCCACGCGCCGCGCGATCTGGCCGTAGGTGCGGTAGGCCGGGGCATCCATCTGGCGCATCATGCCGCCATCGCCGGAGACGCGCGCGGCGCGGCTCATGACGGCGGGGCCGAGCAGTTCGCCGGTGAGGTTGCCGGCATCGTCGCGCAGCAGGCCGTCGAGGTTGCTGTCGCGAGAGAAGCCGCAGGCCTCCAGCACCTTGGAATTCACGTTCATGATGTGGCCGGAAACATGGCCGATGACGATCATGCGTTCGGCGGAGATGGCGTCGAGGTCGGCGGCGGTGATGCGCCGGCCTTCGAAGTAGATCGGGTCGAAGCCCCAGGCGGTGAGCGGGGTGGTGGGGTCGGGAAGTTTCTCTGCCTCCGCCTTCAGGTGCGCGACGACTTCGGCGATGGACTTGAAGCCGCCGGCCTGGTGGCCGTCGGGGCCGGTGCGGGGGTAGTAGCCGATATAGGGCTTGCGCCAGACGATGCCGTCCGCGGCGTGGCCGTGGCCTTCGACGAAGCCGGGGAGGATGGTTTTGCCCGCGAAGCAGTCGTCGAGCGTGCCGCTGAATTCCCCGACGATTTCTGGCCCACCATAGCCGAGAATGCGGCCGCCCTGCACCGCGACATGGGTGCAGCCGGGCAGCGAGCGGTTGAGGGTGACAATCTCGCGGGCGACGAAGACGGTGACGGGCTCGGGCACGGGGGGCTCCTCGGGGCGAGGGCGCATGATCGGCGGGAAGCCGGGCGATGGGAAGCCGGGACCATGCGGCTGATCAAGGTCGGGCGCCGCGATTGCGCGCTAGGCCAATGGATCGGAGCGAGCGCATGAGGAACAAGGATGTCGAGCGGATCAACGAGATGCTGCGAACCCGGGCGACGGTGGTAGAGCGCGATCTTGCGGGGATGGGGGTTGAGGCTGAGGAGTAAGGAACCGGTTTTTTTTGGAAAAAAGAACCAAAAAACTTTTGTACATTTGCACCGCGTGTGACCATTTCACGCGGTGCAAATGAATGAAGTCTTTTTTGCTTCTCTTTTCTTCAGAAAAAGGAAGGACTTTCTTGCCTCAAGCCTTCTTCACGTTCCAAAACAGCGGCCGCGTGGCCTTGAGGATGCCGGTGACATTGGCGCGTCGCGCGATCGGCTGGCGCCACAGGCCGAGCGGGACGAAGGGCACCTCGTCGAGGGCGAGGATCTGCATTTCGCGGCCCAGCCGCTGCTGGGTGGCCAGGTCTGGCGCGTCGAACCAGGCGTCGCGCAGGGCTTCCATCTTCGGCGAGTTATACCAACCGAACCAGGCGCGTTCGCCCATGCCCCACAGCGCGGTGTAGACGGCGGGGTTGGAGAAGGTGAAGCCGTCGCCATAGGTGCAGAAGATGCTCCAGCCGCCCTTTTCCACCGGCTCGCGCGAGGCGCGGCGCTGCACCAGGGCGCCCCAGTCGGTGGCCACGTAGTCGACGTTGATGCCGATATCGCGGCAGACCTGGGCCGTCACCTGGGCCATGGCGTTGATCACGGCGAAGTCGGTGGGCGCCATGATGACGGCGCGCTCGCCCTTGTAGCCGGATTCGGCGACCAGCCTTCGCGCCGCGGCGAGGTCGCGCTTGCCGGTGATCTTCTCCATTCCTGCGTCGGACGCCAGCGGGGTGCCGGGGGTGAACACGCCCACGCCGGCCTGGGCGAGCGGGGAGTTGGCACCGATGATGGCGGCGAGGAAGTCGTTCTGGTCGACCACGGCCAGCACCGCCTGGCGCAGCTTCTGGTTGTTGAACGGCGGGTGCATGTGGTTGAAGCGGATCAGGCCGGCATTGCCGAATAGGTCGGTGGTTTCCACCACCACGCCCGGTGCGCGGCCAAGCACCGGCAGCAGGTCGGCCAGCGGCTGTTCCACCCAGTCGATCTCGCCGGTCTGCACGGCGGAAGCGGCGGTGGAGGGGTCGCCGGTGATGATCCATTCGACGCGGTCGATGTTCACCACCTTGCCGCCCGACATGTTGTTCGGCGCCTCGTTGCGCGGGAGGTACTTGTCGTTCTTGACATACACGGCGCGCGAGCCGCTGACCCATTCGTCGCGCACGAAGCGGAACGGGCCGGAGCCGACGTATTCAGTGATCTGTTGGAACGCGTCGGTTTTCGCCATGCGCTCGGGCATCATGTGACAGTTGTTGGCGAACGCCATCGGGATCAGCGCGAAGGGCTTCTTCAGCAGGATCTGGAAGGTCTTGTCGTCGACGGTTGTCATTTCGTTCATCTGGGCGGCGATGCGCTGGCCCATGCCGTCGCGCTTCATCCAGCGCAGCAGCGAGGCGACGCAGTCGCGGCTCAGCACGCGCTCGCCGTCGTGCCACATCAGGCCGTCGCGCAGGGTCAGAGTCCAGGTGAGGCCGTCGGCCGAGGTGGTGGCGCCGGCGAGCATCTGAAGCTGCGGGGAAAGCCTCTCGTCGAAGTTCCACAGCTGGTCCCAGACCATGTGGGCGTGGTTGGCCGCGACGATGGTGGTGGTCCAGACTGGGTCCGGATTGGCGAGGTTGGCCTGCGGCACGAACCTGAGCGTGCGGCTGGCCGCCTGGCTGAGGGCCGGGCGCGGCAATCCGGTTGCACCGGCCACGCCGATCGCGGCAGCGCCGGTGAGAAGGCTCCTGCGTTTCATGTTCTGCTCTCCCTGAGACGACCCCCGTGCGACGGGACCGCGAGGAAGGGAGCGTAGACGTGGAACGGCGGACGTTTCCAGGGGAGATTCATTGCCTGCGGTGCAGCGCCTCGATCGTTTCGCGTCGCGGCCGGGCGGTGCCGGTGGCCATGACGGCGGCGGCCCCGGCGGCGAGCCCCCAGCCCAGCGCGTCGGCAGGCGCATCGCCGCGGGCCAGGGCGAGCACCATGGCGGCAAGGAAGCTGTCGCCGGCGCCGACCGTGCCGATTGCGCGCACCGCAATGGCCGGGCGGCGGACGACGCCCTCGGCGGTGGCCAGCAGGGCGCCGGACGCGGAGAGGCTGACGGCGATGCGCGCCGCCGCCCCCTCGCGCACCAGGCGCAGGGCGGCCTCGTCCTGTGCGGCAGGGTCGGGCAGGGGGCGGCCAACCAGTTCCTCGAATTCGCGCAGGCTGGGCTTGATGAGTGCCAGGCCCTGGCCGATCGCGGCGCCTAGCGCGGGGCCGGAGGTGTCCACGACGACATGGCGCCCGGCGGCGTGTGCGCCGCGCACCAAGGCTGCCAGGGTCTCGGGCGACACGCCGCGCGGCAGGCTGCCGCTGATGACCAGCCAGTCGGCATCCTGTGCGGCCAGCATGGCGCGGCAGGCCTCGATCTCCGCCGGCCGGATGATCGGGCCCTCGCCGACGAAGCGGTATTCCTGGCCAGCGCGCTCGTCGTGCACGGTCATGGCGATGCGGGTGGTGCCGGCGATGGGCACGGGGATCACGTCGATCCCCTCAGCGGCAATCAGGGTTTCGAGGTGGCGGCCGAACACGCCGCCGGTCAGCACGACGGCCCGGGTTGGAGCGCCCAGTTCGTGCAGCACGCGGCTGACGTTCACGCCGCCGCCGCCGGGGTCCATGCGGTCGCCATGGGTGCGCAGCTTGTCCTGGGGTACCACCGTGGCGGTGGCGCAGGCGATGTCCACGGCGGGGTTCAGCGTGAGGGTGACGATCGGCTTCATGGCGGGGCCTGCCTGTCTTGCGCGGGGAGCACGATCCTGCCACGGCTGGACCGTGATGGGGGAGCGTGGGATGAGCGGTTCCAACCGAGGGTTCAAGCTGGTGATGCTGCCGCCGCAGACGGCGATCACGCGCAGCTGGGCTGAGCGCCTGGCCGGCGAGGTGGCCGAGGTGCGCGTCGTGGTGGCCGAGGACATGGCGGCGGCGGAGGCGGAGATCGGCGATGCCGACGCGGTGTTCGGCACGCTGACGCCCGCGCTGCTGGCGAAGGCCACGCGGCTGCGCTGGCTGCAGGCGCCGCAGGCGGCCCCGCCGGCCGGGTTCTACTTTCCGGAGCTGGTGGCCCATCCGCTGGTGGCGACGAATTTCCGCGAGATCTTCAACGATCACATCGGCGCGCACATCATGACCTTCGTGCTGGCTTTCGCGCGCGGCTTCGACCGTTACATCCCGCAGCAGACGCGGCGCGAGTGGCAGAAGCCGCCGGAGGACCAGGGCGTGGTCCATCTGCCGGACGCGACCATGCTGATCGTTGGCCTGGGCGGCATCGGGGCGGAGGCGGCGCGGCTGGCGGCGGCGTTTGGGATCAGGGTGATCGGCACCGACCTGCGCCGCACGGTGCCGCCGCCCGGGGTGGCCGAGCTGCATCGGCCGGAGGCGCTGGACGCGTTGTTGCCGCGGGCGGATTTCGTGGTGCTGACGGTGCCGCACACGCCGGCGACCGAGGGGTTCATGGACCGGGCGCGGTTCCAGCGGATGAAACGCAGCGCCTTCTTCATCAACATCGGCCGCGGGCTGACGACGAAGCTGGACGACCTGGTCGCCGCGCTGGTGGCGGGCGAGATCGCCGGCGCCGGGCTCGACGTGTTCGAGCAGGAGCCGCTGCCGGCCGGGCATCCGCTATGGACAATGCCGGGCGTGCTGATCACCCCACACATGGCCGGCTACGGGCCGCACCTGCACGACCGGCGCTATGCCATTTTGCGCGACAACGCGCGCGCCATGATCGAGGGTGGCGCATTGCGCAACGTGGTGGACAAGGCGAATTGGTTTTGAGCGGCAAGTAAGCCGAAGGTTCGCGGAAAATTGCATGTCATCACGGATAGTTGTTGACGAGGGTTGGGGGGTGGCGGACAACACGATGACTCCGGTGTGCGCCGGGGCCCGTCGCCTCCGCCGGATCGGGAGAGGATGCCGCACCGTGCCGGATGGTCCCCTCCAGCCCCTGGGCCCGCGCCATGACCTCGTATCGCCTTCGACGTGCCCGCGTATGTTCCGCCCTGCATGACCTGATGCAGCGGATGAAGCCGGTCCCGGCGGAACACGGCCCACCGACACGGCGCTTCGAATCCGGGCCGCTGATGGTAATGGCGTGGATGCGCGACGACTGGGTGATGCTGGAGGCCTGGCTGCACGGCGAGGGCAAGGTGGCGGCCTTCCGCATCATTCCCCATGTGAACCATTGGGAGACGCTGCATTGGCGTCCGGGCACGCTGGCGCGGTGGGACTCCGTGGTGACCTTCGAGCTGGGCGTGCTGACCGAGGCAGCCTGATCGGCAGCCCTGCTCAGGTGGTTTGCAGGAACTCGATCCAGTTGGCGTTGGCGCCGGCGTGGGTGGTGCCGATCTGGGTCAGCGCCCCGGTGGCCGGGTCGATGGCGTAGCTGCGCACGGCGCCGCTGGTCTGGCTGGCGCAGAGCAGGAAGCGGCCGGAGGGGTCGATGGCGAAGCCGCGCGGCATCGGGTCGGTGGCAATGGCGCCGATGGGGGAGAGCGTTCCGCCCGGCGCGATGCGCCATGCGGAGAGGATTTCGGCGAGGCGCTCGCTGGCATAGAGGAAGTGGCCATCCGGGGTGAGGTGGATGTCGGCGGCCATGATGCGCTTGCCCTCCGGCACCGCGAAGCCGCGTGGCAGGGTGGCGACCGTCTGATGGGCGGCGAGCCGGCCCTCGGCGTCGACGGTGCAGGCGGTGATGGTCGCGTCGAGCTCGCCCAGCACGTAGGCGAAGCCGCCGCAGGGCGAGAGGCGCATGTGGCGCGGGCCGCAGCCGGCATGGGTCTTCAACCTGCCCACCTGGGTCATGCGCCCGGATTCGGTGTCGAGCGCCAGTTGCAGCACCACGTCGCCGCCGAGGCACGGCACGTAGGCGTGGTGGCCGGCCGCGTCGGTGATGATCGCATGGGCGCGCATCGGCGTGTCGATCACCTGGCGCGCCGGCGCGGTGACAGCGCCGTCCGGGCCGATGGCGTAGCTGGTGACGATCGCGCCGGGATAGGAGGCGGCGAGCAGGTTGCGGCCCGAGGGATCGACCAGGATGTAGGCCATGGCATCGTCGAGGTTCGCGGTGCCGAGATGGCTGAGCGCGCCGGTCGCCGGGTCGATGGCGAAGCTGCTGCATGGGAAGGGTGCGATGCGGACGGCGGCGTGCAAGGTGCGGCGATCGGGGGACAGTGCCACCGGCATCGACATGCTGGCCCCAAGCGGCCCCGGAACCGGCGTGGTGGCCCGGCGGCTGAGCGCGCCTGTCGTCCGGTCCATGGCGAAGGTCACGATGGCGCGCTCGTCGGCGCAGGACACGTAGGCCAGAAGCTCTGACATGATGCTCTCCCCGGGGGCTCTCCCTGCTGGGCGCAGTGTGCCGCAACCGGCGGGGCCGTCCAGCCCGGCGCGACGTGGCCGCCCGAATGGGGGTTGCCAGCACGCGCCGGCGTGGCACAACGGGGCGGAGGGGGGCCGGGCATGGTCGATCTGACGCGGATATATGACGTGCTGGTGATCGGCGGCGGCAACGCGGCGATGACAGCGGCCGTGACCGCGCGCCAGGGCGGGGCCAGCGTGCTGGTGCTGGAACACGCGCCCAAGCCCCTGCGTGGCGGCAACTCGCGCCACACGCGCAACCTGCGCGCGATGCACCAGGCACCGACCTCCGTGCTGACCGAGGCCTACCTGGAGGACGAATACTGGGACGACCTGCTGCGCGTGACCGGCGGGCAGACCGACGAGCACCTGGCGCGCATGACGATCCGTGCCAGCGAGGCGGCACTGCCGTTCCTGGAGGCGTGCGGCGTGCGGTTCCAGCCCTCGCTGACCGGCACGCTGAACCTGAGCCGCACCAACGCCTTCTTCCTCGGCGGCGGCAAGGCGCTGCTGAACGCGGTCTATGCCACGGCGGAAAAGCTGGGCGTTGACATTCTGTACGACACCGAGGTGCGCGCGGTGCACCTGGACGACGGCTTCGCGCGGGAGGTGGACATCAACCACAAGGGTTTTCCCGAAACCGTGCGGTCGCGCTGCGTGATCGCCAGCTCCGGCGGCTTCCAGGGCAACCTCGACTGGATGCGCCAGTACTGGGGCGACGCCGTCGACAATTTCGTCATCCGCGGCACGCCCTATGCCAAGGGCCGCGTGCTGAAGAACCTGCTGGACCAGGGGGTGGCGCAGATCGGCGACCCCACGCAATTCCACGCCGTGGCGCTCGATGCCCGCGCGCCACAGTTCGACGGGGGCATCGTGACGCGACTGGACTCGGTGCCCTTCTCGATCGTGGTGAACAATGAAGGAAAACGCTTTTACGACGAGGGCGAGGATGTGTGGCCGAAGCGCTATGCCATCTGGGGCCGGCTGATCGCGCAGCAGCCGGAGCAGATCGCCTATTCGATCTGCGATGCGAAATCGGTGCCGCTGTTCATGCCCTCGGTGTTCCCGGCCTACACCGCCGGCAGCGTGGGCGAACTGGCGCAGAAGATGGGGCTCGACGCCGCGACGGTCGAGGCGACGGTGCGGGACTACAACGCCGCCGTGCAGCCGGGCGCGTTCGACGACCGCAAGCTCGATGGCTGCCGCACCAGCGGCATCACGCCGCCCAAGACCAACTGGGCGCGCATCATCGATACCGCGCCGTTCATTGGCTATCCGCTGCGGCCCGGCATCACCTTCACCTATCTGGGCGTGAAGGTGAACGAGCGGGCACGGGTGCTGATGGACAACGGCCGCCCGACCGCCAACCTGTTCGCCTCGGGCGAGATCATGGCTGGCAACATTCTCGGCAAGGGCTATCTGGCAGGGTTCGGGATGACGATTGGCACCGTGTTTGGACGGATTGCCGGACAGGAGGCGGCCAAGTATGCGCGAAACTGACGCGGTGGGGCGCAGCCGAAGCGACCGCTGGAATAATCGCCAGGAGGCGGCCAAGTATGCGCGAAACTGACGCGATCGCCGAGGCGCGGCGGAACCTGGAGGTCTGCAACGCCTGCCGCTACTGCGAGGGCTATTGCGCGGTGTTCCCGGCGATGGAGTTGCGGCGGGAGTTCCCGGCGGTCGACATCGGCTACTTGGCCAATCTCTGCCACGGCTGCCGCGGCTGCTTCTATGCCTGCCAATACGCGCCGCCGCATGAGTTCGGCATCAACCTGCCGAAGGTGTTCGCGGAGATCCGCCAGGAAAGCTACGTCGAATACTCCTGGCCACGCGCGTTCGGGCGGCTGTTCGAGCGCAACGGCACCGTGGTGTCGGTAGCCGCCGCGCTGATCACCGCACTGGTGATGATCGGCACCGCGCTGTTCCAATCGCCCGACCGCCTGTTCGCAACCCATCGCGGGGAGGGCGCGTTCTACGCGGTGATCCCGCACAACGTGATGGTGCTGCTGGCCGGATCGACCTTCATATTCGCCCTTGTGGCCATCGCCATCTCGATCGCCCGCTTCTGGCGCGCTGCCGGGGGCGGGGCCGGGCCGCTCGGCAAGCCGCTGCTGCAGGCGTTCCGCGATGCCATGACGCTGAAGAACCTCGGCGGCGGTGGCCATGGCTGCAACGACCGCGACGGCAGTTTTTCCGGCGCTCGCCGCAACCTGCATCACGCGCTGTTCTATGGGTTCCTGCTCTGCTTCGCGTCGACCAACGTGGCGACGCTGTATCACTACGGGCTGGGCCTCCAGGCGCCGTACGGCTACTTCAGCGTCCCGGTGATCCTGGGCACCGTCGGCGGCATCGGCATGACGGTGGGGGCGACGGGGCTGATCTGGCTGAAGATCGTGGGCGACCCCGAGCCGGTGTCGCGCCGGCTGCTGGGCGCGGACTACGCCATGCTGGTGCTGCTATGGCTGGTGGCGGTGACCGGGCTGGTGCTGCTGGCGGTGCGGGCCACGCCGGCGATGGGGATTACGCTGGCGATCCATCTCGGCTTCGTGCTGGCACTGTTCGTGGCGCTGCCCTACAGCCGCATGGTCCATGGCGCCTACCGCTTCGCCGCCCTGGTGCGCGCGGCGCGCGAGCATTGATTGCAGACCGGTCGTTCCTGACCTAACTTTTGCTCCCTGGGCCGGTCCGGCCCGCAGCAGGAGGCGGTCATGGCATCCAGGCGGCAGGTTCTCGGCTCGGCGGCGGGGCTTCTGGCGGGGGCCACGCTGGGCCTGCCGCGCACGGCGCGCGCCCAGCAGAAGCGCGGCGGGGTGCTCACCGCGATCCTGAACCCGGAGCCGCCGCTCCTGGTGCTCGGCCTGAACCAGCAGGCGCCGACGCAGCTGGTGGCCGGCAAGATCTACCAGGGCCTGCTGCGCTACGACTTCGACCTCAAGCCGCTGCCGAGTCTGGCGAAGTCCTGGACCGTGTCGCCCGACGGGCTCACCTACACCTTCACCCTGCAGGACGGCGTGAAGTGGCACGACGGCGCGCCGTTCACCGCCGATGACGTGGTGTTCAGCTGCACCAAGTTCCTGCCGGAAGTGCATCCCCGCGCCCGCGCCAGCTTCGACCGCTGCGAAAGCATCACCGCGCCGAACGCCTCGACCGTGGTGTTCAAGCTGAAGGACGTGTTCGAGCCGTTCCTGTATGCCTTCCTGCCCGCCGGCGCGCCGATGATGCCCAAGCACATCTACGACGGCACCGACTATCGCGCGAACCCGAAGAACGCGACACCGATCGGCACCGGCCCGTTCAAGTTCAAGGAATGGGTGCGCGGCAGCCACATCACCCTGGTGCGCAACGACGACTACTGGAAGCCCGGCCGCCCGTTCCTCGACGGCGTTACCTACCGCGTGATCCCCGACGCCGCCGCCCGGGCGCTGGCCATCGAGACCGGGCAGGTGGACCTCGCCCAGGGCAACGACGTGGAGGCGTTCGACGTGCAGCGCCTGGCCGCCCTGCCGCATGTGGAACTGCACAAGCGCGGCTACGAGACGGTCGCACCGATCTCCTGGATCGAGATCAACCACCGCACCGCGCCGTTCGGCGACAAGCGCTTCCGACAAGCGATGATGCACGCCATCGACCGCGACTTCATCGTCAAGAACATCTTCTTCGGCCTCGGCCGCCCGGCCAGCGGCCCGATCAACACGGCCACGCGCTTCCACGACGCCAAGGCCGTCAAGCGCTATCCCTACGACCTGAAGAAAGCCGAGGCGCTGCTGGAGGAGATGGGCCTGAAGCCCGGCGCCGGCGGCATCCGCGCGCGCATCAAGATGATGGTGCTGCCCTACGGTGAGGTCTGGGTGCGCCAGGCTGAATACGTGAAGCAGGCGCTGCGCCGCGTCGGCATCGACGTGACACTCGAATCCAACGACGCCGGCGGCTGGGTGAAGCGGATCGGCGACTGGGACTACGAGACCAGCTTCGACTTCGTCAGCCAGTTCATGGACCCGGCGATGGGGGTGGCGCGCACCTACATCAGCAGCAACATCCGAAAGGGCGTGCCGTTCACCAACACCATGGGCTACGTGAACAAGCGGGTGGACGAGCTGTTCGAGCAGGCGCCGAAGCAGACCGACGCGGCGAAGGCCCAGGCGATGTATTCGGAGTTGCAGGCGATCCTGACCGAGGAGGTGCCGGTGGTGTGGCTCACCGAGCTGGAGTTCCCGGTGCTGATCAACCGCAAGTTCCGCAACGTCAACATCGATGCCAACGGCCCGAACAGCGAGTTCGACGAGGCGCATCTGGCCTGATCCCCCGGGGCCTGATCCGATGGGCGGGCGCCTCGGCTTCATCGCGCAAAGGCTGGTGAAGGCCGTCTTTGTCATCCTCGGCATCATCGTGCTGAATTTCCTGCTGATCCGGCTCGCCCCGGGCGACCCCGCCCTGGTGCTGGCCGGCGAGGCGGGGGCGGCCGACCCGAAATTCGTCGATGACCTGCGTCGGGAGTTCGGGCTGGACCTGCCGCTCTGGCGCCAGTTGTTGATCTACATGCAGGGCATCCTGAGCTTCGACCTCGGCTTCTCCTATCGCCAGAAGCAGCCGATCCTGGACCTGATCCTGGCGCGGCTGCCGCAGACCATCCTGCTGACCGGCACCGCGCTGACGTTTGCCATCGTTGTTGGCGTGTCGCTCGGCGCCATGGCGGCGCGGCATGTCGGAAGCTGGTGGGATTCGGCGATCACCACGCTGGCGCTGCTGGTCTATGCCATGCCGCAATTCTGGCTCGGCCTGATGCTGGTGCTGCTGTTCAGCGTGCAGCTGGGCTGGCTGCCGACCTTCGGGATGAACACGATCAACTCCGGCTTCGCCGGGCTCGAGCATGCGCTGGATGTCGGCCGTCACCTGATCCTGCCGTCGCTGACCCTGGGGTTGTTCTTCATGGCGGTGTACGCCCGGCTCACCCGTGCCTCGATGCTGGAGGTGGCGGACCTCGATTTCGTGCGGACCGGCCGCGCCAAGGGCCTGCCGGAGGGGCGCATCCAGCGCCGCTACATCCTGCGCAACGCGCTGCTGCCGGTCGTGACGTACGCTGGGCTGCAGGCGGGCTACCTGGTTGGCGGGTCGATCCTGATCGAGACGGTGTTCGCCTGGCCCGGCATTGGCCGCTTGGCGTTCGAGGCGGTGCTGGTGCGCGACTACAACCTGCTGCTGGGCATCTTCATCGTCGCCTCGGTGCTGGTGATCGCCTTCAACCTGCTGACCGACATCCTCTACACCGTGGTCGATCCGCGCATCGAGATGGGCACGTGATGGATTTCCTCCGTCGCTTCGCCCGCAACAAAGGGGCCGTCGTCGGCGCCGTCGTGCTCGCCTGCGTGGTGCTGCTGGCATTGGCCGCCCCGCTGATCTTCCCCGAAACCCCGTGGGAGATCGTCGGCCCGCCGTTCCGCAAGCCCGGCGAGATGGGCTTTCTGCTGGGCACCGACACGCTCGGCCGCGACGTGGCCGCCGGCATCGCGCACGGCGCGCGGGTGACGCTGCTGCTGAGCCTGGTCTCCACGGCCGTGGCCCTTTCCATCGGCGTGGTCCTGGGCGCCGTCGCCGGCTACCATGGCGGCTGGGTGGATGATGTGGTGATGCGCTTCACCGAGTTCTTCCAGACCATCCCGAACTTCATCCTGCTGGTCGTCCTGGTGGCGATCTTCACGCCGAGCATCACCTCCATCGTGGTCGCGATCGGTATCGTCAGCTGGCCACCCCTGGCGCGCATCGTGCGCGGCGAGTTCCTGACCCTGCGCAGCCGCGAATTCGTGCAGGCCGCGCACGTGCTCGGCCAATCGAGCCCGCGCATCATCTTCGGCGAAATCCTGCCCAACGCGCTCTCGCCGGTGATCGTCTCGGCTTCCCTGATGGTAGCCACCGCCGTGCTGCTGGAATCCGCGCTGTCGTTCCTCGGCCTGGGCGACCCCAACCTGATGAGCTGGGGCTACATGATCGGCGCCTCGCGCACGGTGATCCGCCATGCCTGGTGGATCAGCTGCTTCCCCGGCGTGGCCATCGCCCTGACCGTCCTGGCGCTCAACCTCGTTGGCGAAGGCCTGTCCGACGCGATGAACCCCCGCCTCGCCCGCAAGGCCCGCGCATGAAGAGATTGAAAGTTTTTGGGTTCTTTTTTTCAAAAAAGAACTTCTTCTTTTTGAAAAAAGAAGCAAAAACTTTTCACTCCATTGCGCCGTGCCTCTGATGGAAACAGCTCTGCTCGACGTCGAGGGCCTGGTCGTCTCCCTCCCCGCCGGCGCGGAACGCCTTCACGCGGTCGACGGCATCTCCTTCACCCTCGCGCGTAACGAGATCCTGTGCATCGTGGGCGAGTCTGGCTCCGGCAAGTCGATGACCGCGCATGCCATCATGGGCCTGCTGCCGCAGCCGCAGGTGCGTGCCACCGGCGGGCGCATTCTCTATCAGGGCGAGGACCTGCTGGCCGCCGCGCCGGCACGGTTGCGGGCGCTGCGCGGGAACAAGCTGGGCATGATCTTCCAGGAGCCGATGACCGCGCTGCACCCGATCATGCGCGTGGAGGCGCAGATCGCCGAGGTGATCCAGCACCACGCGCCGATGGACCGCGCGGCCCTGAAAGCACGGGTGACGGAGCTTTTGCTCGCCGTCGGCCTGCCGGATCCCGAGCGCCTGCGCCGGTCTTGGCCGCACCGTCTGTCGGGCGGGCAGCGGCAGCGGGTGATGATCGCGATGGCGCTCGCATTGGGCCCCGACATCCTGGTCGCCGACGAGCCGACCACTGCACTCGACGTCACCACCCAGGCGCAGATCCTGGCGCTGATCCGCCAGATCCAGGCCGAGCGGCAGATGGGCGTGCTGCTGATCACCCATGATTTCGGCGTGGTGGCGGAGGTGGCTGATCGCGTCGCGGTCATGCAGCACGGCCGGATCGTGGAAATCGGCCCGGTCGCGCAGATCCTGGAGAACCCGCTTCACGACTACACGAGAAGCCTGATCGCCGCCGTGCCGCGCCTGCTGGCGGCCCCCCGACCGCCGTCCGCTGACGCGCCGGTGGTGCTGGAAACGGAGCGCGTCTGCAAAACCTTCCGCCAGCGAAGCTGGATTCCCGGCCGCGGCACCGAGGTCGCCGCGGTGAAGAATGTCAGCCTGGCGTTGCATCGCGGCGAAACGGTCGGCCTGGTCGGCGAGTCCGGCTCCGGCAAGTCCACCTTCGCGCGCTGCGTGGTGCGCCTGCTGGAAACCGACGGCGGCGCCATCCGCCTGCACGGCACCAACATCGCCAAACTTGGCCGCCGCGCTCTGCGCCCGCACCGCCAGCGCATCCAGATGGTGTTTCAGGACCCCTACGCCTCGCTCAACCCGCGCCGCCGCGTGGGCGACATCATCGCCGCCGGGCCGCTGGCGCACGGCGTTCCCCGCGCCGAGGCCGACCGCCGCACCCATGAGTTGCTCGCACTGGTCGGGCTTGATGACCGCGCGGCCGGGCGCTACCCGCATGAGTTCTCCGGCGGCCAGCGCCAGCGCATCGGGCTCGCGCGCGCTTTGGCGATGCAGCCGGAGATCCTGGTGGCCGACGAGCCGGTCAGCGCGCTCGATGTCTCGGTGCAGGCGCAGGTGCTCGCCCTGTTGGCCGACGTGCGGGCGCGGTTCAACCTGGCGATGCTGTTCATCACCCATGATTTGCGCGTCGCGGCCCAGGTGTGCGACCGGGTCGCGGTGATGTATCGTGGCGAGATCGTTGAACTGCGCCCGACGGCGGAGCTGTTCGCGGACCCGCGCCACCCCTATGTGCGCGACCTGCTGGCCGCCGTGCCTGGAAGGCGCTGGCTGCCGGCGGTTGGAACTTGAACTGGAGGATGGTCATGGCCGAACCGGACTACGAGGCGATCATCATCGGTGCCGGCATGTCCGGCCTGTATCAGCTGCACCGGCTGCGCGAGCTGGGCATGAAGGTGCTGGTGCTGGAAGCCGGCACCGGCGTCGGCGGCACCTGGTACTGGAACCGCTATCCCGGCGCGCGCTTCGATTCTGAAAGCTATTCCTATGGCTATTCCTGGTCCAAGGAACTGCTGGAGGAATGGGACTGGAGCGAGCATTTCGCGCCCCAGCCGGAAACCGAGCGCTACCTGAACCACGTGGCGGACAAGTTCGATCTGCGGCGCGACATCCGCTTCGAAAGCCGCGTCGCGTCCGCACACTGGAACGAGGACGGGCGCGCCTGGACCCTGACGCTGACCGACGGCACCGCGTTCACCGCCCGCTTCCTGGTCACCGCGATCGGCCCGCTCTCCGCCCCCGTCATGCCGCGCATCGAGGGCATCGACAGCTTCGGCGGCGAGGCCTACCACACCGCCACCTGGCCCAAGCACCAAGTAAGCTTCGAGGGCAAGCGCGTCGCGGTCATCGGCACCGGCGCCACCGGCGTGCAGACCATCCAGGAAGTCGCCAAGACCGCCGCGACGCTGACCGTGTTCCAGCGCACGCCGAACTGGTGCGCGCCGCTGCTGAACGCGAAGATCGATAAGGCCGAGATGGCGCGCATCCGGGCCGGCTACCCCGACCTGTTCGAGCGCTGCCAGCAGACCTTCGCCGGCTTCATCCACACCGCCGACCCGCGCGGCACCTTCGAGGTCACGCAGGAGGAGCGCGAGGCGTTCTGGGAGAAGCTCTACAACGAGCCCGGCTTCGGCATCTGGGTCGGCAATTTCCGCGACATCCTGATGGACCGCGAGGCCAACGCCGAACTCTCCGCCTTCGTCGCCCGTAAGATCCGGTCGCGGGTGCACAACCAGGACGTCGCCGAGAAGCTGATCCCGCGCAACCACGGCTTCGGCACGCGACGGGTACCGCTGGAGACCAAGTACTACGAGGTCTACAACCAGCCCAATGTCCGCCTGGTCGACATCAAGGAAACCCCGATCGAGCGCATCACCGCCACCGGCCTGCGCACGGCGGCCGAGACCTTCGACTTCGACATGATCATCTACGCCACCGGCTTCGACGCCCTGACCGGCGCCTTCGACCGCATCGATTTCCGCGGCACCGACGGCCAGCGCCTGCGCGACACCTGGGCAGGTGGGCCGCAGACCTTCCTCGGCGTGCAGGTGCAGGGCTTCCCCAACATGGCGATGCTAATGGGCCCGCATACCGCGCTGGGCAACCTGCCGCGCAGCATCGAGTACAACGTCGAATTCGTCACCCGGCTGGTCGCCTTCCTGCGCCGACGTGGCATCACCCGCGCCGAGCCGACCGCCGAGGCGGTCACGGAATGGACCGACCACGTCAAGGCGCTCGGCCACGGCCTGCTGTCCAACGAGATCGATTCCTGGATGACCGGCATCAACCGCAACATCGGCAAGGAAACCCGCATCATAGCCCGCTACAGCGGCAGCGCACCCGATTACCGCAAGCGCTGCGAGGAAGTGGCCGCCGGCGACTACCGCGAACTCTCGCTGGCCTAGCTCGCCTTCCCTGGCGCGCAACTCACCGTTTCGCCACCGGCGGCGTCCGGCGTCCGGCGTCCGGCACTGGGCCCGGTCGGCGCATCGCCTATGGCGCCATGGGCCGGGCTCTGGCAGGCTGATGCGCGAGGAGAGCGAACCGCTTGTTGACCCGGCGCACCGCATGGCATGCCATGGCCCTGCTGCCGCTGCTGGCCAGCGGCGCAAGGGTGCCAGCCCACGCGCAAACCACGGCGCCCACCGGCCTGCCGCGCGAAGGCGCAGAGCTGGTGTTTTTGGGCAACCGCGACCTGCCGCCCTACGAGTTCCTCGACGGGGACACCCCCCGTGGCGCCAGCGTCGAGCTCGCCCACGCCATCGGCCGCGTGCTGGGCCGCCCGGTCGAGGTGCGATTGATGGACCTGCCCGAGGCGCAGGCCCGGTTGCGCGCTGGCGAGGGCCACGCACTGACGTTGCTGGAACAAAGCCCCGCCCGCGAGCTGCATTTGCACTTCAGCCAGCCCACCCTGCCGTTCAACCTCGCCTTCTTCGTCCGCGCCGACCAGGAGCGCGCGTTCGCAACACGGGACCGACCGACCGGCTGGCGCATCGCCGTCACCCGTGCTGGCCTGCCGCGCGAATTGCTGGCCGTCAGCCACCCCGATGCCCTGCTGGCGACCGTCGAGCATCTGGCCGAGGGCCTCGCCCTGTTGCGCAGCGGCGCCGTCGATGCGCTGGCCGGCAATGCCTGGGCCATCCGCCACCTGGTGCATGAACAGCACGCCATCGGCATCGCCGAATTGCCGCCCTTCGCCCGCCGCCACGGCAACATCGCCGTGCGCGAGGGCGACACCCTGCTGCTGGCCGAGATCGACCGCGCGCTGTCGCAACTGAAGGAGAGCGGCGCGTTCGATGCCATTCTCGACCGCTGGTCCCAATCCAATGTCCACCTCCTGCCCGACTGGACGGTCCGCGCCGCCGCCGCCGCCGGTGCCACCGCCCTCTTCGCGGTGGTCGGCCTTGCCGCGCTGACCCTGCGGCTGCGCGCACGGACCGCGGCTCTCGCCCGCGAGATCGAGGAGCGCAACCGTGCCGAGGCGGCTCTCGCCCAGCGCGACAGCGTGGTCGCCGCGATCGGCGAGTCCACGCCCGACCTGGTGTTCGCCAAGGATGCCGAGGGGCGCTTCCTCTATGCCAACCCCGCAACACTCGCCCTGCTGGGCCGTGTGCGCGAGGAGGTCGAGGGCCATGGCCCCCGCGACTGGCTCCTCGATCAGGAACACGCCCACGCCATCGAAGCCAACGACCGCCGCGTGATGGCGCGCGGCATCGCCGAGACGTTCGAGGAACAGGCCGCCGACGCCGGTCATAGCGGGGCGGTGCGCATCTTCACCGCCACCAAGGCGCCGCTGCGCGATGCCGCCGGGCGCGTAGCCGGCATCGTCGGCGTCGCCCGCGACGTCACCGAGGAGCGCGCGGCCACCGCCGCGCTGGCCGAGGCGAAGGCGCGCCTGGACGTGATCCTCGACGGCGCCGGGCTGGGTGCCTGGCACTGGCGGGTTCCGGCCGACCATACCGACTACGACGACCGCTGGCTCGCCATGCTCGGCTACGCGCCTGGCGGCATCCCGCGGCACTTCTCCGACTGGCGCGCGCTCATCCACCCCGACGACCGCGCGATGGCACTGGCGGCGCTGCAGGCCCACCTGGACGGTACCGCGCCGCACTACGAATGCGAATACCGGCTGCTCCACCGCGCCGGCGGCTGGGTCTGGGTGCTGGACCGCGGCCGGGTGGTGGAACGCGACGTCGAAGGCCACCCCGTGGTCGTCACCGGCATGGCCATGGACATCACCTCTCGAAAGCGCGCGGAGGAGGCACTGGCCGCCAGCCAGGAGCGCCTCGCCCTCGCCTCCGCGGCGGCCAAGCTCGGCGTGTGGGATGTCGACATCCAGGCGCGCACCGCCATCGTCAACCGCGAGTTCCGTCGGCTGTATGGCCTGCCGCCCGACGACGACGCCCCGCTGGCGCAGCAGGAGTGGATGGCCCTGATCCATCCCGAGGACCGCGACCGCATGCGCCGAGCCGCGGATGCGGCGCACCAGGGCGGCGGCGAGTACCGCGAGGAGTTCCGCATCGTCCGCGCCGATACCGGCGAGGTGCGATGGATCTCGGTGCGCGGCTCCGCGGTGGGCGCCCCCGGGCAGGTGCGGCGCATGGCCGGCGTCTGCCACGACATCACCGAGCGCCGCCAGGAGCAGGAGCGCCAGATGCTGCTGGCCCGCGAGGTCGACCACCGCGCCCGCAACGTGCTCGCCGTGGTGCATTCCGTGGTGCGCCTGACCCGTGCGGAAGACCCGCGCGACTTCGCCAAGGCGGTCGAGGGCCGGGTGGCCGCACTGGCCCGCGCCCACACGCTGCTCTCGCGCGACCGCTGGACCGGGGCGGACCTGCCCGAACTGGTGCGCGAGGAACTCGCTGCCTACGACCATGCCGCGGTCGCCGAACTCTCCGGCCCCGCCCTGCGCCTCGATGCCGCCGCCGTGCAGCCGCTGTCGATGGTCATGCACGAGCTGGCCACCAACGCCGCCAAGTATGGCGCGCTGTCGCTGCCTGGTGGGCGCGTCGCAATCGATTGGTCCCTGCTGCCCGCGCTGCCCGGCGAGGCCCCGCGGCTGCGCCTTCGCTGGCTGGAACGCGACGGCCCGCCGGTCCTGGGGCCGCCGGTGCGGCGCGGCTTCGGCAGTTCGCTCCTCGCCGCCACCTTGCGCAGCCAGCTTGGCGGCACGATCGAGCAGCACTGGAACCCCGGCGGGCTATGCTGCGAGATCGAGCTGCCCGGCTCCGTGCTGGCCGCCGCCGCATCCGCGCCACCCGCACCCTCCGCCACCGCCGACCCCTCCGCCGAACCCGGCGCGGCCCCACTCTATGGCAAGCGGGTGCTGCTGGTGGAGGATGAGCCGCTGGTGGCGCTGGCACTGCAGGCGGCGTTGCAGGATGCCGGCTGCACCGTGCGCGGCCCGTTCGCCACCCTCGCCGAGGCCCAGCGCGCCGGCAGCGAGGAGGGGCTGGACGCCGCGGTGATGGACGTGAACCTGCGCGGCGGCGGGCTGTCGCTGCCGCTGGGCGAGCACCTGGCCGCGCGCCGGGTGCCGGTGGTCTATGTCACCGGTCTCAGCAGCTTTCCCGCCGGCCGGCCCCTGTTCCCGGGCGAGACGTTGCTGAACAAGCCGGTGCGCGAGGCAGTGCTGGTCGCCACCCTTGCCCGCGCCATCGCCGCCCGCGCGCCCGCAACCGTGGCGTAGCTCAGCCGCGTGCGGCGCGCTCGCGCATCTCCTCGCTCGGCTTGCGATCGGCTACCCTGGCATAGACGGCAACCGCCACCAGCAGCACCACCACCATCAGGGCGAACAGCGCGCGATACGCCTCCTCCGGCCGCGTCCCGTCCGCCAGCGGCGCGAAGGCGCCGAGGATGATGCCCGACAGGCTCTGCATGCACGCCACGCCGAGCATCACGCTGGTGTTCATGGTCGACATGCCCCGCCCGATCAGCCGGTCGGGAAAGATCGCGCGGCCATGCGCCATGATCATCGTGCTGCTCGCGCTGAGGTAGCCGATGGCGATGATCGCGCCGGCCGCCAGCCACGCCGGCGGCTGCCCCAAAATGGCCAGCAGCGCCAGGATCGCCGCCACCGCCAGCGTGCCGGCAATGGCGATCCACTTGCGCGTGTCCAGCACCCGGTCCAGCGGCCCGATCGTCAGCATGCCGACCTGGTAGGCCACCACGGCGGCCAGCAGCACATTGCCCGCCTGCACCGCCGACATGCCGTGCACCTCGCGCAGGAACGGCCCGCCCCACAGCCCCTGGACGGTGAAGGTGCAGGCATAGTTGCAGAAGTTCAGCGCCAGGATGTAGGGCAGCGACGGGTTGCGCAGCACCTCGCCCAGGCCGCGCACCATCTCGCGCGGCGTTTCGGCCTTGCGCGCCAGGAACGGATGGCCGGGCGGCGCATCGCGCACCACCAGCCACACCGCGACGGTGGCCAGCGCGGTGAACACCACCACCCCCGCGAACACGCCCCGCCAGCCCACCTCGTGGGCCGCCCAGGCCAGCGGCGTGGTGGCGGCAAGGTTGCCCAGCAGCCCGACCGACATCACCATCGACGCCAGCTGGGTGAACCGGTCTGGCGCGAACCAGCGCGAGATCACCACCATGCTGCCGATCAGCATCACGCCGAACCCGGCCCCCAGCAGCATCCGCCCGGCCAGCAGGCTCGGCCAGTCCGGCGCCAGGGTGAACACCGCGCCGCCGATCGTCGCCAGCACCAGCATGCCGGCGATGGTCTTGCGCGGCCCGTAGCGGTCGAACAGGAAGCCGCACGGAATCTGCATCGCCGCGAAACCAAAGAAGAACGCCCCGGTCAGCGCGCCCAGCGCCTCCGGCCCGATCGACAGGTCGCGCATCAGGTCGAGCCCGATGGTGACATTGGCGGAGCGGAAAAAGTGGCTGGCGACATAGGCCGTGGCGAGTGTGCCCACGATCACCAGGCCCTGCCTGTGAAGCCTCTCGGCCATGCGCCGCCGTCTCCTCCGCCGCGTTCCCCGGGACCTATCACGCGCCCGGCCCGCCGGCTATGCAGCGCCGATGGAGGACATGCCCCACACGCTGCGCCGCGACAACATGCGCGGCGCGCTGGCCATGCTCGGCGCGATCGCGCTGTTCATCGTCAACGACGCCATGATCAAGCTGGCCAGCGAAGGCGTGCCCGCCCCGCAGACCATCGGCGTGCGCGGCGTGTTCGCCACCATCTGGGTCGTGCTCGCCGTCACCGCCGCTGGGCTGTGGCACCAGGCGCACATGGCGCTCGATCCGCGCACCATGGGCCGCGCGGTGCTCGATGTCGGCAGCACCTTCACCTACCTGATCGCCCTGTTCCACATGCCGCTGGCCCTCGCGGTCGCCATCGGCCAGACCTCGCCGCTGATGATCCTGTGCCTGTCGGTGGCGTTCCTGCGCGAACGGGTGCCGTGGCAACGCTGGGCGGCCGTCGCGGTCGGCTTCGCCGCCGTGCTGCTGGTGGTGCGCCCGGGCAGCGAGGGCTTTTCCCCATGGGCGCTGCTGAGCCTGCTGGGCACCGTGCTGAGTGCAACACGCGACATCTATACGCGGGTGGTGCCCGCACGGGTGCCCTCGCTGATCATCACGCTCGCCACCGCCGTGGCGGTCACGCTGACCGGCGTCGGCATCACGGCGGTGGCCGGCTGGGTGCCCATGAGCGGCGAACAATGGGCGCTGCTGTTCGGTGCCTCGCTGTTCCTCGCCGGGGCCTACCACCTGATGATCGTGGCCATGCGCCACGGCGAAGTCTCCTTCGTCGGCGGCTTCCGTTACGCCTCCCTGCCCGCCGCGGCGCTGGTCGGCTTCGTGGTGTGGGGGCATCTGCCGGACGGGCCGGCCGTGCTTGGCATGGCGGTGATTGTCGGGGCGGGGTTGTACCTGTTCAGGAGCGGCAGGAAGTAAGGATTCTTTTTTTTGTGAACAAAAAGAAGCAAAAAAACTTCATCCATTGGCACAAGTGCAGCCGGTCAGCCGCGGTGCAAAGGGTAGAAAGTTTTTGGTTCTTTTTTTCAAAAAAGAACATGCTTCCTTACGCCAGCACCTCATCCAACGCCCCTGCCGCCAACTCGGGATGCGCCTCGTGCAGGAAGCACGCCGCCGCCCGCCCCGCCTCGGTGCGATACAGCGGCGGCAGGTTTGTGGCACACTTGGCCATCGCCACCGGGCAGCGGTCGACAAAGCGGCAGCCGTTCGCGGAGGGCGCGGCGGCGGTTTTCTGTTCGCCGTCGTCCTCCAGCCAGTCTCGCGTGGTGCTCACCTTCGGGATCGAGGAGATCAGCAGCTGCGTGTAGGGGTGCTGCGGATGTTTCACCACCCGCTCCACCTCGCCCGCCTCGGCCACGCAGGCGCGATACATCACCAGGATGTTGTCGCTGACCTGATAGGCGGTGGCGAGGTCGTGGGTGATGTATATGATCGAGATGCCCATCTCGTCGGTCAGCTTGCGCAGCGAGCCCAGGATAGTGGCGCGCAGCGACGCATCTACCATCGACACCGGCTCGTCCGCCACGATCAGCTTCGGCTTCATCAGCACCGCGCGCGCCACCATGATGCGCTGGCGCTGCCCGCCTGAAAGCTGGTGCGGGAAGCGGCCGAGAATCTCCTCCGGGCGCAGGCCAACGGCGCGCAGCGCGCCCTCGATCATCGCCCGGCCCTCGGCGCGGCTCGACGCCAGGCCGAAATTCTTCACCGGCGTGGTGAGCACGTGGTCCACCCGGTAGAACGGGTTGTAGACCTCGTACGGGTCCTGGAACACTGCCTGCACCTCGCGGCGAAACTCGCGACGCTGCGCGCCGGACAGGCCGGCCATGTCGTGGCCGCGATAAAGCACCTGGCCTTCGCTGGGCGGCGTGAGGCCGAGGATGATGCGCGCCAGAGTGGTCTTGCCGCTGCCGCTTTCGCCAACCACGGCGGTGATCGCCGGGCGGCTGACGTCGATGGTCATCGACAGGTCGGACAAGGCGGTCATCGCGCCGTAGCGCTTGCCGACGTGGCGGGTTTCCAGAAGGGGGGTCATCGGCGCGGCCAAGGAAGAAAGCAAGAATCTTCTTTTTCTGAAGAAAAAGAAGCAAAAAGACTTTTTTCCATTTGCACCGTAGCGGTTGCGCACACCCGGACCAATGGATCAAAAGTTTTTTGGTTCTTTTTTTCAAAAAAGAACATGCTTGCTTCCTGCCTCATGCGAAATGGCACGCGGCTTGTTGGTTCGGGGCCACCTCGCGCACCGCCGGCTTCTCGGCGCGGCAGCGGTCTTCGGCGCGGGGGCAGCGGGGGTGGAAGGCGCAGCCGGGGGGCAGTTCGCGCAGAAGCGGGGCGAGGCCCGGGATGCCCTGCATGGTGCCGCGCGCTTCGAGTGACGGCAGCGAGGAGATCAGCGCCTGGGTATAGGGGTGGCGCGGGCGCGTTATGATTTCGCCGATCGGGGCGAGTTCGACCAAGCGACCGGCGTACATGACGCCGAGGCGGTCGACGAACTGCGCCATCAACCCCATGTCGTGGCCGACCAGGATGATGGCACAGCCGAGGTCCCGCTGCACGCGGGCCAGCGTTTCCATCACCTGGCGCTGCACCACCACGTCGAGCGCGCTGGTCGGTTCGTCGGCGATGATGATCTTGGGGCGCAGGCAGATGGCGATGGCGATGCAGGCGCGCTGCTTCATGCCGCCGGAGAGCTCGTGCGGGTAGAGGTTCGCCACCTCCGGCCGCAGTCCGACGGTGCGCAGCAGGTCGGCGACGCGGGCTTCGAATTCGGTGTTTGAGAGCTGCACGCCGTGGTCGCGGAAGGCGTCGGCGAGCTGGGCCTTGATGCGCATGACGGGGTTGAGCGAGTTCATCGAGCCCTGCGGCACCATGGCGATGCCGGCCAGGCGCAGGCGGCGCATGCCCTCATGGTCCAGCGCGGACAGCTCCTCGCCGTCGAGGCAGACGCGGCCGCCGACGATGCGGCCGGGCGGCTTGATCATGCGCAGAATGGCCAGCGCCATAGTGGACTTGCCGGAGCCGGACTCGCCCGCGAGGCCCAGGCGTTCGCCGGGGTTGAGTGCGAAGGAGACGTCGTCGACCGCCTTGACCGCGCCGAGCGGGTGGGCGAACTCCACGTGCAGGCCCTCGACCCGGAGGATGGCGTTCATGCCGACTTCCTGAGGCGGGGGTTGGCGATTTCGTCGAGGCCGACGGTGATGAAGAACAGGCCGAGGAAGACGATCACGATGATCGCGGTCGGCGCCAGCCACCACCACCACCAGCCGTTGATCATGGCGGCGTTGAAATTCACCCAGTAGAGCGTCATGCCCAGCGTCGGCGCATCGATCGGGCCGAGGCCGAGCACCTCCAGGCCGATCGAGGCGAGGATGGCGCCGGAGACGGCGTTCACCAGCGTGGCGGCGAGGTAGGGCAGCAGGTTGGGCATCAGCTCGAAGAAGATGATCGCGGGGCCGGACATGCCGGACATGCGCGCGATCTCGACATAGCCGCGTTCGCGCAAGCTGAGCACCTGGGCGCGGATGGTGCGGGTGGGGTTCAGCCAGGCGAGCGAGGCGACGACGAGGGCCATCTGATTCACGCTGAGCCCGCCCGGGATGCCGACGGCGATGATGATCAGCACCAGCAGGCCGGGCACGGTCAGGCCGATATCGGCGATGCCGCGGATGAGGATGTCGGCCCAGCCGCGGTAATAGGCGGCGACGAAGGCGAGCACGGTGCCGATGCCGACGCCGAGGAAGCCGGCGATGAAGCCGATGCGCAGCGTGAGCGGGGTGCCGGCGACCATCACGGCGAGCAGGTCGCGGCCCTGGCGGTCGGTGCCGAACGGGTACTGCGCCGAGGGCGGTTGCAATGGGCGGACGGAGAGTGCCCGGGCATCCTCGACATCGACCACCATGTGGCCGATGCCGATGAAGGCGAGCAGGAACAGCAGCAGCACGCTGCCGACGACCAGGGAGACGTTGCGCTTGAGGTAGCGGATCAGGCCGTTCATGTCAGGTGCGCTTGTAGGTGATGCGCGGATCGAGCAACGGGTAGAGCAGGTCGAGGACCAGGGTGGCGAGGCCGAGGGAGACGATGACGGTGAAGACGATGCCCTGGATGAGGAAGTGGTCATTCTCGCGGATCGCCTGGAACAGCAGCGTGCCGATGCCGGGGTAGCCGAAGATCACTTCCACCAGCACCGCGCCCGAGAGGATCTGGCCGAGGGCTAGGGCGAGGGCGGTGATTTGCGGCAGGATGGCGTTGCGCAGGCAGTAGCGGGTGAAGATGGTCAGGCTGCGCAGGCCCTTGCCTTCGGCGAACAGCACGTAGTCCTCGCCCATGGTGGTGACCATCATGCCGCGCATGCTGAGCGCCCAGCCGCCAACGGCGACCAGGATGATCGAGAGCGCCGGCAGGGTGGCGTGGCGGATGATGTCGAGGATGAACGTCAGGGTGAGGTTGGGGGTGACGCCCATCGAGTAGCCGCCGAAGATCGGCAGCAGCTGCACCTGGAAGGCGAGCAGGTACATCAGGATCAGGCCGAGGAGAAAGAACGGGATGGCATGCAGCGCCCAGAGCGGGGGCATGAGCCAGGCCATCCAGCGCGGGGCGCGCGGCCAGGCGAGCAGGGCGCCGAGGATGGTGCCGATGACGAAGGAGAGCAGGGTGGTGACGCCGAGCAGGCCGATGGTCCAAGGGATCGATTCCGCGATCATGTCGGCGACGGTGCGCGGGTAATTGGCGATGGAGAAGTTGAAGTCGCCGCGCACCACATCGCCGATATAGCTGAGGTATTGCTGCCACAGCGGGCGGTCCAGCCCGAAGCGGACTTCGTAGACCTTCACCATCTCGTCGATGCCCTGCTGCACGTAGCCACCGAGCTGGGCCTGTTGCAGCAGCTTGGTGCGCACCGGGTCCTGGCCGGACAGCTTGGGCAGGAAGAAGTTCAGCGTGGCGGCAAGCCAGACGATGACGAAGAACACGCCGCAGCGCTTGAGGATGTCGATCAGAAGCACTGCGGCGTATCCGTATTTGGGTTCAGGCGGGTTTCAGGTTCCACAGCACCATCGGGAAGGTGAGGTGCCAGTGGGCGCCGTTGACGTAGGGGTTCTCCGCCGTCGGCCAGTTGGTCCAGTAGGTGGTGTTCATCGGGATGCGGTGATGGAGCTGGACGATCTGGATGTCGGGCAGTTCGGGCAGCCAGATTTCCATGGCGGCGCGGAACAGCTCCTTCAGCTTGGCCTGGTCGGTGGGCGGGACGACGAACATCTGGTCGACGATCTTGTCGTATGCGGGGTTCTTCCAGCGGGCGAAGTTCACCTGGTGGCCGCCGGGAACGGCGACGGAGGCGGACTGGTAGAGTTTCAGCGTGTTGTAGGGCTCGCTGACGCTGCCGCCGTGGCCGTAGATGGCGCCGGTGTATTGGCCCTTCTGGAAGCGGTCGTCGAAGTCGGGCGGCAGCGAGATGCTGGCATCCACGCCGGCACGCTTGAGCATCTCGGTCAGGACGGGGCCGATCGAGGGGCCGGTGGAGCCGAATCCGATGATGTCGAGGCTGAGCTTCTGGCCGCCGCGGGCCCAGATGCCGTCCGCGCCCTTGGCGAAGCCTTTCGCGGTGAGCAACGCGTCCCCTTTTCGGCGGTCGAAGGCCAGGGTGTCGTGTTTTTCAAGGAGGTCCTTGATGTGGTCCTTGTAGGGCTGCAACGGCGCGTAGTCGGGCATCGGCAGGGGGGAGACCTCGGAGGCGCCGAGGTAGCTGACTTCGACGATCTGCTGGCGGTTGATGTAGTGGCTGATCGCCCAGCGCACGTCCTTGTCGTCGTAAGGTGGGCGTTCGTTGTTGACGTAAAGCGCGATTGGCCACCAGTCGCGGTAGCCGAACGGCGGCTTCTGGCCGGAATGGGTGGTGATCTTGGGGTTGCCGCGGAACACGGTGGGGAAGGTGGCGGGCTGCATGCCGGTGCCGGCATCGACCTGGTTGGTGATGAGGAGCTGTGCGGTTTGCTGTTCGCCGGCGTTGGGCAGCCAGATGTTGCGCAGGACCTGGGGCAGGGGGGCGAGGCCCTTTTCGGCGGCCCACCATTTCTCGGCGCGGTCGAACACCTTCTGCTGCGGGCTTGCGGCGGTGACGCGCCAGGGGCCGGTGGTGACGGGCATGCCCTTGGCGATGTCGAAGTGCTTGAAGGTGGTCCAGTCCTGGCCTTCGAAGATGTGCTTGGGGACGATGTAGACGCCGATGTCGTATTTGTACGACATGAACATGAAGAAGCGGGGAGAGGGGATCTTGAAGTCCACCACGACGGTGTTGGCATCGGTCGCCGTGGCCTTTTCGACGGCCTGGTTGACGTCGATACCCCAGCGGACCTTGGGGCCGAGGTCGCGCAGGCTGTTCAG
>JANPIH010000106.1:0-31057 GCA_031424895.1 Rhodospirillales bacterium
GGCCACGGTGGGATTGGCGATCGACATGCAGCTGCCGAACGGCTTGATGTTCACCATCGGCTTGTGGTCCATGATCGTCGCCGAAGGCTGGTTGGCCACGTTTACGCGCCGCACCGGCAGCACCGTCAGTGCCGATGGCGCCATCCCGAAACTGCACATCAGCTGCGCCCCGTTCACCACCTGGATCGGCATCGCCTTCCCCCAGAACCTCCACCTACGGCAGTATGCGCGCGGGCGCACCATTGCGGAAGTAAACTGCCCGCGTGCGCAGCGGGACCCTTCAGTACAGCCCGGCCTGCCGCGCCCGAACCTTCACCATCGCCACCAACCGGTCCAGCACCGGCGTCGAAACCCCCGCCAGCCGCGCCAGCGACAACGCCGCATCATAGATGCCGTCGATCTCCATCGGCCGGCCCAACTCCAGGTCCTGCAGGATGCTCGGCCGATGCGCCATCCCCCGCCCATGCCCGATCTGCGCGTCCACATCCACCGACACTGCGCACCCCATCGCCGCAGCCACCGCCATCGCCTCGGCATAGCTCTCCCGCACCGCCCGCTCGACCACGGGATCGCCGAACACGTCCGCGGGTGCCGCCCCCCCCAGCACGCACACCGGCCCCATCGCCAGATTGCCCAGCAGCTTCTCCCAGATCGCATCCCGAATCCGCGGCGTCTCGTCCACCAGCAACCCTCCCGCCCGCAGCGGCCCCGCCATCGCCGCAACGCGCTCGCTCATCCGCCCGTCCGGCTCGCCCAGCACGATCCGGTTGCGCCGGTTCGCCACACTCACCACCCCCGGCTCCACCACAGTGCACGCGGAATACACCACGCCCCCCACCGCCCGCCCCGGCCCCACGGCATCCCACATCGCCCCGCCAGGATCGACCCGCTCCAGCCGCCGTCCCTCCCACTCGCCACCATGGCCATAGAAATACCACCACGGAATCCCGTTCATCACGAACGCCACCGCCGTCTCCGGCCCTAGCAAAGGCCCAATCCCCGCCGCCACGCTCGCCAACGCCGGCGCCTTCACCGTCACGATCACCGCATCCTGAACCCCCAGCACCCCCGCATGGTCCGACGCCGCCGCCACCCGAACCACCTCGTCCCAGTCCGGCGCCACCACCCGAATCCCCCGCGCCCGAACCGCCGCCAACTGCGCCCCCCGCGCCACTACCGAAACCTCGGCACCCCCACGAACCAACCTGGCCGCCACATGCGACCCAATCGCCCCCGCGCCATAAACCGCAATCCTCATGCCGCCGAAGCTCCCTGATGGGCGAAGAAAACAACCCTCGCCGAAGCTGCCATGCCTCGGGACGCAAAGGAAGATCGCGCAGGGCAAGCGCTTCTTTTTTCGAAAAAAAGAAGCAAAAAACTTTTATTCATGAGGTAAGTAGAAGCGTTTAACACGGCATATATCTTCAAGCATGAAATAAAAACACTTTGAATTCTGAAAATACGCGCATCGGTAATTGAACGGTCAGCAAGGGACCACAGCCGATTTGTGGCCTTCATTCTGCTCCATAACGCCTCGATGCCATCAGAGCCGGAGAAAATGAGACTCTGTCACCTTGAAAAAAGCCATTTGCCATTAGGGGCATGGAATAGGGAGACTGAGGCCCAGAGCGAATGCGACATAAACTTCGATATGTCACTCGCCTTGGATCAGGCACCGCGCACTAATCCACCGTCGACTAGAATATCCTGACCGGTAATGAAGTCGGATGCGGAACTGCAAAGGAACGCGGCGATGCCAGCGAGGTCGTCGGGAGTCCCAATGCGGCCGGCGGCCGTGCGTTCGATCCACCTGCCGTGAAACGGCGATTTCTGGAGTCTGGCTTGCGTCATCTCCGTATCGATATATCCAGGTAGAACTGTATTGACCTGTATATTGTCCGCTGCCCAGGCTGCGGAGCAGGACCGTCCGAACGCAACAATGCCAGCCTTGCTGGCAATGTACGCTCCGAGGCCGGCAACTGCCAGTTCGGTGCCCATCGAACCGACGTTGAGAATCTTTCCAGCTCCCGCTTTCTTGATTTCCGGATAGGCGGCCTTGCTCATGATGACGACGCTGGTCAAGTTCGTATTCATGATCCTGTGCCAGGCGGAAATATCGCTTTCGTGTGGCAACTGGCTACCGCCAATACCGGCATTGTTCACCAGAATATCCAGCCTCCCATGCCGGCGCACGGTTTCCTGAACCGTCGAATGGCACTGGTGTTCGTCGCTCACATCCATGGTGATCGCACTGACTGGCGGTCCGATTTTTCTGAGCTCGGCCACCATGCTGTCGTTCCTCTCGGAGCTTCGGCCAGTGATTACGACGGAAGCGCCGCACTCAAGGAGACCACGGGCGATACCCGATCCAATACCGCGGTTGCCACCTGTTACGATCGCCACTTTACCATCAAGATTGAAACGGTGCACGGCTGGCCTCCCTCAAGCGGCTGCTTAACGCAGCTATTCTTGCAAATCCGACCGTCGGCGGTCTCAAACTGGAATTCCACCGATAAGAGATCACCGTTGCCGACATAGTTGGTACGAATAGCAGAAAACGAGGGGTTTTGCAACGGTTACACAGCGGAAAGAATGCTTGAGCCGCCTCTGCAAATCACATATGGCGCGGCCGGTTGCGCGCCGGCACCTTAAGGCAAGACCTCACATGGGAGACGAAGAAACAGAGAGATGAAGAACGCTCGCCGCAATCTCTCTGTCTCTTCGTCTCCCTGTGAAAATTCTCGCTGTTGGTTCATTCCAAGCGCGGCGCAGGACCATATGCGAGCGTCCTGCCTGAGGGGCTTGAGCCGCGAAGCGGATCAAAGGTTGGGCGAGGGGTAAGACGCGCGCCCGGTTTCATTCATGCGGCCGCGCCGGCACGACACTGGCAACGCTGTGCCCAACCTCCCAGCCCCGAATGAAGCGCGGCCGTGAAAAAATTCTTTGCAACGGCCACGTATCCGGTATAAATTCCCTGCATGCCAAATTTTCGCAATCCCCCGGCCACCGCCTTCGCCTGCCTGCGCGCCAGCCTTCGGGCCGATGTGGCAGTTGCGCGCGTGCGCCTCGCCGCGGGGTTGCAGGTGCTGATCCTCGTGCTGCTCGCCCGCCTCATCGCGCGCGCCGAAACAGCCTGGCATGACTCCCCCGACAACATCGACGACGATACCTCATACGCGCTCGTCACCCCCACCATGGGCCGCGCCCCGCACGCCGCCGTGGTCGAGGCCGGTCTCGTTCCGGATTGGGTCCTTTCCGGCATGCGCAACCGCGGCCTCCGCCCGGCCGCCGTCCCCTCGCGTCCGCGCCGTCGCGCCCGCCCCGCGCGCGCACCACCCGCCCCAAGGCAAGCATCGCGCGAAAACACCCCCCAACCGGGGGATGCCGACGCACGCCTATATTCATTATATAATCAAAACCAAAACCGCCGACCGGAACTTAACCGACCGCTGCCAGGATCTCCGCATCCGACGGGAACGCGCCGGTGCCGCGCTTCGAAGTGCGCAACACCCCGTCCACCGTGATTTCGAACACTCCGCCGCCGGATTTGCGGAGCGTCACGTTCGCATCGGGCCGGCGTGAGGCAATCAGGGTGCGGGCCACACGGGCGCGCGACTCATAGCCTCACATGCCGCAGTATTCGATCTCGACCTGCATGTGTTCATCCCTTCTTGATCGCAAGCTGCCCATATGTGCGCCATCGCGGCGCCACCGCAACCCCCCGAAACTGGACATCCCCGCACCCCACAACATAGAACGCGCCATGGATCGTCAGGAAGCCGATATGACCGTCGCCACTCCCATTGTCCCCGTCATCCTGTCCGGCGGCTCCGGCACCCGCCTGTGGCCGGTGTCGCGCGAAAGCTTCCCCAAGCAGTTCTGGCCGCTGGTCTCCAATCTTAGCCTGATCCAGGAAACCGCCGCCCGCGCCCAGCGCCCCGGCTTCGCCGCCCCGATCGTCGTCTGCAACCACGAACACCGCTTCGTGGTCGCCGAACAGCTCCGCGCGCTGGGCATCCAGGGCGCCCGCATCCTGCTGGAGCCGGTCGGCCGCAACTCGGCGCCGGCCATCCTCGCCGCCGCCCTGGTCGTCGCCGAAACCGACCCGAACGCCGTCCTCTGGATGATGGCCGCCGACGCCGCCATCGCCGACGTCGAGGCGCTGCACCGTGCCCTTGCCGCCGCCGCCGCCGCCGCCCGCGCCGGCCACGTCGCCACCTTCGGCATGAAGCCCACCGCGCCCGAAACCGGCTTCGGCTACATCGAGCGCGGCACCCCCCTGCCTGGCATCGACGGCGCCTATGCCGTCGGCCAGTTCCTCGAAAAGCCGAGCGCCGCCAGCGCCGCCGAATTCGTCGCCTCCGGCCGGCATCTGTGGAACTCCGGCATGTTCGTCTTCACCGCAGCCACCCTGATCGCGGAGATGGAAACCCACGCGCCCGACGTGGTCGCCGCCGTCCGCACCGCCCTGGCCGAAAGCGTCTCCGACCTCGATTTCGTCCGCCTCGACCCCGTGGCCTTCGGCGCCTGCCCCTCCATCAGCCTCGACTATGCCGTCGCCGAACGCACCAGCCGCGCCGCCGTGGTCCCCGCCGATATCGGCTGGTCCGACGTCGGCAGCTGGGGCGCGCTGTGGGACCTCGGCGCCAAGGACACCGCCGGCAACGTCGCATCCGCCAGCGGCGGTGGCGCGGTATTGTTCGAAGGTGCCGCCAACTCCTACGCCCGCACCGACGGCGCCGTGGTCGCCGTGCTCGGCCTGGAGGACGTCGTCGTGGTCGCCACCGAGGACGCCGTGCTCGCCATGCACCGGAACCGCGCGCAAGACGTGAAAATGGTCGTCGACCGCCTCAAGGCCATGAAGCGCCCGGAAGCCACCACCCACAACCGCGTCTACCGACCCTGGGGATTCTACGAAAGCCTGATCCAGGGCGAGCGCTTCCAGGTGAAGCGCATCGTCGTCAACCCCGGCCAGAAACTCTCGCTCCAGAAGCACTTCCACCGCGCCGAACATTGGGTGGTCGTCAACGGCACCGCCATGGTCACCCGCGACGCCGAAGTCCTGATGGTGCGCGAAAACGAAAGCATCTACCTCCCGCTCGGCTGCGTCCACCGCCTCGACAACCCCGGCCGCATCCCCCTCACCCTGATCGAAGTCCAGTCCGGCAGCTACCTCGGCGAGGATGATATCGTGCGGCTGGAGGATACCTACGGGAGGAGCTAGAACAACAAGGCAAGAAAGAATGTTCTTTTTTGAAAAAAAGAACCAAAAAACTTTCATTCCTTTTGCCAGGTGTCGAACGCCTGCGAATGAATAAAGTCTTTTTGCTTCTTTTTCTTCAGAAAAAGAAGGCCTTCCTCCCTTGTTGCGCCAGATCTATGCCCACGCGCCGATCCGCCTGATAGAGTGGCGGCATGCCACACCGCCTCCTGCTGCTGCTCGTTGTGTTCACCCTGCTGGCCGCCGGCACCGGCCTCTGGTTCCTGTCGTTCCGAGAAGCCGCCAGCATCGCCTGGATCCTCGCCGCCCTGCCGGTTGCCGCCCTGGTGGCCCGCGACACTTGGCGGGCCTTGCGCGGCGGTGCGGCGGGCGTGGACATCATTGCCTTGCTGGCCATCGCCGGCGCCATCCTGCTCGACGAGACCTTCACCGCCGCCCTCGTCGGCCTCATGGTCGCCGGCGGCGGCGCGCTGGAGGAATACGCCCAGGGCCGCGCCCGCGGCGAGATCTCCGCCCTCCTCGCCCGCGTTCCGCGCATTGCACACCGCGTGGAAGGCGAGGCCCTGCACGACATCCCGGTCGACGAGGTGAGCCCCGCCCAGGTGTTACTGGTCAAGCCGGGGGAGGTCGTCCCGGTCGACGGCACGGTGCTGTCCGATGATGCGCTGCTCGACGAATCCGCCCTCACCGGCGAGCCCCTCTCGGTCACGCGCGCCCCGGGCGAGGTGGCCCGCAGCGGCGCCGTCAACGCCGGCGGCCCGATGCGCCTGCTGGCCACCGCCACCGCCGCCAACAGCACCTACGCCGCGATCGTCCGCCTCGTGCATGCCGCGGAAGGCGACCGCTCCCCCCTGGTCCGCCTGGCCGATCGCTGGGCGCTATGGTTCCTGCCGCTCACCCTGGGCATCGCCGGCCTTGCCTGGCTGTGGCACGGCGAAGCGCAGGTCGCCTTGGCCGTACTGGTCGTCGCCACCCCGTGCCCGCTGATCCTGGCGGCCCCCGTCGCCCTGGTCTGCGGCGTCTCCCGCGCCGCCCGCCACGGCATCATCGTCAAGGGCGGCGCCGCCCTGGAACGCCTCGCCCGCGTTGCGACCGTCCTGTTCGACAAAACCGGCACCCTGACCACCGGCACCCCCACCGTAGAGTCGGTCGAACCGCTGCCCGAATTTGCGCCCGAGGAGGTGCTCACGCTGGCCGCCTCGCTCGACCAGGCCTCCCAGCACGCCGTCGCCGCCGCCATCGTCGCCGCCGCGCGCGCCCAGGGCCTGGCGCTGACCCTGCCGGACCAGGTGCAGGAAATTCCCGGCGGCGGCATCGCCGGCCGCGTTGCGGGGCGAACGGTCGCGGTCGGCGGCGCCGGCACGCTTGCCGCGTTCGGCCTGTCCGTCCCCACCGAGGGCATCGCCGCCCGCCTCGCCGCCGCCGCCCCCGCCGCCGCCTGGGTGGCGATCGATGGGCAGGTCGCCGGCGTGCTGCTGCTCGCCGACCGCATCCGTCCAGAGGCGCCGCGCGCCCTGCGCGCTTTGCGCGAGGCCGGAATCGGCAGGATCGTGATGGTCACCGGCGACCGCGCCGGCCCCGCCGCCGCGGTCGGCGAGGTGCTCGGCCTCGATGCCGTCCACGCCGAACAGACGCCCGAGGGCAAGATCGCCGCCGTGCGCGAGGAACGCGCCAAGGCGCCGCCGGTGATGATGATCGGCGACGGCATCAACGACGCCCCCGCCCTGGCCGCCGCCGATATCGGCGTTGCCATGGGTGCCCGCGGGGCCGCCGCCGCCGCCCAGGCCGCCGATGTCGTCCTGCTGGTCGACCGCATCGACCGCGTCGCCACCGCGGTGGCCATTGCCCGCGACTCCCACCGCATCGCCCGCCAGTCGATCGCCGTCGGCATGGGCCTCTCGCTCGTCGCCATGGCGATTGCCGCCAGCGGCCATCTCCCGCCGCCGGTCGGCGCCGTGCTGCAGGAAGGCATCGACATCGCCGTCATCCTCAACGCCCTGCGCGCCCTCGGCCCCCGCCGGGCCACGGCCCTGCCGCCAAAGGCTGGGGTGAAGCAGGTGCTGGACGACCACGTCCGCCTGCGCGCCCTGCTCGCCCGCATGCGCCGCATGGCCGATTCGATGCACACGGGCACCCCCGCCGACCTCGCCGCCCTACGCGATATCGGCACGGCCCTGGCCAGCCTGCTGCTGCCGCACCAGCGCGCCGAGGAGGACACCACCTTTCCGGAACTCGCCCGCCGCCTCGGCGGCGCCGACCCGATGGGCGCGATGACCCGCATGCACGAAGCCATCGCCGAACTCGCCGGCCGCTACGCAGCCCTGGTGGCGGGGCTCGACGGCACGGCGAGCGACGCCGAAGCGCGCGAACTCCGCCGCCTCCTGCATGTCATGGAAGCGGTCATCGCGCTGCACCTGGCGGCCGAGGAGGACCTGCTGGCCCGCGCCGAGGACATGCCGGCACGCTGAACCCTCAGCCCGCCGGGCGAAGCGTCCCGTCATCGCCGGGGGCCGGAGCGGTCTCCAGAAGGGCGTCGGCCGCGGCGGCGATCAGGCGCGCGGCGAGGGTCTGGTCCAGCGCCACCGCCTCCTGCTCCAGCATCATCAAGCACGCCGCCAGGCCACGCGCCGACGGCTGCACGCCACGGGGGAGGGGAGGTAGAGTGGGCATCGGCGCCACCACCTTCCCGCGCCTCAGGCCGCCACCCGTGGCCGCGCGGCCACGGCTGACAGACGGGCCAGGATGCGGTCCACCGGGCCTTCGGCCAGCAGGTCGAGATGCGCCTCGTCCACCATCGCCTCCAGCCGCAGCCGACCGCCGGGTGCCGCGGTCACCACCCAGGTCGGGCCGCCTTCGTCGCCCGCCTGCTCCACCACCAGCATCGCCTCGCCATCGCAACTCGCATGGGCAACCCACCCCAGGCCGACCGCGCCACCCCAGGCCGCGAGGCGGGCGGCAACCATCCGCATATCGGCAAGTGCTGCGACGGGGCAGGGACGGGGCAGGGGGCCAGGCGCGATCCGAGGCATGGGGGTGTCTCCCTATATGCAGGTGCCGGGTGATCCAGGCAGCTATCCGGCAGGCGAGTCGCTTTACCAACCGTTAGGGAAGATATGACGATGAATACTAAGGAAAGGTTAACGGCGGGAATCCGTGACCGCATGATTCAAAGATGTTGAGGCATCTTCTTCAACCCGAATCGGCGCTGTAGCCGTGTCAAGGTTTACTTTTCCGCCCGCCACCCGAACCGCCGCGATGCCGCCCTCAGCGCCCAGGCGCCCGCTCCCGCCGGCTGTCGGTTTTCAACTGCCCGCATGCCGCCTGGATGTCCCGCCCCCGCGGCGTGCGCACCGGCGAGGAGAACCCCGCATCCATCACGATGCGCGAGAACCGGTCGATCGCCCCCTGCGTGCTGGTCTCATATGGGCTGCCCGGCCACGGATTGAACGGAATCAGATTCACCTTCGCCGGCAGCCCGGCAATCAGCCGCACCAGTTCCCGCGCATCGGCCTCGCTGTCGTTCACACCCTTCAGCATCACGTATTCGAAGGTGATCCGCCGCGCATTGCTCGCAGCAGGATAGCGCCGGCAGGCCGCCATCAGCTCGGCGATCGGATACTTCCGGTTCAGCGGCACGATCTCGTCGCGCAGTTCGTCGCGCACCGCATGCAGGGAAACCGCCAGGTTCACCCCCAGCTCCGCCCCAGCCCGGTCCATCATCGGCACCACGCCGGAGGTCGACAGCGTGATCCGCCGCCGCGACAGCGCGATCCCCTCGTTGTCCATCACGATGGTCATCGCCTTGGCGACGTTCTCGTAGTTATAGAGCGGCTCGCCCATGCCCATCAGCACGATGGTGGACAGCAGCCGCGGCGTTTCTCCCCTCGGGCTCGGCCATTCGCCGTAGGAATCCCGCGCCGCCATGAACTGGCCGACGATTTCCGCCGCCCCCAGGTTGCGCGCCAGCCCCTGCGTGCCGGTATGGCAGAACTTGCACGACAGCGTGCAGCCGACCTGCGAGGAGATGCACACCGCGCCGCGATCCTCGTGGCGGTCGGGGATGTACACCGTCTCCGCCTCCTGCCCGTCGCGGAAACGGAACAGCCATTTGCGGGTCTCGTCGGTGCTGGTCTGCACCACCGCCGCCTCCGGCCGCCCGACCACGAAATGCTCGGCCAGCCTGGCCTGCATCGGCTTGGCGATCGTCGACATCCGGTCGAACTCGGTCACCCCCTGGTGATAGATCCAGTGCCACACCTGCTTCGCCCGGAACGGCTTCTCGCCGATCCCGGCCAGCTCGGCCGCCAGCTCCTCGCGCGACAGGCCCACCAGCTCCACCCGCCCATCCGCGGTGCGGGCCGGCGGTGGGGCAAAGCGCGCGGTCTTGGCCAGGATGCGCGCACGCTCGATCTCGGTCAGGTCGAACCCGTTCGGGGCGGAAAAATCGTTCACTTGGCGGGGCATGCCTTGTTGATGGCGGCGTAGGCGGAGGAAAAGCCCTTGAGGCTGAAGCTGTCCACCACCTCGCCGCGCGGACCGGGGGATTTCGCCATCGCCTGCGCGGCGCGGGCGAAGCTGCCCACCACCTGCCCGCCGTTGCGGGCGAAGGCGGCGCGCTGGGCGGTGTAGAAGTCGAACTTCGCCGGCCCGACTTCAACCTTCACCTCCGCATTCGCGGCATACGCGAACCCTGCCCCGATAGAAACCGCATCGCGCAGGTTGCTCCGGTGCGTCACCGTCAGCAGCACATCCCCCCGCCCGGCCACCGCCGGCGCCGAGTTCTTGGCCCGCGTCGCGGCATAGCAGACCATCTGCGCGCCCTCGCCATGCGTCGCCGCCTGCCAGTCCTGGAACGTGCCGATCGATCTGGGGCCCCCGGCCGCGGCGCCGGCACGCTGCTGCGCCAGCACCGGCGTACCGCCAACAATCAGGGACAGCACCAGCACGGCACAGGACAACGAAGGGGCAGGGCGGATCAGCATGGCGCGTTGATAGTCAGTCCGCCCGCCTTCGAACAAGCGCCGCGTGCTCATGTCTCCTGCTCGGGCGCCACGTCCGGCTCCAGCCAGTCCGGCCGATGCCGCCGGAACACCGGGTTGCCATGCCCCCGCGCCACCGGGGCCGCTCCCTTCGCCCCGCCGCTCGCTACCGGCCGCTCCGCGAACCGCCCGTGCTGCAGAAGCCGGTCGTACAGCACCAGGGCGCCTGCCACCGCCAGGTTCAGCGAGAACCGCGTCGGAATCCGCACCAGGTGATCGCACCGCGCCAGCAACCCCGGCGACAGGCTCGACCGCTCCGGCCCCAGCACATACGCCGCACTCAGGGGGTGGCGAAAGCTCGGCAGCTCCGCCGCATCCTCGTGCAGCTCCACCCCCACCAGGGCGCACCCCTTGGGCAGACGCAGGTCGGCCGCATCGTCGAACCGCCACAGCGGCACATGTGCCGGCGTATCGGCGGTATCCGCGCTGCGCCCCGCCCGCGCGTCGAACCCCGTCCCCAGCGTGAAGCAGAAGCTCGCCCCGAACGCATGCGCCGTGCGCAAAAGCGCACCCACATTCGCCGATTTCGACACACCCTCGGCGCCGATGCCGAAATATCCACGCGTCCTGGCGGTTTGCATGCCCGATGGTCTATGCCGCCCACCATGCCGAATGCAACGCAGCGCCCCGTGCCCCGCCCAGCAATCATCATCTTCGGCGCCGCCGTCCGCCCCGACGGCCAGCCAAGCCGCACCCTGCGCGTACGTGTTGAAGCCGCCCACGCGCTCGGCCAGCGCCTTGCCGCGCCCCTCTACCTGCCCACCGGCGGGATCGGCCGCTTTGGCCCCGCCGAGGCCCACGTCATGGCAACCCTGCTGCGCGATGCCGGCGTTGCCGACCACGACATCCGCGCCGAACCCACCGCCCACGACACCGTCAGCTCCGTGCGCGCCGTCCGCCGCATGCTGGCCGGCCACCAGGGCGACATCTACGCCGCCACCAGCGCCTACCACCTGCCGCGCTGCGTGCTCCTGCTGCGCCTCGCCGGCCTCGCGGCGCGCGCCTGCCCGCCACCCCCGACCCTGGCCGCGGCCTACTGGCGCAAACGCTGGTGGTGGCGGCTGCGCGAGGTGCCGGCGATCCCTTGGGATGGGGGCTTTGTCGTGCTGTTGCGGGTGATCGGAAGGCTATGAGGGAAGAAGTTCTTTTTTGAAAAAAGAACCAAAAAACTTTCATCGCTTTGCACTCGGCTTGACATATCAAGCAGGGCGTAAATGAATAGAAAGTCTTTTTGCTTCTTTTTCCTCAGAAAAAGAAGAATCTTGCTTTCCTCGGCGTGCGAAGGAAGGCTCAGCGCTCTTCCTCGCCCGTCTCCTGCTCTACCTCGACAATCGCGTCGGTGTCGTCTTCGAGGTCGGAGGTATCTTCCAGCACGTCCTCCTCCGCGTCGTCGTCGGCCACTTCCACCTCGGCATCGGCGGTATCGAGCCCCGGCACCGGCACCACTTTCGCGCGCCGCTTCTCCTCCATTACATTGCCCCCGGCGCGGCGCACCCGCGGCTGCTCGGCCGGCTGTTCGGTGTTGCACTTGGGGCAAACGGCGGGCTGGCGGGTCAGGTCGTAGAAGCGTGCCGCGCAGGAGACACAGACGCGCTTGGTGCCGAGTTCGGGCTTGGCCATCGATCGCCTCACACAGGGAAGGGGCGCCGCAAATCAGGCGTCGCAGAGGGCGCGCCCCATGCCACCCTCCGGCCCGCCTGTCAAACAGCAATCCGCCATGCTAAGGGCCGACCATGCTCAGCCCAGCCCCGCGCCCCCTCGTCGCCCGCCGTCCGGCCGCCCCGCTCGCCGGCACCATCCGCGTTCCCGGCGACAAGTCGATCAGCCATCGCGCGCTGATGTTCGGCGCGCTGGCGGTCGGCGAAACCCGCATCCAGGGCCTGCTGGAGGGCGAGGACGTGCTGCGCACCGCCGCCGCAATGCGCGCCCTTGGTGCCGAGGTGATCCAGGACGGTCCCGGCGCCTGGCGCGTCGCCGGACGCGGCATCGGCGGCCTCACCGAACCCGCCGACGTGCTCGACATGGGCAACTCCGGCACCGCCGCTCGCCTGCTGGCCGGCATCCTCGCCAGCCATCCGATGTTCGCGGTCATGACCGGCGATGCCAGCCTGCGCCGCCGCCCGATGCGCCGCGTCACCGACCCGCTGGCCCAATGCGGCGCCCGCTTCACCAGCCGCGACGGCGGCCGCCTGCCGCTGGCCATCGAGGGCGCGCACGAAGCCCTGCCGATCGAGTATGTTGTTCCCGTTCCCTCCGCCCAGGTGAAGTCGGCCCTGCTGCTGTGCGGCCTCAACGCCCCCGGCATCACCCGTATCGAGGAACGCGAGGCTACCCGCGACCACAGCGAGAACATGCTCCGCCACTTCGGCGCCATTGTCCGCGTCGAAATCGCCGGCCACGGCCGCGTCATCGAACTGCAGGGCCAGCCCGAGCTGCGCGCCGCCAACGTCGTTGTCCCCGGCGACCCGTCCTCCGCCGCCTTCCCCCTCGTCGCCGCGCTGCTGGTTCCCGGCTCGCGCCTGCGCATCGAGGGCATCGGCCTCAATCTGCTGCGCACCGGCCTTTTCGCCACCCTGCGCGAAATGGGCGCCGCCCTGACCATCGAGAACCCCCGCACCGAAGGCGGCGAGCCGGTCGGCGACATCATCGCCGAATACACCCGGCTCCGCGCCATCGACGTGCCCCCCGAGCGCGCCCCCAGCATGATCGACGAATACCCCATCCTTGCCGTTGTCGCCGCCGCCACCCAGGGCACCACCCGCATGCGCGGCCTCAAGGAACTGCGCGTGAAGGAAAGCGACCGCCTCTCGGCCACCGCCGCCATGCTTGCCGCCAACGGCGTGCGCGTCGCCATCGAGGGCGACGACCTCATCGTGGAAGGCGGCGCCATCCCCGGCGGCGGCACCGTCGAAACCCATATGGACCATCGCCTGGCCATGAGCGCCCTCGTGATGGGCCTGGCCAGCCGCGATGGCGTGGCCGTCGACGACGCCAGCTTCATCGACACCAGCTTCCCCGGCTTCGTCGACCTCATGAACCGCGCCATCGGCAACGGCGGCGCGCCCTCCTTCACCGCCCCCTGATGGCGCCGCTCGTCATTGCAATCGACGGACCCGCCGCTGCCGGCAAGGGCACGCTCGCCCGCCGCCTGGCCGCCCATTTCGGCCTGCCCTACCTCGACACCGGCCTGCTCTATCGCGCCGTCGCCCGCCGCGTGCTCGACGCCGGCCACAGCCCCGACGACGCCGAAGCCGCCGCCCAGGCCGCCCGCACCCTTCACCCCGACGACACCAATCGCACCGACCTGCGCGGCCCGCCGGTCGACGAAGCGGCCAGCCTCGTCGCCTCCGTTCCCGCCGTCCGCGCCGCCCTGCTGGACTTCCAGCGCAGCTTCGGGCGCGCAAACGGTGCCGTCCTCGACGGCCGCGACATCGGCACCGTCATTTTCCCCCACGCTCCCGCTAAACTCTTCGTGACCGCTAGCCCCGAGGAACGCGGCCGCCGCCGCTGGGCCGAACTGCGCGCCCGCGGCGTGGCTGCCGACCAGGCCGCCATCACCGCCGAAGTCCACGCCCGCGACGCCGCCGACCGCGCCCGCGCCGCCGCCCCCCTGAAACCGGCCGACGACGCCCTGCTGCTCGACACCACCACGCTCGACGCCGATGCCGCCTTCGCGCTGGCCTTGGCGCTGATCGCCGAAAGACTCGCCGGCCAGAGCCTGACCAGCTAGTCTGGTCAACATGGACGAACCCAAGCCCGTCAACGTCTACGCGGCCAAGACCCATTTCTCCCGCCTGCTCGCCCGCGTCGCGGCCGGCGAGGAAGTGGTGATCGCCCGCGCGGGCAAGCCAATCGCCAAGCTCGTCCCCATCCCCGCGCAGCGTCCCCGCGTGCCCGGCGCATGGAAACACATCAAGCCCCCGCCGGATTCCTTCTTCTTCGACCCGTTGCCGGAAGAGGAACTGCGCATGTGGGAAGGCACCAGCAATCAGGACACCACGCCGTACTGACCCAACTGGCCGCCCCCGTCCTCCTGCTCGACACGCATGTCCTCGCCTGGTGGCTGCTGGACTCGCCGCGCCTCGACGCCGTTGTGCGCGCGGCAATCTCCGATCCCGACACAACCATCTTGGCCAGCACCGTCTCCATCTGGGAGATGGCGCAGAAGCACGGCCGTGGCCGCTGGCCGGAGGTCGGCCCCGGATTGGCGACAATCGAGGCCGAGCTCGCGCGCCAAAGCTTCCGCGTGCTGTCGCTGACAATTCCACACGCGCTCGCCGCCGGCGCGCTGGACTGGCCTCACCGCGACCCCTTCGACCGCATGCTCGCTGCCCAGGCCATGGTCGAGCGCGCCACCCTCGTCACCGCCGACCGCGTCTTCGAAGCTCTGGCCGGGATCGCGCTCCTGCCTGCCTGAGGTCCCGCCCGCCTCTGCTCTTGACTCGCGCGCCCCTCCGGCGCTTCTCTGCGCGCGGCCGCGCAGTGGGCGTGGCCTCCGCAACCCGGCCTGCGTCGCCTGAAACAGGGAGCGCGGGCACGCCGTGCTTACGCCGCCATCCGCGCGGCCAGGGCGCGCAATCGCACAAGGCCCCCACGGGCCGCGCAAGGATAGATCCACCGCATGGCTTCCGCAGCCCTGGCTGAAGACTTCGCCACCCTCCTCGACGAGACCCTCGGCCGCGATACCGGCTTCGACGGCTCCGTCGTCACCGGACGAGTGATCCGCCTCACCGATGAGTTCGCCATCGTCGATGTCGGCCTGAAAAGCGAGGGCCGCGTCGCCCTCAAGGAGTTCGGCCCCCCCGGCGCCGCACCCGAAGTCAAGCCCGGCGATACTGTCGAGCTCTACGTCGAGCGCTACGAGGACCGCGACGGCTCCATCGTCCTGTCCCGTGAAAAGGCGCGACGGGAAGAGGCCTGGACGAACCTGGAAAAGGCCTTCGAGGCCCAGCAGCGCGTCAACGGCACCATCTACGGCCGGGTCAAAGGCGGCTTCACCGTCGATCTCGGCGGCGCCGTGGCCTTCCTGCCCGGCAGCCAGGTCGATATCCGCCCGGTGCGCGACGTCGGCCCGCTCATGGGCATGCCGCAGCCCTTCCAGATCCTCAAGATGGACCGCGCCCGCGGCAACATCGTCGTCTCCCGCCGTGCCGTCCTCGAGGAAACCCGCGCCGAGCAGCGCAGCGAGCTGATCCAGGGCCTCAAGGAAGGCATGATCCTCGACGGCGTGGTGAAGAACATCACCGACTACGGCGCCTTCGTCGATCTCGGCGGCGTCGATGGCCTGCTCCACGTCACCGACATCGCCTGGCGCCGGATCAACCACCCCAGCGAGGCGCTGACCATCGGCCAGGCCGTTAAGGTGCAGGTCATCCGCTTCAACCCGGACACCCAGCGCATCAGCCTCGGCATGAAGCAGCTCGAGGCCGACCCATGGGATGGCGTGGCGGCGAAGTATCCGCCGGGCGCCAAGTACACCGGCCGCGTGACCAACATCACCGACTACGGCGCCTTCGTGGAGCTGGAGGCCGGGGTCGAGGGCCTGGTGCACGTCTCCGAGATGAGCTGGACCAAGAAGAACGTCCACCCCGGCAAGATCGTCGCCACCTCGCAGGAAGTGGACGTGATGGTGCTGGATGTCGACAGCTCCAAGCGCCGCATCTCGCTTGGCCTGAAGCAGGTCCAGCGCAACCCGTGGGAGCAGTTCGTCGACGAACACCCAATCGGCACGGTGGTCGAGGGCGAGATCCGCAACATGACCGAGTTCGGCCTGTTCATCGGCCTGACCGCGGATATCGACGGCATGGTCCACATGTCCGACCTCTCCTGGGAGGAGCCCGGCGAGCTGGCAATGGCCAAGTTCGAGAAGGGCGCCATCCTCAAGGCCAAGGTGCTCGATGTGGATGTCGAGAAGGAGCGCATCTCCCTCGGTGTCAAGCAGATGGCCGACGACCCCGCCGCCGGCGTGCTCGACCGCGTCAAGAAGGGCGACATCGTCACTTGCGTCGTCACCGCGGTGCAGTCCAACGGCATCGAGGTCAAGGTCGACGAGGTCCTTACCGGCTTCATCCGCCGCGCCGAACTGGCCCGCGACAAGGGCGACCAGCGCCCCGACCGCTTCGCCATCGGCGAGAAGGTCGATGCCCGCATCACCGCCGTCGATCGCGTCGCCCGCAAGCTGCAGCTCACCATCAAGGGCAAGGAGATCGAGGAGGACAAGCAGGCCATCGCCGAATTCGGCACCTCCGACAGCGGCGCCTCGCTCGGCGACATCCTGGGTGCGGCCATCCGCCGCCGCAACCAAGCGTCTACACCCGAGTGATCTTCTGGCCTCGAACCGCATCGCCAGGGTAATCGGGCGTTGAGCCTGGAAACTGACCTTCTGCTGGACAGGCGGCGCCTCAAGCGCCGCCTGTTCCTTTGGCGCCTGGTCGCCGTTCTGGCCGTCGTCGGCGCCGGCCTGCTCGCCGCCCGGGACGAGGCTGCCAGCATCATGGCCCGTGACCACGTCGCCCGCCTTAACATCACCGGCACCATTACCGACGATCGCCGCATCACCGAGGCGCTGGACGCAGTCGCGCGCGACGCCACCGCCCGCGCCCTGCTCGTCATGATCGACAGCCCCGGCGGCACCATGGCCGGCGGCGAATCCCTCCATGGCGCCATCGCCCGCGTGGCCGCGCGCAAGCCGGTTGTGGCCGTCATGGGCGCCACCGCCGCCTCCGCCGGCTACATGGCGGCGGTGCCTGCCGAGCGCGTCTTCGCCCGCGACTCCACCCTCACCGGCTCCATCGGTGTCAAGCTGATGCTGCCCGAGTTCTCTGTTCTGTTCGACCGGCTCGGCATCGGCGACAACTCTGTCGCCTCCGGCCCGCTCAAGGACGAGCCCAGCCTCGCCCGCCCCCTCTCCCGCCCCGGGCGCGAGGTAATCCAGGGCCTGGTGAACGACATGCACGACCAGTTCGTCGCCATGGTCGCCGCTGGCCGCAAGATGGACACCGCCCGCGTTCGCGAACTGGCCGACGGCCGCGCCTATACCGGCCGCCAGGCCCTGGGCCTCGGCCTGGTCGATGCGATCGGCGGCGAACGCGAAGCCCGCGCCTGGCTCGCCGAGGCCAAGCAACTCGCCACGACCCTTCCTGCGCGCGACGTCGGCAAGCGCGGCTGGGCCGATCGCGCCCTGGGCGAAACCAGCCTCGGCGCCCTCTGGCCAGTGCTGCTCGACCTCCTCACGAAAACTGTTCTCTCTCAACGGCTTGACGGTGCATGGGCCATCTGGCAGCCTACAGCTGAGGCCGAATAGGCCGGCGAACAGGTCCAGGGACGCAAGATGACCAAGTCCGAACTCATCGCCGAGCTGGCCGCTGCCAATCCGCACCTGCTTAGCCGCGATGTGGAAACCATCGTCGCCACCATTTTTAACGAGATCACCGCGGCCCTCTCGCGCGGCGAACGCGTCGAACTGCGCGGCTTCGGCGCCTTCACGATCAAGAAGCGCGACGCCCGCACCGGCCGCAACCCGCGCACCGGTGCCGCCGTTCCAGTCGATGAAAAGGTGGTGCCCTTCTTCAAGGCCGGCAAGGAACTGCGCGACCGCGTCAACCGGGGCAAGAAATCCGACGGCAGCTGAAGCGAAGGCGGTATTTTTTGAAAAAAAGAACCAAAAAACTTTCATTCCATTAGCCTTGGTGTCCGACACGACCCGTATGCAAAGTGCGAAAAGTCTTTTTGCTTCTTTTTCTACAGAAAAAGAAGAATCGTCCTTCGCAACCCGACCTATCCCATTTGGCAGGTCCCCATGCGTAAGCTCCTCTGGCGCCTGATCCTTCTCAGCCCGCTCCTGCTCCTCGTCATCCTATTCGCCCTGTCGAACACCGACAGCGTGCGCCTCGGCCTCTGGCCGACCGCCTTGCTGGTTGAGGCACCGCTGTCGCTGCTGATGCTGATGGCCATGGGCCTCGCTTTCCTGGTCGGCGCTCTCTCCACCTGGATTGTCGGCATCGGCGCCCGTCTGCGCGCCCGCCGCGCCGAACAGGCCGTAATCGCGCTGCGCACCGAGCTTGAAACCCTGCGCGCCCGCCTCGCGCGTGCCGAAGCCCCCCCCAGCGCCACCGTCCTGCCCCCCACCACCCGCGCCCTCACCCGCACCGGATGACGATCCGCATCAAGATTTGCGGCATCACCACCGTGGCCGGCATCGACGCCGCCGTCGCCGCCCGCGCTGACTGGATCGGGCTGAACTTCTTCCCCGCCTCCCCCCGCCACGTCGCCCCTGCCCGCGCCGCCAAACTCGCCGCCCGCCCCGGCGTGCCGGCCACGGTCGGCCTGTTCGTCCAGCCCACCGACGCCGAGATCGAGGCCACGCTCGCCGCCGTGCCGCTCGACATCCTCCAGCTCTACACCGATGCCCCCCGTGCCGCGGCCATCCGCGCCCGCTTCGCCCGCCCCGTCTGGCGCGCCGTCGGCGTCGCCACCCACGCCGACCTCCCGAGCGAAGCCGAGCCCATCGACGGCTGGGTCATCGAGGCCAAGCCCCCGCCCGGCGCCACCCGCCCCGGTGGCAACGCGGCGACCTTCGACTGGACCATCCTCGCCGGCTGGCACGCACCACTCCCCTGGCTCCTCGCCGGCGGCCTCACGCCCGGCAACGTCGCCGCGGCCATCCGGGCCACCGCCGCCCCGGCCGTGGACGTGGCCTCCGGGGTCGAACGTGAAAGGGGCATCAAGGACCCTGCCCTGGTCGCCGCCTTCGCCGCCGCCGCCCGCGCGGCATGATCCGCCCGGCCACGCCGGACGACGCCGAGGCGCTCGGCCGCGTCCATGTCCAGGCCTGGCAAGAAACCTATCCCGGCATCGTGCCCGACGCCGTGATCGCCGCCCGCGACCCCCTCGAGCGTGCGGCGATGTGGTGCCGCGTCATTGCTGCCGGCGAGATCGTCCTGCTCGCCCACGACGACGCCGGCGCCCTGCTCGGTTTCGCCAATGCCGGCAAGCAGCGCGAACCCGACCTGCTGCCCTTCGCCGGTGAAATCAACGCGATCTACCTGCTCCAGGCCGCCAAGCGCCGGGGCCGCGGCCGCGCCTTGATGCGGGCGACCGCCGAGGCCCTCCTCGCCCGAGGCCTGGCCTCAGCCAGCCTGTGGGTGCTCGACGGCAACGCGGTCGCCCGCGACTTTTATGCCACCCTCGGCGGCCGCGTGGTGCTGCACCGCGCCTTCCCCGAGCCCGCCGAATGGCCGGGCACCGAAACCGCCTACGCCTGGGACGACCTCGCGACGCTTGCCGCCTGACGCCACTCCGCCATACCGACACGACAGGGCAGTCGCCCCTTTGCCGCCGTATGATACCAACCGCCCGAAATGCCGACTCTTCCGGCATTTCGGGCGGTTGGTATCGCGCGCCGGGTTGGCCGGCGGCGGCGCGCAAAGCAAAGAGTCATACCGGCCGCCGTCGACCGATTCTTCATCGGTCGACCTCAAAGGCGGTTGGTATGATGCCGGGATTCCCACAAACAGGGCCGCACATGGCGATGTCCCAAGCCGCGATCCAACGCGGCCTGTTCCTCTTCCTCTGCCTTGTCTGGGGCACCAACTGGCTGGCGATGAAGGCCGGCACCGCCGAGGTGCCGCCCGGCATCTTCTCCGGCCTGCGATGGAGCGTGGCCGGTGCCGTGCTCCTGGCCTTCCTCGCCCTGCGCGGCGACCCGGTCCGCGTGCCGCCCCGCCTGTGGGGCCGCATCGTCTGGGTCAGCGTCATGATGATCCCGCTGAACGCCGTGATCATGCTCTATGGCCTGCGCCACGTCTCCAGCGGCCTCGCCGCCGTGCTCAACTCCGCCCTCACCCCCATCGCCATGGTCGGATTTGCCGCCATGCTGGGCCAAGAGCGCTTCAGCCGCCGCCATCTCGGGGCGCTCGGCGTCGGCGTGGTCGGAGTGATGGTGCTGTTCGGCCCGAAGGCAGCCGTCGGCGCGCTCGACACATTGGAAATCCTCGGTGCCGCCGGCGTCGTGCTCGGCAACCTCGCCTACTGCTATTCCTCGGTTGCCGCCCGCCCGCTGATGCGCTCCCTGCCGCCGGTTCACCTCGTGGCGATCACCAACTTCATCGGCGGCATGGTGCTGCTGGTGCTTGCCCTGGCCTTCGAACCCGGCGCGCTGAGCGCCGCCCGCTTGAACTGGGGCGTCGTCGCCTGGGCCTCCTGGTGGTATCTCCTGCTGCCAGCATCGCTGGGCGCCACGATCATCTACTTCCGGCTGATGCGCGATTGGGGCGCCGGCCGCGTGGGCACGTACGCCTTCATCTCCCCGATCGTCGCCGTGCTGCTCGGCGTCCTGGTCGCCGGCGAGCGCGTGGGCCCGATGGACGCCCTCGGCATGGCCCTCATGCTCAGCGCCGCCGGCCTCGCGCTCTACCGCCCGTCACCCCGCCCGCAACCCCTCGAAAAGGGTACCTAGGGCAGGCCGAAACCCGCCCCCTTCGTCGCCCGCCGCTATGCGATCACCGGCTTCAACCCCACCGGGTCCAGCCGATAGCCACCGCCCTCGGTAAGCAGCAGCCGCGAATTGGACGGATCCGGCTCGATCTTCTGCCGCAGCCGATAGATGTGCGTCTCCAGCGTATGCGTCGTCACCGCGGCGTTATAGCCCCACACCTCGTTCAGCAGCACCTGCCGCGGCACCGGCCGGCTGCCCGCCCGGTACAGGAACTTCAGGATCGCCGCTTCCTTCTCCGTCAGCCGGATCTTGCGATTGCGCGCCAGATCCTGGAGCAGCTTCGCCGATGGCCGGAACGTATACGGCCCGATAGTGAAAACCGCGTCCTCGCTGTTCTCGAATGTGCGAAGCTGCGCCCGCAGCCGCGCCAGCAACTCCGCCAGCCGGAACGGCTTGGCGATGTAGTCGTTCGCGCCCGCATCCAGCCCGCGCACCACATCGGCTTCCTCGTCCGACCCGGTGAGCATGATGATCGGAACCTTGATGCCCTGCTTGCGCAACCTTGCACACAGGTCGCGTCCGTCGCCGTCGGGCAACCCGACGTCAAGAATCAGCGCGTCGTAGCGTTCATTGCCCGACACCAGCCGTCCTTCAGCCTCCGCAGCAGAGCCGGCTTCGTGCGCCGTAAACTCGCCATCCACGGCAAGCTGCTCCATGAGGACCTGTCGCAGGTCCTGATCGTCATCAACGATCAGGATGGGCCGTTCGCCCGCCATCCACTCGCTCCTTCTCCCGGTTGCTCTACCTACCCTGGCCGCCGCAGACGTCTCACGCAACACGAACCAACACAGACCGTCGCAATCGAGTCGCCACAAGCCAGCACTGAACGTGCCTGCGGGCAAAAGGATGCACAAGGCGTCACGTTTTCGTGCCCATGGCCCTTTCGCGCTGCATCCACGTGCAACCGTTCGCTGTATAGGCGCTATGCGGGCTGCCTGACTAGGCAGGCGCCGTTTTGGCCACAAATGAAGGCCATGATCATGCTAGCCAAACATGCCGGGGCACCGATGAAACCTGCCGAACGCATTCCGCCGGGGCCAGAGCGTGCCGTGGCCACCACCTCCGCCGCCCGCCTGCGCGCTGTGCACCGCGCGGCAGCAGACCTGCGTCGCGGCACCCCCGTGCTGCTGATGGGTCCCGCGCCCCTGGTCCTGCTTCCCGCCGAAACCGCCGGTGCCGCCGGCCTCGCCGAGTTCCACGCCCTCGCCGCCGCCCCGCCCGTCCTTCTGCTGGCCCGCGCCCGCGCCGCAGCCGTCCTGCGCCGCCCGGTCGAACAGGCCGGCGCGGAGGACGCGGTGGCCCTGCGTACCGCCCCCGCCCTGCTATCCCCCGCCGTCCTGCACGGCCTCGCCGATCCCACCGCGGAGCAGATGCTGCCCGAGGAACCCGCCCGCGCCGATTGCCCCCGCCTTGCCGGCGCAGCACTGGCCCTGGTCAAGCTCGCCCGCCTCCTGCCCGCCGCCCTCGTCGCCCCCGTCGGCCCCGATGCCGCCGCTACCGCCGCGTCCCTTGGCCTCATCGTCGTCGAGGCCGACGCCGTGCTGTCACATCGCATGACCGCCGCCCTCGGACTGCGCCGCGTCGCCGAGGTCCCCGTCCCGCTCGACGGCGCGCCCGATGCCCGCATCATCGCCTTCCGTGCCCCCGACGAGGGCATCGAGCACATGGCCATCCTGGTCGGCCGCCCCGAGGCGATGGCCGCCGCCGGCGCCGCCCCGCTCGTGCGCATCCACTCCGAATGCTTCACCGGCGACCTCCTCGGCAGTCTGCGCTGCGACTGCGGCCCCCAGCTCCGCGGCGCCATCGCCCGCATGGCCGAGGATGGCGGCGGCGTCCTGCTCTATTTGGCGCAGGAGGGCCGCGGCATCGGCCTGATGAACAAGCTGCGCGCCTACACCATGCAGGATCGCGGGCTGGACACGCTGGACGCCAACCGCGCTCTCGGCTGGGGTGCCGACGAACGCAACTTCCTCGTCGCCGCCACCATGCTCCGGGAACTGGGCATCGATGCCATCCGCCTGCTGACCAACAACCCCAACAAGGTCGCCGCCATGCAGCAATGCGGCCTGCGCCTGGTCACCCGCGAGGCGCACGAAATCGCCCCCAACGGCGTCAACAACGACTACCTCGCCACCAAGGCCCGCCGCTTCGGCCACCTGCTCGACCTGCCGGTCCGCGGCTGACCTCCCAGCGCATGAGCGCCGCCCCCACCGAGGCACTCGTCCACGCCGACGGCCGCCTCGTCTTCCAAGGCCGGGTTTTCCGCTGCGCCATCGGCCGCGCCGGCGTGGTCGACGCCGCCCGCAAGCACGAGGGCGACGGCGCCACGCCCTCCGGCCTGCACCCCCTGCGCCGCCTGCACTACCGCGCCGACCGCCTCGCCATCCCGCAGGCCGCCGTGCCCCGCACCCCCATCGCGCCGGATGACCTCTGGTGCGACGACCCTACCCACGCCCAATACAACCGCCCCGTCCGCCGTCCGTTCGACGCCAGCCACGAGGAGATGTGGCGCGCCGACGCGCTCTACGACATCGTGGGCGAACTCGGCTGGAACGACGCCCCCGTCATCCCGCATCGCGGCTCGGCGATCTTCCTGCACCTCGCCAGCCCCGGCTACGGCCCCACCGCCGGCTGCGTCGCCCTCGCCCTGCCCGACCTGCTCGCCGTGCTCGGTGGTGGCCTCAGGGCGATCACAGTGGTGAGAGAGTAAGAATCTTCTTTTTGTGAACAAAAAGAAGCAAAAAAACTTCATTCATAGCCAACGGCGCCGCTCGTGGTGTGCGCGCACCAGGAAGAAAAGTTTTTTGCTTCTTTTTTCAAAAAAGAAGCGCTTCCTTACTTCGGGTCCCGGCTCATCTTGCCCGCCCGCAGCGCTCCGAGATACGCCTCCCACTTGCCACCCCGGTCGCGCCCCAGCGCATAAAGATAGTCCCAGGAGAATATGCCGGTGTCATGCCCGTCGTCGAACAGCAGCCGCACGGCATAGTTGCCGACCGGCTCCACTCCCACCACCGCCACTTGCCGCTTGCCCGCCACCGTGCGGCGCTCGCCCGGCCCGTGCCCTTGCACCTCCGCACTCGGGCTCTCCACCCGCAGATACTCAGCCGGCAGGCTGAAATGCGCCCCGTCGTCGAAATCGACCTCCAGCAGGCGCTCGGCCCGGCGCAGCCGGATCTCCAGCGGTTGCGGGGGTATCGGCATCAATCTTCGTCCAACAACCGCGCCTCGTCCGGCAGCATGATCGGAATGCCGTCGCGGATCGGATAGGCCCGCCGCCCCGCCCGGCTCACCAGCTCGTTGCGCACGCGATCATACTCCAGCGGCCCCTTGGTCACCGGGCACACCAGGATCTCCAGCAGCCGGGGATCAACCGGAACCGGCGGGCCACCAGGGGGCGGAGCAGGGGGGGGCGGCGGGGCAGGGGTGTCGGACATGCGCTTTCTCCGCCTCAGCTCGCCCGCATCGGCCCATCGGGCCCGGGCTCGGTCGGCTGGTGAGTATCGATCTCCAGCAGCGTGCGCAACGTCCGCGCCCGCTCGCACGCATCGCCCGCCTCCAGCAACGCCTGTTTTTCCGCCGGATCGAACGGACACACCATCGCCAGCGTCACCACCAGCTGGTCATCCGGCATCTTGCCGATCGCATCCCAGTTGGCATCGAAGCCCCGCTGCAGGAAATACCCCCGCAGCGACGTCAACAGCGCCGCCCGGTCGAACCCCGCAACCTCCGGCGCCTCGTCCAGTTCGGCCACGAACGCGGAGAAATCCCCCCGCACTCGCCGATACCCCCGCCGCGTCGCCCCTTCCTCGACCACCGCGAACCGCACCAGCCCGCTCAGCGTCACCAAGTAGCGCCCGTCATCCGTCTCGCTGAACGAGGACAGCCGGCCCAGGCACCCGATCCGGTACAGCCCCGGCCCGCTCGGCCCCGCCGGCTTCTGCGGATCAGGCTGGATCATCCCCAGCACCCGCCCAGCCCCCAGCGCATCGTCCACCATCGCCAGATAACGCGGCTCGAAGATGTTCAGCGGCAGCTTCCCCCGCGGCAACAGCAGCGCCCCGGTCAGCGGAAACACCGGGAACTCCGCCGGCAGCCCATCCAGCCGTCCAGGCCGTGCGTCCATCTGCCCTCCAACTCTCTCTATCGCGGTCAGCTGAACAAAATCGCCGACAGCTTGCGCCGCGCGCTCATCGTCACGGCATCGTCGAAACCCCAAGCCTCGAAGAACTTCAGCAACTGCAGCCGCGCCGCCTCCTCGTTCCAGCCGCGCTGGCGCCGGATGATGTCCAGAAGCGCATCCGCCGCCTCCTCGCGTCGCTCCATCGCATTCAGCGCGGTCGCCAGGTCATACCGCGCCTGGTGATCCGCCGGATCGGTCGCCAGCGCCGCCTCGAACACCCCCAGCTTATCGCGCGCCGCACGGCCTTCCTCGGCCAGCGCCAGCGCACTGCGCGCGCCCGAAACCTCGGCATGCTCGCTGATCTTGGCGGGAACCTGCGACAGCGTCTCGCGCGCCTGCTCCTCCTCGCCCATCGCCATCAGCGCGCGCACCAGCCCGCCCCACGCCTCGGGGCTCTCGGGCTCCTGCTCCAGCACTTCGCTGAACAGCCCGGCGGCCTCCTGCGGCACCCCGTCCTCCATCGCCTTCTTCGCCTCGGCAATCAGGTCCGCGGTCGGCATCGTGCCGCCAGCGCCCTTCAGCAGCGTCTCGACGAACCGCTTCACCTCCGATTCCGGCACCGCCCCCTGGAACATGTCGGCAATCTGCCCCTGCCAGAACGCCGCCACCGTCGGCACCGACTGCAACGGCAGCCCCAGCCGCGAAAGCTGCTGCACCAGCTGCGGGTTCTTATCGATGTCGATCTTGACCAGCTTCACCCGCCCGCCCGCCGCGCGCACCACGCGCTCCAGCGTCGGTGTCAGCGTCTTGCACGGCCCGCACCACGTCGCCCAGAAATCCACCAGCACCGGCATCGTGCGCGACGCCTCGATCACGTCCTGCATGAACGTCTTCTGGTCGCCATCGACGATCATGTTCGCACCCGGCGTGGGCTCTCCGCCCGGGCCGGGCGCCTGTCCGATGATGTGGTCCATGCTTGGCAGTCCCATGCTAGGTCGTCCGCGTCGCGGCTGACGTGAGCCTTACATGTAGCCTGCCAAGACATCTGCAAGCCAGAGCCCCGGCGGAGCCCAGCCATCGCCCGCCATGCGCCTGGCTCAGGTCGGCGGGCAGTACAGCTTGTGCAAAACTTCCACCAGCCGCTCCACCTTCGGATCGGCCACGCGATACCAGATCGTCTGCGCCTCCCGCCGCGTCGCCACCAGCCCCTCGGCCCGCATCTGCGCCAGATGCTGCGACAACGCCGGCTGCGAAAGCTGCACCGTGTCGGCCAGCGCCCCCACCGACATTTCCCCACGCGCCAGCAGGTGGCAAAGCACCAGCAGCCGCCGCTCATTGGCCAGAAGCCGCAGCATGCGCGCCGCCTCGCCCACCCGTTCCTCCAGCACCACGATGCCCCCGGTGCCGTCGACGATCACGATATCAATCCCTTCTATGCAGTTCCGTGCATTTAAGCGTACACTTACGCATCTCGCAAGACTATCCGCGCGCCGCAACCCCGCTCTGCCGCCCTCCGCCCCACTAAATCCCCGCCAGCGCCGCCTTCGCGACCGCCCCGATCGCCGCCTCCCCCGCGTTCGGGTCCCCGATCTCGCAGAACACCGACAGCACCAGCGGACCCGCCGCCGTCATGACAAACCCCACGTCGTTCACCACCCCCGGCAGGCTCCCCGTCTTGCTCCCCCACCGCGGCCGTGCCGCGCCCTTCGGCAGATGCCGCGCGATCCGCCGGTCATTGGCCTGCTTCTCCAGCATCCCCACCATCGCCGCACACGACGAAGCCGAAGCCGCGCGCTCCTCGAACAACGCGGCGATCAGCCCGGCATACTCGTCCGGCACCGCCCAGTTCTCCGTCTCCCCCGCCACCGGCGGCCGCCCCCGCACCTTGCGCCCCAGGCACGACCCCGCCATCCCCAACCGCTTCATCAGCGCATTCACCTCCGCCATCCCCACTCGATCAATCAGGATATTCGTCGTCGAATTGTCGCTGATCGCCATCATCAGATAGCAAAGATCACGCACCGTGAACGGCATCCCCGGATGCAGCTCCTTCACCACCCCGCCGCCGGTGGCGCGGTCCTCGTCGCGCAGCACATGGATCTGCTCCAGCGAATCCCGCCCCGCGTCGATCCGCCGGAACAGCTCAACCATCACCGGAATCTTCATCGTGCTCGCCGCCACAAAGGTCCGCCCGCCATTGTGCGAGAACCGGCCCCCATCCGGCCCGATCACGCTCACCCCCAGAACGCACCCCCGCGCCTCCTCGGCGGCAATGGCGGCGGCAAGCCCGGTCCAGTCGGTCATGGTGCTGTCCTCGCAACGTTGCCGACAGCACAGCGCCGATGCGCCGGTCCGTCAACACTAAGGGAAAGAAAGCACGTTCTTTTTTGGAAAAAAGAACCAAAAAACTTTCACCACCAAAGCAAGGCGGCCGTCGTAACCCGCACGAAAGTGGTGAAAGTCTTTTTGCTTCTTTTTCTTCAGAAAAAGAAGAATCTTCCTTCCTTCGATCCTGGCCTCGTCTCCGCCGCGCAGCACCTACCGCACGGGAATGTCATTGTGCATTTGCAATGCTGCCGGCTATGCTCCCCCGCGGGCATGCAGAGGGAACCGACCATGGCGTTCGCCGCCGTCCGGGTTTGTGCGCTGTTCCTCGTCGCGATCGGAGTGTGGGTCGCGGTCCCCGCTCGGGCCGCCGGCCTGCTCGAAGGGATCGACCTGCCGCGCGGCTACCAGCCCCTCGACATGCCGCGCGATTTCGCCGGTGCCTCGCTCGTCGGCGCCCTCGTGCAGATCTCGCCCCGCCGCGGCTTCCGCTACCTGGGCCACCTCCGGGATTGCGGCCTCCCAGAGCAGGTGCTGCGGCCGCTGTCCGGGCTCGCGGGCCTCGCTACGCTCTCGCGGCGGACCCTGAAGGTCAATGCCGGCATTGGCGCCACCTTCCTGCAGGCCTTCGGGCTCGAACTGAAAGGCGATTCCACCAGCCAGATCGAGATCACCCTCGGCGCCGCCATCGACGAGATGCTGGTGCCGATCGCCGTCGTCGGCGCCGCGCGCGCCCACGACGCAGCACTCAAGCAGAACTGTGGCGACGTGCTGCGGGCTGCCAACGTCTTCTGGATCAACAACGCAATCCGCGTCGACAGCCTGACGGTGCGCCTCCTCGACGCCCGCGGCGCAAGCGTGGCCGCCACCGCGGAGCAGCTGGGGGCGGCGATCGGCAACCTGAATGCCCAGGCCAGCGTCGCCGCAACGGCGGATGGCCTGCTGGAGATCAGGCGGCCCGTCTATATCGCCTTCCGCGATGCGCCCCCGGCGGAACTGCTGACCGGCCGGATCCAGCTGCACAGCAACCAGCCCCAAGGCAAGGAGCCCGTCGTGGTGTTCGGTGACGAGGTGTTCAGCAGCCAATGACCAGGTGGTGGCGCCTCACTTTCCTCGCCATCCTCCCATCGCTCGCCATCGCGTCGGGCCATCCGCTCGCCGCGATAGCACAGCCGGTGCACCTGTTCGAACGCGGAACGCCGGCGCCCTCCGAGTTGCACGACCCGGCGAGCAACCGCTTTGCGGTGCCCGCAGGCGACTGGCGCCCCTACCTCGCCTGGCTTCGGACCGGCGGCCGTCCGAATGAGTCGCTGATGGCAATCATCGACAGCGGAATCCTGGCAAACCATCCCTTCATCGCCCCGGTGCTGGCGGACGCGGTCGACCTGACCGGGGAAGGCGCCGATGACCGGGTCGGGCATGGCACCACCGTTGCCCTGATCGCCATCATGTCCAGCGGCAATGCCGACCTGGGATTCCCGCGGCTGCTCAGCATCAAGGTCCATGGCGGCGCGGAGCAAGCCGGCGCCGATCGCATGGCGCAAGCCCTGGCCATCGCGGCGCAGCGCGGCGCCCTGGTCGCCAATGTCAGTGCGGGCGTCTTCACGGATTGCCTCAACCGGCGCGACCCCGCCCCGCCACCCTATTATGTGCAACCCTGCGACGAACAGCCGATCTGCCGCGCGGTCCAGGCGGCAAAGGAGAAGGGCATGCTGGTGGTGGCGGCCGTCGGCAACGACCCCAAGCGCACGGGGTGCCCCGCATGCTGCGGCGACGCCATCGCCGTCGGGGCCGCTGGTCCGGACGGCAAGCCGACACCCTATAGCGGCAGGTTCCCCGACGTCCTTGCCCCTGGAAATGTCGAGATGGTTCCGCTGCTCCGCAATCAGTAGCACCCGCCTCCCCGCGAACTGCCAGGGCCTGCCTGGCTCACGGATGCGGACCCCAAGGTGCGGCCGTCAGCAGCTTCACTTCCTGGCTCAGCACCAGCGGACGAAACTTTGCCGCAAACCCGTCGATGAAGTCCACATTGGCGAACACCGCCTTCCAATGGTCCCGCCTGGCCTGGTCGTCGGCGAATTTCCACAGGTGCACAAGCTGGTTGATCATCCCCGTGTCGGCCACGAAATAGCCGACCAGATTTGCGTCATGCCCGCCCTTTTGCAGCGCCGGAAACCCGAACTCCTGATACAGTCGCGTCGCCTCGGCCATCTTGCCCACCTGCAACGTGTAGGTCCGCATCTCATAGATCGCCATCGAACATCCTCCTGATAGCGAACCCAACCGCAGGCACGCCAGAAAGGCAAGGCGAGGGCTCCGCCATCGCGACGCGAAGCCGCGCCGCGGAACCCGCCGGGGGCGATGCCCCCGGTCCCCCTATCCATAAAGAAAAATTTTCAAATACCTGTTGCAGCAGTCCGAAGAGTTAGATATAACACTTATGTGTTAGATCATCCCGCCCCCTCCCTGGCCGTGCACGTCGCCGCCCTGCGCGCAGACCTCCGCACCGAAGCCACTTTTTATGCAGCCCAGTCCGGGCTGCTGCCGATTCTGCACGCCCTGATTCTGGCACTCCTCGTCCGCATCCTCGGCCGCCTGGAGAACCTCGTTGAACTCTCGCAGTCCGGCCAACTCCCCCACCTCGCCACCCGCCCCCGGCGCCCCGAATCCCCCTGCGCGCCCGCGCCCCGCCCCCAGACCACCGCGCCGTGCGCCCCGCGCCAGCGCACCCAAGCGCCCGAGCCCATATCCCCCGCGCCCGCGCCCGCGCCCCAAAGCCCGTGCCACCGCCGCTTCGCCGTGCGCCTCCGCACGCCCCCCGTTTTGCCGCGCACCCTGGTCCCGCTACACCCCCAATCCGCGCACAAGCGCGCCCCCATCTGCCCAATTCCGTTTTTTCGCCCCCTCGGCTCCTATGCCCCCGCACGCCCAATTTGTTACGATATCATAACAAAATGCCAAAACCCCGCCCCTTGGTCGCCGTCCGGAATGGGTTTAGCGTCCCGCACCTGACCCACCGAGAGGAAACGAAACCAATGCCCACCGCTCCCGAACGCATGCGCGCGCTCCTGGCCAAGCCTGGCCATATCACCATGCCCGCCGTCTGGGATGGCCTCACCGCCCGCCTCGCCGCCGAGGCCGGCTTCGAGACCGCCTTCCTCTCCGGCTCCTGCTGTGCCGCATCCCGCCTCGGCGGCCCCGACCTCGACCTCATCTCCTTCGCCGAGATGTTCGACAGCTTCAACATGGTCCGCGGCGCCGCCCCCAACACCCTGGTCCTCGCCGACGGCGACCACGGCTACGGCAACCCGATGAACGTCCAGCGCACCGTCCGCGCCTATGGTCGCGCCGGTGCGGCCGCCATCCTCATCGAAGACAAGATCACCCCCCGCGCGCTCACCTCCGCCGGCAAGCCCTGCATCAGCCGGGACGAAGCCCGCATGAAAGTCCGCGCCGCCATCGACGCCGCGAAAGACAGCGGCATCCTCATCCTCGCCCGCACCGACTGCCGCCCCACCCAAGGCATCGAGGAAGCCCTGGCCCGCATCGAGATGTACGCGAAGGAAGGTGCGGACATCCTGTTCCTCGACAGCCCCGCCTCCCACGAGGAATACCGCCAGGGCGTTGAAGCTGCGGGAGGAAAACCCTGCTTCAACGTCCTCTCCCCCGGCCCGGGCCCCATCCCAAGCCGCGACGAAGCCATCAAGCTCGGCATCAAGATCGGCACCTACCCCACCATCATGCTCTCCCCCGCGGTCAACGCCATGCTCCATGGCCTCGCGGCACTGAAGGCCGGTGCCGCCGCCTCCGACCTCGCCCTCCCCGGCGCGCAGCACCGCGAAGTCATGGGCTACCCC
>JANPIH010000107.1:0-15922 GCA_031424895.1 Rhodospirillales bacterium
CGCGAGCGGGCGCGGGTGAAGAGGTTGGCGTCGGCCATCTGTTCCAGGTCCAGCTTGATGCCGATCTTGGCGGCGTTGGCCTGGACGTGCTGGGCGACGATGGGGGCGATGTTGTTGGCGGAGACGATGTATTTCTTGGTGAAGCCGTTGGGGAAGCCGGCTTCGGCGATGAGCGCCTTGGCCTTTTCAAGGTCGAGCTTGAAGGGCTGGCCTTCCTTGGTGTCGAGCGCGCCGAACGCGCCTTCGGGGACCAGGCTGGCGCGGGGATTGCCCTGGTATTCGAGGATGGTTTTGCCGAGCCCGTCGTAGTCGATGAGATAGCGGAAGGCCTCGCGGACCAGGGGCTTGCCGAGGATGGGGTCGCTGCCGTTGAAGGCGAGGTAGGCGTAGCCGTGCATCACCGTGGTTTCAACGTGGATGGCCGGGTTCTTGGCGAGCGCGCGCAGGTCGTCGGTGTTCAGCAGGCGGGCGGCGTCGACGTCGCCCTTTTCCAGCAGCAGGCGCTGGGCGCCGGAATCGGGGACGTGGCGGATGATGACGCGCTTCAGCTTGGCCTTCTCGCCCCAATGGTTGTCGTTGCGTTCGAGGATGACGACCTCGTTGGTGTTCCAGCGGGTGACGCGGTAGGCGCCGACGCAGATGGGCGAGGTTTTGAAGAAGGCGTTGCCGAAGTCGCTTTTGCCGTCGGTCACCTTGGCGTTCTTGAGGCCTTCTTCCTTGTCCATGATTCCGGTGGAGCCGGAGGCGAACATGGCGGAGAGCAGCAGGCCGATCGGGTAGGGCTTGGCCAGCTTGATGACGAGGGTGGTGTCGTCGGTGGCCTTGATGGTCTCGGCGGCGTTGTCGCGGGAGAAGCCCCACTGGGTGAAGTTGGCGGAGTTGCCGAAGCCGAGCTGGATGACGCGGTGCATGGACCACTCGGCGTCGTAGGCGGTGGCCTTCTTGCCGGAGGGGAATTGCAGGTCGGGGCGCAGTTTAAGGGTGATGGTGAGCCCGTCGTCGGAGACGGTCCAGCTGGCGGCGGTGTTCGGGACGATCCTGGAGACGTCGGCTAGGTCGTAGTTGACCAGCGGTTCGCAGACGTTGCGGATGATGTCGTTGCCGTTGACCTCGGCGATCTGGGCGGGGTCGAAGGTGATGAGCGCATCGAGATTCCAGGCCATGACCAGGGCGTCGCGCGGGGTGGCGGCATGGGCCTGGGGGGCTGTGGCCGCGACGCCGGCGAGCAGGCCGGCGGCCATCCCGGCAGACAGCAATGTTGCGGCGAACGCGGCTCGTACCGTCGTGGGCATCTCGGCCTCCGATCATGGGGGGGGAATCGTGGCGCCGCTGTCGCGGCAGTGCAGCAATTCTAGCGGAGGATTTGCGCAACCAACAAGCGCGACGCGACCCCGCCATGCAAATCGGTGGGGTCCCGGGGCGGATGCATGCGTGGGGAGGCCGTGCGGGGCGACGGAATCCTCTGGCCAGCCCGGCGGAAGGATGCATAGTATTATATTAATTGCCGGAACCGGGTGCCACGAAGGTGCCCACGGCAGGCAGGCTGTCGCCCAACGTGGATCGGCGGCCGGCAGGGGAAACGCGAACGTGCCACGCAGTATTGGCCGCCTGACCTGTGATTCCGTGCGCCGGGCATGGCATGGGTGCTGCTGCGTGCCGGCTGGATGCGCGTTGCCCGTTCGACAGACTTTCCGCGTTCGCTGGCTGCGCTGAGCCCGCGGACCGGCGCGGCACCCAAGAAACGTTCAACGAGGAGACGCCCATGACCCAGGATCGCCGCCAGGCCCGTGTGACGCGGCGCAAGCTGCTTGCCGGGGCCGCCGCCGCCCCCGTTTTGACCTCGGGGCTGGCCACGCCCGCGATCGCGCAGGGGACGCTGAAGGGCAGCAAGCTCACGATTCTCGCCGGGAACTGGTATGTGCCAGAGACCAATACCATGCTGGACCAGTTGGCCGCGGACGTGGCGCGCGACACCGGCATGGAGATCAGGGTCGAGCGGTTCGCGGGCGACGAGCTGCAGACAAAGACCGCCTCCGTGATCGGCAGCGGCCGCGGCGCCGATCTGGCCGTGGGGGTGGAGTTCGACACCTATGTCTATGCCTCTAAGTTGAACGACGTCACCGATCTCGCCGACGAGATCGGCCGCACCTATGGCGGCTGGATGGATGCGGCCAAGGCCACTTCGGTGGTGGGCGGCCGTTGGAAGAGCCTGCCGATCGGCCAGGCTCCGGCGGCGTGGAACTGGCGCACCGACATGTTCCGCGCGGCCGGGATCGACACCTTCCCCGATACGTTCGCCGGCCTGCTGGATGCCGCCAAGAAGCTGCATGCCAAGGGCACGCCCATCGGCATGACCCTGGGCAAGGCGACGGGCGACGGCCGTTCCACCAACTACCCGGTGCTGTGGGCGTTCGGCGGCAAGGAGTTCGAGGCCGACGGCCGCACCGTCGCCATCAACTCGCCCGGCACCCTGGCGGCCGTCGAGTGGTACAAGGAGATCTACCAGCACTTCATCCCCGGTACCACGGCCTGGCTCGACCCCGACAACAACCAGGCCTTCCTGGCCGGCAAGATCTCGGCGACGGTGAACGTGAACACCATCTACCTCGCCTCGCGCACCGCGGCGGCGACCGACCCGGCGCGCAAGCTGATCGTCGACAACATGGAGCACGGCCAGTGGCCGAGCGGGCCGGCCGGGCGCTTTGCCTGCTACAACGTCAATGTGTGGCTGCCGTTTGCCTCCAGCCCCAACAAGGCTGGCCAGCGCGAGTTCCTCAAGGCCTGGTTCAGCCGTGGATTCCTGCCGCGATGGACCAAGGTCGGCCAGTCGTATTTCATCCCGCAGCTGGCGGGCTTCGACGCCGAGGATGTGTGGCCGACCGATCCGAAGCTGAGGATTTTCCGTGACCTGAACAAGATCAACCGCTTGCCTGGCTATGCCGGCCCCCCGAGCCCTGCGGCGGCGGAGGCGGTGAACAAGTTCATCCTGGTGGACATGTTCGCCAAGGCCTGCACCGGCCAGCTGACCCCGCGCGACGCGGTGGCGTGGGCGGAGAAGGAATACGCCCAGATCGTCCGCCGCCGCACCCGCACCTGATCAGCCGACGTGGGCACCGCCACGACGGTTGCGCCGGGCCGCTCCGAGCGAGCGGTTCGGCGCAGCTTCGTCACCAACATCATCGACAGCGAGCGGGCGCTTGGCTACCTGCTGGTGGCGCCGGTGGTGGTTCTGCTGCTGGCGCTGGTGGCCTATCCGTTCTTCGTGGCGGTCGGCTATGCGGTGACCGATCGCACGCTGGCCGACAAGGGCGTTTTCATCGGCCTGGAGAATTTCGAGCTGCTCTGGGAAAACCAGATCTACCGGCAGACACTGGCCAACACTTTCATCTTCACCGCCGGCTCGGTCACCATCCGCCTGATCCTGGGCGTTGGGCTGGCGCTGCTGCTGAACGAGAGCTTCCGCTTCCGCCGTGCCGTGCGCGCCGCCATCCTGCTGCCGTGGATCGTACCGACGGTGCTCGGCACCATGGCCTGGCTGTGGTTGTTCAACCCGAATTTTTCCGTCCTCAACTACATCCTGGTGAACACCGGCCTGATGGCCACCGGATTCAACTGGCTGACCGACCCCGACCTGGCCCTGTTCTCGGTGCTGCTGGTCAATGCCTGGCGCGGCGTGCCGTTCATGGCGATCACCGTGCTGGCCGGGCTGCAGGCAATCCCGCAAGACCTTTACGACGCCTCGTCGATCGACGGCGCCGGCAAGTTCCAGCGCTTCCGCTATGTCACCTTGCCGCTGGTCATGCCGGTGCTGCTGACCGCGCTGGTGCTGTCGATCATCTGGACGTTCTCGGATTTCGGCATCGTCTATGGCCTGACCAAGGGCGGCCCGATGAACGCCACCCACGTGCTGGCGACGTTGAGCTACCAGACCGGGCTGGCGAGCGGCAATATCGGCGAGGGGGCGGCGATTTCGCTCACCATGCTGCCGGTGCTGCTGGTGCTGATCATCTGGCAGTTGCGGCGCATCCGCCGCAGCACGGCGATGTAGGGAAACCCGAGATGTCCGCCACCCTCGTCCCCTCCCGCGTTCCGGCTCCTCGCCCGGCGCCGGGCACCAGAGGCGCGCACCATGCGCGCATGGAACGTGCCCTGTTCATCTGGGCACCGCTGACCTTCTTCATGGTGTTCCTGGTCGGCCCTTTCTACTGGATGCTGATCACCGCGCTGAAGCCGGATTCAGAGCTGTACGACAGCAGCAAGAGCCCACTCTACGTCTCGGTGCCAACACTCGACCATTTCCGCTTCCTGTTCGAGAAGACCGATTTCGCCGTCTGGGTCGGCAACACCATGATGGTGGCCACGCTGTCGACGGCCATCGCCCTGATCATGGGGGTGCCCGCCGGCTATGCGCTGGCCCGGCTGCGCTTCCGCGGTTCCGAATTCGTTGGCACCGCCATCTTCGTCACCTACCTGGTGCCCGCGACCCTGCTGTTCATCCCGATGATCGAAGTGATGGCCACCATCGGGATGGACGACAACATCTGGGCGCTGGTCATCGTCTATCCCACCTTCCTCGTGCCGTTCGTCACCTGGCTGATGAGCGGCTATTTCCGCACCATCCCGACCGAACTGGAGGAATGCGGCCGCATCGACGGGCTGACCCGGCTCGGCGCCATGATGCGCATCGCCCTGCCGCTGGCCCGGCCGGGCATTCTGTCGGCCGGCATCTTCTCGTTCACCCTGTCGTGGAACGAGTTCATCTATGCGCTGACGCTGGTGACCGCCAGCAGCGAGCGCACCATCCCGGTCGGCGTTCTGGTGCAGCTTACCCGCGCCGATGTCTATTTCTGGGGGCCGCTGATGGCCGGCGCCTTGCTCGGTTCAGTGCCAGTGGCGCTGGTGTATTCGTTCTTCGTGGACCAGTACGCCTCGGGGCTGACAGCTGGGGCGGTGAAGGGCTGAGGCGCTGACGGTTACCGAGCGGTCTCGGCCTGACGATCAGAAGGTTGTCATCGGCACGATTCGTGGTATGCGCAGGCCCGTGGTTCCGCTTTGCTCTTTCGATCCGTTTGCGGGTGGATTGAGCATGGTGATTTCGCGGCAGGGACGACGTTCGCAGGCCGGCCAGGATGCGCGCCGGGCCGCACGCATGTCGGTGCGCCGGACGTTGGCCAATGGTGGGCGGCGTCTGACGGCCGGCATCATGCGGCAGGGGGCCCGGGTTCACCGATCCCAGGGAGTGAGCCTATGATTGAGCGAGCGATGGCATCCCTTTCCCGCAGCCGAGCCGGGCGCATGGCGCCGAACTGCCGAGCCGGGCGCATCGCGCCGAGGGCCGACTGAAGCCATGGAGCGGCCGGGTCGTTTTCTGCTGCGCCTGCTGGGGCTTGCCGCGTTCCTGATCCTGGTGCTGGTGGTGCTCAGCTTCCTGCTGATGAAGCTGGGGGCCGCGCCGCCGGTGGTGCTGCTGGGTGGGCCGAGCCCGTTGCCGGAGGAACAGGCACGGTTGGTGGCCGATTATGGCCTCGACCGGCCGGCGGTGGTGCAGTTCATCCGTTATCTGATCCGCACGGTCAGCTTCGATTTCGGGCGGTCGTGGCTGACCGCCGAGCCGGTGCTGGGCGAGTTGCTGCGCCGGACGCCGGCGACGCTGGAGCTGATGCTATATGGGCTGCTGGTCGGCGGGCTGATCGGCGTGCCGATGGGGGTTGCGGCGGCGTTCGCGCGCGGCCGCGCCGAGGACCGTGCGGTGCGCGGAACGGCGATCCTGGGCGAGGCGATGCCGCCCTTCCTGTTGTGCCTGCTGCTGCTGCTGGTGTTCTTCCGCTGGCTGGATTTTTCGCCGGCGCCCTCTGGGCGGCTGAGCGTGGTGCTTTCCCCGCCGCCGGTGGTGACGGGCAGCGTGCTTGTCGATGCGGTGCTGATGCAGGATGCGGTTGCGGCGCGGTCGGCGGCGGGACAGCTGGTCTTGCCGGTGCTGTCGCTGGCGTTGCTGGTGGGCGCTTCGCTGACGCTGCTGGTGCGCGCGGCGGTGCTGGTGCAGTTGCAGACGGCCCATCTGGCCTATGGGCGCGCGCAGGGGATGTCGCGCGAGATGCTGACCGGCATTGCCCTGTCGGGGGCGATGCCAGCAATCATGTCTGGGTTGACGGCGCAGACGGCGACCCTGATCGGGACCACGGCGCTGGTGGAATTCGTGTTCGCCTGGGGCGGAGTGGGGCAGTACGGGCTGGATGCGATGGCCAAGGCCGATTTCGCGGGGGTGCAGGGGTTCATCCTGGTGACCGGGCTGTTCGCGCTGCTGGTGCACGGGTTGCACGGGCTGGTGCTGCGCCTCGTGCGCCTGCGGGTTCGCCGAGCATGACGGCGCGGGGCATGACGGCGCGGGCGACGCGGCTGGTGCGCGGGCTTCAGGACCGGGGGCTGGGGGTGGCGTTCGGCCTGCTGGTGCTGGCCGGGTTCGCGGCGGCGCTGATGCTGCGCCCGGTGGTGTGGCCGCAGGGGCTGGCGTTCGAGGATGCCCAGCGCGTGCTGTCGTTCCCGTCCCTGCGCCATCCGATGGGAACCGATGCCAACGGGCGCGACGTGCTGGCGCGGGTGATCGACGGCGCGCGCTATGCCTTCATCGTGCCGCTGGCAGCGCTTGTGGTGGGAATCGGGATCGGCGCGCCGGTGGGGCTGGCGGCCGGGCTGCGCGGCGGCTGGCTCGACCGGCTGCTGCGGCGATTGCTGCAGGGCGTCGGGCTGGTGCCGCCGATGCTGCTGGCGATGGCGCTGGTGGTGGCGATGGGGCCGTCGGTGCGCCATGTGGTGGTGGCGATCGGGCTGGTGCAGGCGGTGGTGTTTGCGCGCGCGATGCGCGACCAGGTGCGCGCCATGCACGATAGCGGTTTCATCGAGGGGGCGAGGGCGATCGGCAGCCCGGTGCTGCGCACGGTGCTGATGCATCTGCTGCCCAACACGCTGGCGCGCATTGCCGGCGAGATCCCGCGCCAGGCGGCCTGGGCACTGGGGACGCTGGCGGCGATGGGCTTCGTGGGCATCGCGACGGCGACCAGTGCTACCGAATGGGGGACGATGATCCGCGAGGGCGCGGAGTACCTCCTGGCCGGGCAGTGGTGGGCGGCGCTGTTTCCGGGCCTGGCGCTGTTGCTGTTCGGTGCCGCGCTGCACACGCTGGCTGCGTCGCTGGATGAGCGGCTGCTGCTGCGGGGTGCCCCGGGGTCGGGCGTTGGCGCGGGGGGGCGCGGCTGATGCTGCTGGATGTTCAGGACCTGCGCGTGGAGCGCGTGGCCGACGGCGCCCCGGCGTTGGCCGGTGTTTCGTTCCGTGTCGTCAAGGGGCGCATCCTGGGGCTGGTGGGGGAGCACGGGGCCGGCAAGTCGCTGACCGCCAGCGCCATTCTCGGGCTGTTGCGGCCGGCGGCGCGCGTGGTCGGTGGCCGGGCGCTGTTCGAGGGGCAGGACCTGCTGCGCATGTCCGACGCCGACCTGACGCGGGTGCGCGGCGCGCGGATCGGCTTCGTGGTGCAATCGGGCCATGCCACGCTTGACCCGTCGACGCGGGTGGGCGCGCAGTTGATCCGCGCGATGAGCATCCATCGCCCCATCGTGAAGGCCGAGGCGGCGTGGCGGGCGGAGACGATCATGTCCTCCATGGGCATTCCGGAGCCGCGGCAACGGGTGCGCGAGTGGCCGCACGAGTTGACGCCGGGCACGGTGCAGCGGGTGGTGGTCGCGCTGGCGCTGATCAACGAGCCGCAATTGCTCATCGCCGACGAACCGACGGCGGGGCTGGACATCACCGCGCAGATGCAGATCCTCGACCTGCTGCACGTGGAACTGCGCCGGCGGCGGATCGGCGGCGTGATCATCACCCGCGACCTCGGCGTGGTGGCGCAGTATTGCGACGACGTGGCGGTGATGTTCGCGGGACAGGTGGTGGAGCAGGGGCCGGTGGCCCAGGTGTTCGCGCGCCCGGCGCATCCGTTCACGCGGACGCTGATCGGGATCATGCCGGACCGACTGGCGACCGGCGGCGGGCGGGCCTATGGCGGGCCGCTGCCGGAGAACGGGGAGGGCTGCCCCTATCGGCCGCGCTGCGACCAGGCCACCGAGCGGTGCGCCATGGTGCCGCCGCTGGTGGGGGCGGGGGTGCATGCGGCGCGCTGCCACTTCGCCCGCATCGGTGCCGCATGAGCGTGATGGGCGAACTTCGCCGTGTGTCGGTCAGCGTGGGGCCGGGCGAACGCCGGGTGGCGGCGCTGACGCGCATCGACATGCAGGTGGAGGAGGGGCAGGTCCTGGGCGTGGTCGGCGAGGCGGGTTCCGGCAAGACCTCGCTGGCGCGCAGCTTCGTGCGGCTGGTGGCGCCGGAGGGCGGGGCGGTGCTGTTCGAGGGCAGCGACATCACCACCATGCCCGAGCGCCGGCTGCGGCGGTTGCGCAGCAGGATGACGATCGTGTTCCGCGATGCGGCCGCGGTGCTTGATCCACGAATGACGGCGCGCGCGCTGATCGAGGAACCGCTGCGCCTGCATGCGCCCGTGGGTGCCGGGGAACGGCGCGCGGCGGTGGACGCCCTTGCGGAACGGCTGCGTCTTTCGCCGGCGGAGCTGGAGCGGCGGCCGGGGGAGATGGGCATCGACCGGCTGCAACTGGTGAATGTCGGGCGGGCGATCGTGACGCAGCCGCGGCTGCTGGTGCTCGACGAGCCGACGCGCGACCTGGATGTGGCGGCGGCGGCGGACCTGCTGAACCTGCTGGCCGAGTTGCGCGCCGGCGGGATGGCGATCGTGATGACCGGGCACGACATTGCCGCGGTGCAGCCGGTGGCCGACCGGATCGCGGTGCTCTATCTCGGCGAGATCGTGGAGGAGGGGGCGACCGCGGATATCCTGCGCGATGCGCTGCATCCCTATACCCAGGCGCTGCTGTCGGCCCATCTGGCGGCTGACCTGGCGCGCCGGGGGCGGCGCATCCGCCTGCGCGGGGAGCCGCCGGCACCGGAAGACCGCACGCCGGGCTGCGGCTTCGCGCCGCGCTGCCCGATCGCCGAAAACCGCTGCCGCAGCGGCGCGCCGACGCCCAATCAAGTGGGGACGGACCGGCGCGTGGCCTGCCTGCGGGTGCTGGAAGGGACCAGCCGGATTCCGTTGTCGCGCTGAGAGGCGGGAAGCTGGCCCGGCGAAGGGTTAAGGCAAGGCCAGGGCTCTGCCGTCGCGGCGCGAAGCCGCGCCACGGGGGACCCGCAAAGGGCCGGCGGCTCTTTGATCCCCATTATTTTTCAGAAGGATAAGGTCCAGTGGCTTGGCCCCTGGCGGGTTTGGGCAGAGCCCAATCTTGCTTTCGTTCTGTCAGCAGCAGTCAATGAGGATTGGTATCATCAGACGTGATGGCAGGACACCAGCTGGCCGCCGCCGAGATCGCGCAGCTGGGGTTCGTCGATCTTGCAGACATCGGTCGCGCGCGGGCAGCGGGTGTGGAAGCGGCAGCCGGGCGGTGGGCGCAGTGCACTGGGCACTTCGCCGGTGACCGCGATCTGCGGCCGTTGCGCCTCGATCTCGGGGTCAGGGATCGGCACGGCGGCCAGCAGCGCCTGTGTGTAGGGGTGCAGCGGGCGGTTGTAGAGCGTTTCGCGGTCGGCGATCTCGACGATGCGGCCGAGATACATCACCGCGATGCGGTCGCTGATGTGGCGCACGACGGCGAGGTCGTGGGCGACGAAGATGTAGGTCAGGCCGAGGCTTTGCTGCAGGTCCTGGAACAGGTTCACGATCTGCGCCTGGATCGACACGTCCAGTGCGGAGACCGGCTCGTCGCAGATCAGCAACTCGGGCTCCATCGACAGCGCGCGGGCGACGCCGATGCGTTGGCGCTGGCCGCCGGAGAACTCGTGGATGTAGCGGTCCGCCATGTCCGGGCGCAGGCCGACCAGGGCGAGCAGTTCGCGCGCGCGGTCGGCGCGGGCCTGCTTGCTGGGCAGGAGGTTGTGCACGATCATCGGCTCGGCAATGAGGTCGACGACCTTCATGCGCGGGTTCAGCGATCCGAACGGGTCCTGGTAGACCATCTGCATGCGCTTGCGGATCGGGCGCATCGCGGCGCGGTCGTGGTTGGTGATGTCCTGGCCGTCGAACACGATGCGGCCGCCGGTGATGTCCAGCATGCGCAGCACGGCAAGCCCGGTGGTGGACTTGCCGCAGCCGGATTCACCGACCAGGCCGAGCGTTTCGCCGCGGTTGAGGGTGAACGAGACGCCATCGACCGCCTTCACCGAGGCAACCTGGCGGGCCAGGATTGCGCCGGACATCACCGGGAAGTGGACTTTCAGGTTCTCGACCACGAGCAACGGCGACGAACGCGTGTTGACGTCAGGCATGCGCAGGAACTCCCGCGGCGGCGCCGGCCGGGACGAAACAGGCCTTGCGGTGGCCGGCTCCGACATCCTCCAGCGCCGGCCGGCTCTGGAGGCATTTCTCGACCATGTCCACGCAGCGCGGTGCGAAGGCGCAGCCGGGCGGCAGGCGGCTGAGGTCAGGCGGCTGGCCCTCGATCGGGATCAGGCGCCCGCCGAGAACGCCGTCGAGGCGCGGGACGCAAGCCATCAGGCCGCGGGTGTAGGGATGTTGCGGGCGCTTGTAGATGTCGCGCGCGGTGCCGGTTTCGACGACGCGGCCCGCGTACATCACGCTGACTCGGTCGGCATAGCGCGCGACCACGCCGAGGTCGTGGGTGATCAGGATCATCGCAGCACCGGTCTCACGGGTAAGTTCCTTGAGCAGCGAGAGGATCTGGGACTGAACCGTCACGTCGAGTGCGGTGGTGGGTTCGTCGGCGATGATCAGCTTGGGTTGGCAGGCCAGCGCCATGGCGATCATGGCGCGCTGGCGCATGCCGCCGGAGAACTGGTGCGGATAGGCTTCGACGCGCGCCTTGGCATCGGGAATGCGGACGCGTGCGAGCAGGTCGCCCGCCTTCTCCATCGCTGACTTCCAGCTGATGCCGCGGTGCAGCTGCAAAGGTTCGCCGACCTGGAGCCCGACGGTGAGCGAGGGATTGAGCGAGGTCATCGGCTCCTGGAAGATCATGGCGATGCGGTCGCCGCGCACGGCCTGCATCTCGTCGGTCGAGAGCTTCAGCAGGTCGCGGCCTTCGAACATCACCTTGCCCGCCACGATCTCGCCGGGCGGGTTCGGGATGAGCCGCATCAGCGAGAGCGCGGTGACGCTCTTGCCGGAGCCGCTTTCGCCGACGATGGCGAGCGTCTCGCCAGCATCGACATCGAAGGAGACGTCATCCACGGCCATCACCGCCCCGCGTTCCGTGCGGAAGCGGGTGGTGAGGCCGGTTACCTCGAGAAGCTTGGCCACTCAGTGCCCCATCTTTTTCTTGAGTTCCTGATCAAGCCAGATACGGGCATAGACGGGCGCGGGCTTGACCGCACCCACGCGCAGTTCGCCATCGTAGTTTTTCACCCACGGCCACCAGGCGGTGTAGAAATACTGGACCGGCAGCCAGATGTACGGTGCCTCGGCCAGAACCTCGCGGGTCAGTTCGCGCATGATCGTCTGGCGCTCCCCGTCATCCTTGGTGGCGTAGGCGAGATCCATCTTCTTGGTGTATTCGGGCTTGCTCCACAGCGACGGACCCCAGAGCTGTCCGGGGGTGAAGCTTTTGTGGATGGTCCGCGTCGGGTTGGTGTGCCCGTTGCTCATGAAGTAGCCGGCGGCGTGCTTCTCGGTGGTCATCGCGGAGAGGAAGGCGCCGTATTCCAGCGGCTGGATCTCGATCTTCACGCCGATCTGTTCCAGGTAGCCGGCGACCAGCGGCAGCAGGTCCATGTTGTCCGGCGAGCAGGAACAGACCTGGGTCTTGAAGGTGAAGCCGTTGGGATAGCCTGCTTCCCTCAGCAGTTGCTTGGCTTTCGCGGGGTTGTAGGTGAACAGCTCCTTGACCGCATCCGGCATCTTATCCAGCGGTTCGAAATAGCCGATGTAATCGGGATGCTGGGGATAGGCGAACAGCTCGGCATTGCCGCCGTAATACTCCTTGACGATCTCCTGCTTGTTCACCGCCAGGTTGAGCGCCCGGCGCACCCGGATGTCGTCGAACGGCTTGGTATCGACCCGCATCGACAGGAACACGCCAGAGTAGTTCAGCCACTTGGCCCATTGCAGCTGTGGGGCGGATTTCTTGATGCTGTCCACCGCCTGCCAGCGGATCGCCTCCAGGATGTCGAGCTTGCCGGTGCGCAGGGCAGCGTGCTGGGTCGCCTCGTCCTTCATGATGCGATAGGTGACGCGGTCGACGAAGGGCAGCTTGTATTTCTCACCGGCGATCGTGTCGGAATCCCAGTAGATGGGGTTCTTGGCATAGACCTGCTGGTTGCCCTGGACGTAGTCGGACAGCTGGAACGGCCCAGTGCCGACGGCGTTTCTCCAGTTTCCGGCGCCGGCCTTGACCAGTTCATGAGGGTAAATGGCGGAATAGTAGCCCCAGCCGAAGCGGTAATCCCAATCGGCGTGGTATTCCTTCATGAAGAAGGTGACGGTGTGGCGATCGGTCGCCTCAACCTTGTCCACGTAGTGGTAGTAGTCCTTGAACGCCTTCGGGCTGCTGACCTGGCGCTTGAAAGTGGCCACCACATCGTCGGAGATGAACTCACGGCTGTCCATCACGCCGGCCTTGGCCGGCCACATGATACCCTTCCGCAGTTTGATCTCGACGCGCAGCGGGTCCTGCTTCCACTCCCACGTCTCGGCCAGTTCGCCGCGAAGTGCGTCCTCGGCAACCCAGCCATCGGGCTTGAAGCTGAACTTGCCGCCGCGGCGGATCGACTTGTCGAGGTCGCCGGCGAACAGGGTTTCGAAGTGCAGGTTGTCGTGGTTGGTTTTCCACGCATAATCGCCGGGATCGAACGACAGGGCGGAGATGGTGGCGCTGACGGTGCCGATCTCCAGGTTGCCGCCGTATTGCGGTCTCTGCGCCTGGGCGGGGCTGGCAGCCAAGGCCAGGGTGCCCGCCAGAGCGCTGACTGTCAGAAGTGTTCGGTTCATGGAGTTCTCCCCGTGTTGTTGTTTTGGCGGCTTCGCGCCTTGCAGCCCCACCGTTTCATATCTCGCAGCCTCACCGATTTCATATCTCGCAGCCTCACCGGCTGCCACGCATGCGCGGATCGAGCAGGTCGCGCATGGCATCGCCGAGCACATTGATGGCGTAGACGACAAGGGTGATGCACAGGCCGGGCATTAGCGCCAGCCAGGGCGCCATATACATGTAGGTGCGTCCGGCGCCGCTCAGCATGCCGCCCCAGGTGGGGGCGGGGGGCGGCACGCCGAAGCCGAGGAAGCTGAGGCCGGACTCAACCAGGATCACCGCGCCGACGCGGGTTGTGAACAGCACGATCACCGGCGGCAGGACGTTCGGCAGGATGTGCTGGATCAGGATGCGCGGCGTGCCGGCGCCCATCGATTGCGCAGCGTGCACGTACATGTTCTCGCGCACTGAGACCACGGCGCCGCGCACGATGCGGCTGCCGCCGATGCCGAAGGTGAGGCCAAGCACGAAGATCACCTGGACCATGCCGGGGCCAAGGACCGAAACCACCACGATCAGGATGATCAGCTCCGGGAAGCTCATCCAGGCATCGACTAGGCGCTGGGTGATCAGATCGATCTTGCCGCCGAGATAGCCGGTCAGAATGCCGAGCACCACCGAGATGACGGTGGCCAGAGTGGCCGCGGTGAATGCGATGATCACCGAAAGCTGGGCGCCGTAGAGAAGGCGCGACAGCATATCGCGGCCCAGATGATCGGTGCCGAGCCAGAACCGCGCCGAGGGCGGCTTCAGCCGGTTGGCCGGGCTGATCTGGTTGACGCCGAAGGGGGCGAGCACGTCGGCGAAGATCCCGCACACCAGGAACAGCACGAAAATGATCAGGCCGAACGCGCCGAGCGGCTTTTCGCGGAACAGGCGAATGAAGAAAGTGGCCGTGGGTCCACGCTGGCGCGGCAGAGCCTCGAACTGTGGCTGTACGGCGACACTCATCAGCGGTACCTTACCTTGGGGTCGAGCAGCCCGTAGCTGAGGTCGACGATCAGGTTGATCAGCACCACCGCCACGCCGACGATGAGAAACACCCCGGTGATCACCGGATAGTCGCGCCGGCTGACAGCCTCGAGCAGCATCAGCCCCATGCCGGGCACGACGAAGATCTGCTCCATGATGACCGTGCCGCCAATCAGGATCGGTGCCTGCAGCCCGATCAGGGTCACCACCGGGATCAAGGCGTTGCGCAAGGCGTGGCGGACTACCATGCCGCGCTCGCCCAGGCCCTTGGCGAGTGCCGTGCGGATATAGTCCTGGCGAAGCACCTCCAGCATCATCGTGCGGGTCATGCGCATGGTGATGGCCGACAGCGAGGTGCCGAGTATCAGGGCCGGGATCAACAATTGGCTGAAGTTGGCGATCGGGTCGGTGAAGAACGGCACGAACTTCACCGGGGGCGAGATGCCCCACCAGATCGACGGAAAAACCATCACCATGGTGCCCATCCAAAAGCCGGGCACTGCGAGCATCAGGATGGAGAAGCTGCGACCGAGATAGTCGCCCCAGGTGTCCTGGCGGATGGCCGACCAAACGCCGATCGGCACGGCGACGATCAAGGCGACGAACAGCGCCATGAAGCCGAGCTGGAAGGTGGTGGGCAGGCGCTCGCCAATCTCCGCGATCACCGACTGTTCCTGCCACAGCGAGGAGCCGAAATCGCCGCGGAACAGGATATTCCCGATCCAGCGGAAATACTGGATGTACATCGGCTGATCGAGGCCAAGGAGCTTTTCAAGTTGTTCCCGGTCGGTCTTGCCGGCGCTGATGTCGTTCTGCGAGATCATCAGGTCGATAATGTCGCCGGGGATCATCCGCACGGTCGCGAACACGATGACGCTGGCGAAAAACAACGTCGGAATCAGCGCAAGAAGGCGGCGGATCAGATAGGCCCGCATTGGTCAGATTTTCCCTGGACGGTCGATTGTCGACATAAGAACAGCCTGCGCGCCCTTCGCCAAGGGGAAAGCTCATTCGCGGCGCGAGGGGCACCCCGTTGTAGAACGATGGCCGCCTTGTCGCACGGCCTCTCGCCGGGCGCCTGGAATCGCGCTAGGCATGAGCAGATCACGAGGAGGAGGGCGGCGCGTGAGCATGAGCCTTGACCAGAAGATACCCACGATCGAGAGCATTGAAGACGGGCTTGCGAGCACCGGCTACATCAGCTCTCGCCAGATCGCGACCGCGCTGTTCCTGGCGGTGCGGTTGGGCAAGCCCATCCTGGTCGAGGGGCCGGCCGGCGTTGGCAAAACGGAACTGGCCAAGGCCACCGCCACCTTCCTTGAACTGCCGCTCATCCGCATGCAGTGCTACGAGGGGCTCGACGAGTCCAAGGCGCTGTACGAGTGGAAATACGGCAAGCAGCTGCTCTACACCCAGATCCTCAAGGACAAGCTGGGCGAACAGCTGCGCGACGCCGCCGACCTCGACGAGGCGCTGGTGCGCCTGGAAAAGGTGGACGACCTGTTCTTCTCCGAACGCTTCCTGGAGCCGCGGCCCCTGCTGCGCGCACTTCGCGAGCCGATCGGCTGCGTGCTGCTGGTGGACGAGGTGGACAAGGCCGACGAGGAGTTCGAGTCGTTCCTTCTCGAGATCCTGTCGGATTATCAGGTCAGCATCCCCGAGCTGGGCACCCAGTACGCCAAGGTCATCCCGATCGTGCTGCTGACGTCCAACAACACCCGCGACCTCGGCGATGCGATGAAGCGGCGCTGCCTGCACCTGCACATCGGCTATCCCGATGCCCGGCGCGAGGAGCGGATCGTGCAGACCCGCATCCCCCATGTGCAGGCCAACCTGCTGCGCCAGCTGGTGCA
>JANPIH010000108.1:0-22239 GCA_031424895.1 Rhodospirillales bacterium
ATCAGCGCCACACTCCAGGCCGAGGCCGATCGCCTCGCTCTGGAGCGGACACTGCTGTCCGCTTTGCACCTGCTGATCCACGCCTGCCTCCAGCGCATCTTCTCCCGCCTGGAATCCCTCTTCTCCCTCTGGCAGGCCGGCCAACTCCCCACCCGCCCCCAAGCCCCCACCCGCATCCACACCCCGCGCACGGCTTCCTTACACCCGTGCGCGCCGTGGCACAGGCAAGCAAGGCCTTCTTTTTCTGAAGAAAAAGAAGCAAAAAGACTTTTCATTCCTTTGCGCCCCGCTTCCCCGACGGGGATCTCGCTCTTATGGAACGAAAGTTTTTTAGTTCTTTTTTACAAAAAAGAACCCCTTCCTGCCTATCCGTGCCTGCCGAAATACCCTCCCAGACCTGAATTTGCCCTCCCACCCCTCGCGACAACCCACGCCCATTTCATTGCGTTATAATTTCGTTCCGGTTATTTGGCGCCCCTTGACACCCCAGTCCCCCGCCGCTTGTTTGCCGCCTTTCTCCCGATGGGATTATCCGGCCATGCACGCCTACCGCACACACACTTGCGGCCAGCTCCGCGCCTCCGATGCCGGGCAGACCGCCCGCCTGTCCGGCTGGGTGCACTCCAAGCGCGACCATGGCGGCCTGCTCTTCGTCGACCTGCGCGACCATTACGGCCTCACCCAGATCGTCTTCGCCGCCGGCACCGCCCCGTTCGACACCATCGACAAGCTGCGCCCCGAAAGCGTCGTCACCGTCACCGGCGGCGTCGTCCTGCGCGAGGGCACCACGATCAACCCCCGCCTGCCCACCGGCGAGATCGAGCTGCGCGCCGAAACCCTCACGGTCCAGTCCGCCGCCGAGGTGCTTCCCCTCCAGGTCGCCGGCGAGGAAAAATACCCCGACGAGTTGCGCCTGAAATACCGCTTCATCGACCTTCGACGGGAAAAGATGCACCGCAACATCATGCTGCGGGCGGGCGTCATCGCCTCCATCCGGGCCCGCATGATCGAAAGCGGCTTCACCGAGTTCCAAACCCCGATCCTGACCGCCTCCAGCCCCGAGGGCGCCCGCGACTTCCTCGTCCCCGCCCGCAACCATCCGGGAAAATTCTACGCCCTCCCCCAGGCCCCGCAGCAGTTCAAGCAGCTCGCCATGGTCGCCGGCTTCGACCGCTACTTCCAGATCGCCCCCTGCTTCCGCGACGAAGCCAGCCGCGCGGACCGCTCCCCCGGCGAGTTCTACCAGCTCGATTTCGAGATGAGCTACGTGACCCAGGAAGACGTGTTCAACACCATCGAACCCGTCATCGCCGGCGTCTTCGAGGAATTCGCCAACGGCCGCGTGGTAACGAAACCCCCCTTCGTCCGCATCCTCTACGACACCTCAATGCTGAAATATGGCTCCGACAAGCCCGACCTGCGCAACCCGATCGAAATCGCCGACGTCACCGAACATTTCGCCGGCTCCGGCTTCGGCCTGTTCGCCAAGATCGCCGCCGCCGGCGGCATTGTCCGCGCCATACCGGCCCCCGGCACGGCCTCCAACCCGCGCAGCTTTTTCGACAAGCTGAACGAATGGGCGCGCGCCGAAGGCCAGGGCGGCCTCGGCTACATCCAGTACGATGCCGACGGTCCCAAGGGCCCGATCGCCCGCAACCTGGAGGCCGCCCGCGCCGAAGCCATCCGCCTCGCCTGCGGCCTCAACCCCGGCGACAGCGTCTTCTTCGCCGCCGGCAAGAAAGACGAGGCCCCCAAGTTCGCCGGCACCGTTCGCACCAAGCTCGGCAACGAACTTGGCCTGATCGCGTCCGGAGAATTCCGCTTCTGCTGGATCACCGACTTCCCGATGTACGAACTGAACGAGGAGTCGGGAAAAATCGACTTCAGCCACAACCCGTTCAGCATGCCGCAGGGCGAGATGCACGCACTCGAAACCCAGGACCCGCTGACCATCAAGGCCTACCAGTACGACATCGTCTGCAACGGCATCGAGCTGTCCTCGGGCGCCATCCGCAACCATCGCCCGGACGTCATGGTCAAAGCCTTCGAAATCGCCGGCTACACCCAGGCCGACGTCGAATCCCGCTTCGGCGGCATGCTCAACGCCTTCCGCTACGGCGCGCCCCCCCACGGCGGCTCCGCCCCGGGCATCGACCGCATCGTCATGCTGCTCGCCGACGAACCCAACATCCGCGAAGTCATCCTGTTCCCGCTCAACCAGCAGGGCGAAGACCTGATGATGGGCGCCCCCGCCGAGGTCCCGCCCGCCCGCCTGAAGGAATTGTCGCTCGCCCTGGCGCTGCCGCCCAAAGTCAAAAAAGAATAGTTCTTTTTTGAAAAAAAGAACCAAAAAACTTTTATCACTTGGACCGAGCGCGTGTCGCGCGCCCGGCCCAAATGAACAAAAAGTCTTTTTGCTTCTTTTTCTTCAGAAAAAGAAGATTCTTCCCTAGGCTCGCTTGATATTCCAGAATAGCGGCCCGGTCGCCTCCAGCTTCCCGATCAGCGACTTGCGCCACGCCGTCGGAATCTGGAATTGCCCCAGGGTGATCGTCGGCACCTGGGTATAGTTCTCCACCTGGATCTCATTGGCGATCCGCAGCCGCCCCGCCTCGTCCGGCGCGTCAAGCCACGCCTGGGTCAGTTCCTCGACCTTGGGGTTGTCGTACCAGCCGAACCACCCGGCCGCGCCCAGCCCGCGATAGGGCGGGGTGATGATCGGATTCAGGATGAACGCCCCGGTGAACCAGGTATGGAAGATCGACCAGCCGCCCTTGTCCACCGGTTCCTTGCTGGTGCGCCGCTGCACCACGCTGCCCCAGTCGGTGGCGGCGAGTTCGGCGTTGATGCCGATCTTCTTCAGCAGGTCGAAGGTGATGTTGCCCAGCGGCCCGATGGTGTGGAAGTCGGTGGGGCTGATGATGACCGCCTTGGCACCGGAGTAGCCTGCCTCCTGCACCATCCGCCGCGCCAGCTCGATGTTGCCGCTCTGCACGTTGGGCAGGTTCACCGGGTTGCCGTAGGTGGTGCCGCACGGAAACTGCGACCGGCACAGCTGGTACAGCGACTTGTCGGTGCCCATGATCGACTGCATGTAGTCTTCCTGGTTCACCGCAACCTGGATGGCACGACGAAGCCGCACGTCGTTGAACGGCGCGTTCAGGTGGTTGAACCGCATGCCCCCGATGTAGCCCATCGGGTTCGACGGCCCGAACTGGATGTTCGCGTTGCGCCGCAACAGCGGCACCAGGTCGGCCTGCACCTGCTCGTACCAGTCGACCTCCCCGCTCTGCAGCGCGGCCGAGGCGGTGGAGGCGTCGGGGATGATCTTCCACTCGATGCGGTCGAAATGCGCAACCTTGCCGCCGGTGAACCAGTCCGCCGGCTCCTGCCGCGGCACGTAACCGTCGAACTTCTGCCAGGCGGCACTGCTGCCGGCCACGAACTCCTTGTCCATGAACCGGAACGGGCCGGAACCGACGAATTCGGTGATCGACCTGAACGGATCGGTCTTGGCCATGCGCTCCGGCATCATGTAGGTGCCCTGCAACGCGATCGCCTGGATCAGCAGCGGAAAGGGCCGCTTCAGCGTGATCTTGATGGTGCGGTCGTCCTGCACTCCGAAGGCGTCCAGCGCCTTCAGCAGCGTCTGGCCGAACGGGTCGCGCACCGCCCAGCGGGCCAGGCTGGCGGCACAATCCTGGGCGCGCACCGGCTCGCCGTCATGGAACTTCAGACCGTCGCGCAGCCGGATCAACACGGTGCGCCCGTCGTCCGAAACCGTGTGTCCCTCGGCCATCTGCGGCTTCGGTTCCAGCTTCGAGTTCACGCCGTAGAGCAGGTCCCACACCATGTAGGCGTGGTTGTAGGTCACCGCCGCCGTGGTGATGATCGGGTCGAGCAGCGTCAGGTTCGCCTGCGGCACGAACTTGAGCACCCGCGCGTTGGCCGGCTGCGCGATCGACACGCGCGGCAGTGCCGCCGCCACCGCCCCGGCCGCACCGGCGCGAAGAATCGTCCTGCGCTTCATCTGAAGCTCCCTGTGGTTATTATGCCCGGGAGCGTGTCAGATCGCCGCGGCGTCCGCAATGTTCCTCAGATCGAAGCGACCGCCGCATCCACCGCGTCGCCGAGGCGGGCGACGATGGCATCGATGTCGTTGGCCTGGGCGATGTAAGGCGGGGCCACGATCACATGGTCGCCATTCTTGCCGTCAATCGTGCCCGACATCGGATAGATCGCCAGCCCGCGGTGGAACGCCTCCTGCTTGATGCGGTCGTTCATCTTCAGCGTCGGGTCGAACACCGCCTTGGTCGCCCGGTCCTGGACCAACTCGATCGCCCAGAACAGCCCGCGCCCGCGCACGTCGCCGACATGGCGGTGGTTGCCCAGCCGCTCGGTCAGCATCATCGAAAGCCGTTCGCCTTGAACCCGCACGTTCTCGACCAGGTTGTCCTCGCGGATCACCTTCTGCACCGCGAGTGCCGCGGCACAGGCGACCGGGTGGGCCTGGTAGGTATGGCCGTGCATGAAGGCGCCGGAGCCGGCGCGCAGCGCGTCGACGATGCGCCCGCCGATCAGGATGCCGCCGATCGGCTGGTAGCCGCCGCCGAGGCCCTTGGCCACGATCTGGATGTCGGGCGTGATGCCCTCCTGCTCCCAGGCGTGCATCGTGCCGGTGCGCCCCATGCCGCACATCACCTCGTCCAGGATCAGCAGCGCGCCGTGGCGGTCGCAGATTTCGCGGACCTTCTTGAAGTAGCCCCGGGGGGCGGCGACGCAGCCGGTGGTGGCGCCGACGACCGGCTCGGCCATGAAGGCGATGACGTTCTGCGGCCCGAGTCGCTGGAACTCGGCCTCCAGCTCGTCGGCCAGGCGCTGGACATACTGGGCCTCGGTCTCGCCTTCGCCCTGGAAGCGGTAGGCGAAGGCGGGGCTGACATGGTGGAAGTTGCCCGACAGCAGCGGCGCATAGGGCGCGCGGCGCATCATGTTGCCGCCGGCGGACAGCGCGCCGAGCGTGTTGCCGTGGTAGCTGCCGCGGCGCGCGATGAACTGGGTGCGCTGCGGCTGGCCGATCTCGAGAAAGTACTGGCGGGCCATCTTGATCGCGGCCTCCGCGCCCTCGGAGCCGGAGGAGCATAGATAAGCGTGGGTCAGCCCGCCCGGCGAGCCATCGAGGATGATGTCGGCAAGATCCTCGGCCGCCTGGTTGGTGAATAGGGCGGTATGAACGTAGGCCACCTGGTCGAGCTGCGCCTTGATCGCGGCCGTCACCCGCGGATCGCCATGGCCGAGGCAGGCGACGGCGGCGCCGCCGGAGCCGTCGATGATTTCGCGCCCGTCCGCGCCGATGAGATACATCCCCTTGCCCGACACCGCGATCGGCGGCGTGGCGAACTGGCTGCGGTGCAGGATGCGGCTCATCGTAGGGCTCCTCGGTACTCGCCGGCGCCTCTGCGCGGCAGCGGGGGCGGAAAACAACGTTCGTAGCTTGCGCTGGCCAGAAACGAGGTTCAACCGTCCTTGACACTCCCCTGCCCTGACGGTAGCAACCGACCGCCTTCCGGCATGTCAACCTGCCGGGTGGAGAACGTATGAGCGAAGAACGGGACGGCACCGATCGGCCCCGCGATGTACCCCAGGGGGCGTCTCCCAAAGGCACGTCGTTCGAGGACCGGCTGCATGCCGCCCGGCGCAAGCAGGGGCTTTCAGCCCCGCGTCAGGGCGAGGAACCGGAGGGCCGGGGAGTCGGACTGTCGCCGTCCCAGGGCAGCGCGCTCGGGATGGGCATGCGGGTCGGGATCGAGCTGGTGTCCGCACTGGTCGTGGCAGTTGCCATCGGCTGGTTCCTGGACGGGTGGCTCGGAACGCGACCCCTCTTCCTGATCCTGTTCTTCCTGCTGGGGGGCGCGGCCGGGGTGGCCAATGTCTGGCGGCTGGTGTCGCCGCAGAAACCCCCGGGACGCACGGGATCGGACTAACCGCTGCCGCACGGGCCCCGCCCGTGGGTGCGGGGGCGACAACAGGATCGATCGGCCGCTTCGGCGGCCGTGTGGCGCAAAGGACGTTGCGGTGGCCGCCCAGGGACAAGCGATCGACGCGCTCAGCCAGTTCACGCTCACGCCAGTGCTGGGCGTGGTCGGCAGCTCGGTGAACTTCACGCAGGCGAACCTGTTCATGGTGATCGCCGGTGCGCTGACGATCGGCATGCTGGTTCTTGGCGCGAAGCCGCGCGCGATCGTGCCGGGGCGGATGCAGGCGCTGGCCGAGCTGGCCTACGAGAACCTCCTCAAGATGTGCACCGACCAGATCGGGCCGGAGGGGCGCACGTATTTCCCGTTCGTCTTCACGCTGTTCTTCTTCGTGCTGATGGGCAACCTGCTGGGCATGCTGCCCTTCGCCTTCACCTATACCAGCCACATCGCGGTCACCATGGCGCTGGCCATCCTGGTGATCACGGTGGTGACCGTGGTGGCGCTGCGCATCCACGGGCTTCACTTCTTCAGCTACTTCTTCCCGCCCGGCGCACCCAAGGCGCTGGCGCCGCTGATCATTCCGGTCGAGGTGATTTCGTACCTGTCGCGTCCGCTCAGCCTCTCCGTGCGTCTGTTCGCCAACATGGTGGCCGGCCACGTGATGCTGAAGGTATTCGCCACCTTCGTGGTGATGCTGGCCGGCGCCGGCACAATCGGCGTGATCGGGGCGGCTGCCCCGCTGGCGCTGAACGTGATCCTGATCGGCTTCGAGTTTCTGGTGGCGTTCCTGCAGGCCTACGTGTTCGCCATCCTCACCTGCATCTACCTGCACGATTCGGTGCATCTGCACTGATCGGCTTGCTGGACAGACCACAACCGCTTCTAAACCGGAAGGAATAGTTCCTATGGACCCCGCTCTCGCCTCCGTTCAGGCCGCCAAGGCTCTTGGTGCAGGTATCGCCATGCTCGCTCTCGCGGGCGTCGGCATCGGCATCGGCAACATCTTCGCCTCGCTGGTTGCCAGCGTTGCCCGCAACCCCTCCGCCCGCGACCAGGTTTTCGGCATCGGCATTCTCGGCTTCGCCGTGACCGAAGCCGTGGCGCTGTTCGCGCTGCTGATCGCGTTCCTGATCCTCTTCACCTGATACGAAGGGGAGCGGACATGTTCCGCCCAACAAGGACTGCCCTGGGGAGCGCGGCACATGCCGCGTTCCTCGCGGGCTTGACCCTCGTGTCGACCGCGCTGACATCGTCTGCGTGGGCCGCCGCGCCGGCCGGCGAAAAGCAGGGCGGCATGCCGCAGCTCGACTTCGCCAATCCGCTGACCATCAGCCAAGTGGTCTGGATGGCGATCATCTTCGTCGTGCTCTACCTGCTGCTGGCCCGCTGGGCGCTGCCGCAGGTGGGCGCGGTGCTGGAGATGCGCGCCAACCGGATCCAGGCCGACCTGGAGGCCGCACAGGCCGCCAAGGCGCAGGGCGATGCGGCGGTGGCCGAGCTGACCGCCGCGACGCGGGAGGCCCAGGCCATGGCGCAGGCGGAGATCGCCGGTGCCGTCGCCACCGCCAAGGACGCCGCCGCTGGCCAGGCAGCAACGCTGAATGCGCGGCTGGAGGCCCAGCTGGCCGACGCCGAGCGGCGTATCAATGCGGCGCGCACCTCGGCCATGGGGGCGCTGCGCAGCGTGGCCACGGACACCGCCAGTGCGGTGGTGAGCCGCCTTGTCGGAACAACCCCGGCCGCCGATGCCGTCGAACGGGGCGTGGACGGCGCGCTCGCCGCCCGCCGGGCCTAGGAGGGGACGATGAAGCATACCTACGGCTTCTGGGACAATCCTACGACCTGGGTGGCGGTTGCGTTCGTCATCTTCTTCGTCCTGTTCGGGTTGAAGATCTGGGCGGCCCTGACGAGTATCCTCGACAAGCGCGCCGAGCAGGTCCGCGGCGAACTGGCCGAGGCGCAGCGCCTGCGGACCGAAGCCGAGGCAATGCTTAAGGATGCCAAGGCCCGCCGCGAGCAGGCGATGGCCGATGCCAAGGTACTGTTGGAAAGCGCACGCATCCAGGCGCAGCAATTGGCCGCCGCCGCCGCGGCCGAAGCGGAAGCTTCCGCGACGCGCCGCGAGCGGATGGCAATGGACCGGATTGCGACGGCCGAGAAGGCCGCCGTCGACGAGGTGCGAATGATCGCCGCCGAGGTGGCCGCCACGGCCGCCGAGAAAGTTATCCGTGAAACCTTGTCCCCGGAAGCCGGCGGTGTGCTGGTGGATCGCGCGATCGCCAGCCTGCCGACCGCCCTGGCGCCGCGCCGCGCGGCCTGACGATCGACAATATTCCGACCTGAAACGGGGCGGCTCCCACGGGGGCCGCCCTTTTTCATGTTCGACTGACGGACAGCCAAAGCCAGGGCCTTGCCGCCGCGGCGCGCAGACGCGCAAGGCTGGGCTCTGCCCAGACCCGCCTGGTCCGGCGCGCGCCTTCGCGCGACGGGCCGAGCCCCTGGACCTCAACACTTTCGTGTATCTGGGATTCCAACATAGCCCCGCTCCTTGATCGGGCCGGCTATGGGTCATAGGGGCTGGCAGAACGACTGAAGGCCCCGAGGTTGCCCCCGAGGCCTTCCATTGTCTGGCAGCTTTCAGCTGTCGGACGGGAGACTACCCTGCCACCCCGGAGGGGACAGAGATCCAGGCCACAACAGCCGCGCGACGCCAAGAGCAATGAGACACTGGATCACCTCCTTTCAGTTGGTTGAACACAAGGCGAATCCTGCCTCGCGCTGCTGCGTCGCACAAGGAAAATCGGCGGCACCCGGTCGGTTTGTCCGGATGCCGCCGATTTCCGTGCATCAACGGGCGGTCAGCGCTTCCACCAGCCGCGCTTGGGTGCGGTCACCGGCAGAGGATCGGCACCGAGGACGATCGGCTTGTTCGCAGCGCCGGCAACCGGTGCAACGTCGTTGGCCGACTCGGACGCGGCAACCGGTTGTTCCACCGGTGGCGGCGGCGCGACGGGCACATCCGCGACCGGTTCGACGGCGAGGTCGGCGGGCGGGGCGGCGTTGGCGGGAACCGGCGGGATCTCAAGCTCCGTCGGGATGGCGACCGGCGCGGCAGCGGTGGCCGCGGCGCGACGGGTCCGCGGTGCGCGCGGTGCCTTGGCCGGCGGTGCGGCGGGAACCGGGGCTTCTGCCGGGGCTTCTGCCGGCGCCTCGGCAGCGACCGGAGCCGGGGGTTCGGCCTCGGCCACGATCGGCGCCGGAGGTGGTGGCGCGACCTTAGCGACGACTGGAGTCGGAGCTACGACTGGAGCAGGCTTGGGCGCCGGGGGCGTGGCGGCTTGTGCCGCCTGGGCCTGTTCCGCCATTTCAGCGCGTTCGAGGATATCGAAGATGTCGAACGGCTGGCCGCCGAAGGGATCGGCCGGAGTCGGGCCAGTGTAGGTCGGCACCGGCGGCGGCATCGGCCGGGTGGGGATCGGCCGGGGGGGGATCGGCCTGGCGGCGATCGGCGCGGCTGGCATTGGCGCCACTGGGAGCTGGGCGGGAGACGGCGGGGCGAGTACCGGGGCGGGTGCCTCGGCGGCGGCCTCGCCGGAACCCTCGTCGGGACCCTCATCGCGACGGCGGCGTCGGCCACCGCGGCGACCGCGGCGACGGGCCTTCGGAAGGCCGTTTTCGTCGAGCTCCTCGGGGTCGAGGCTCGGCTGCTCCTGCTCCGCGGGGTCGAGCGCGGCGGCCGGCTCGGCGGTGACTTCCTCGCCCGGCGCGGCGCCGGGTGCCGCTTCGGGTGCCGCGTCGGAATGGGGGGCGAACGGGGCGTCCGGCTGGTCTGCGGCGATCCACTGTGCGGGTGCGTCGGTAGATACGGCGGCCTGCGGGTCGGCGCTGGCGGCCTGGCCCTCGTCGCCTTCCTCGCGGCGTCCGCCACGGCGGCGGCGGCGGCGGCGGCGGCGACGTTCGCCCTCGTCACCACCCGACGCGTCGGGGCCGGATTCGGGCGCCTCGCCAGGGCCGTCATCGTCATCGTCGGCGGTGGTGGCGGCGGTGGTGACGGCGGTGGCGGCAGCAACCGGCAGCGGCGCGGCAACCAAGGCCGGCATGGGCACGGGGGCGGGAACGAAGACCTGCGCCTCGGCGATGTCGGGGGCTTCCTCGGCTTCGTCGTCATCGACGAAGTCGTAGGCGGCCTGGGGGGTGGTGGACGAGGCCGGCATCAGCAAGGCGCGTTCGGCCTCGCTCAGCGGCGGGCGCAGGCGGTCGATGCGCACGGCCGGGGCGACCAGCGTGTCGTCGGCGTTGAAGTGCACCCGCATGGCATAGCGGGCCTCGATCTCGGCCAGGCGATCGCGCTTGTTGTTGAGGATGTACATGGCCACCGCGTGGGCGGCGTGGACCATGATCTGGCCGGCGCGGGCCTTCGCACCCTCGTCCTCGATCTGCCGCATCACGTGGATTGCCGAGCTTTCCACGTTGCGCACCAGGCCGAGCCCGGAGCAGTGCGGGCAGGTGATGAAGCTGGTTTCGGTGAGGCTGGGGCGCAGCCGCTGGCGGCTCATCTCCAGCAGGCCGAAATGGCTGATCTGGCCGATCTGGATGCGGGCGCGGTCGTTCTTCAGCGCCTCCTTGATCCGGCGCTCGACCATCGCGTTGTTCTTCTTCGACTCCATGTCGATGAAGTCGATGACGATGAGGCCGGCGAGGTCGCGCAGGCGCAGCTGGCGGGCCACCTCGTCGGCGGCCTCCAGGTTGGTGCGCAGCGCCGTCTCCTCGATGCCGCGCTCGCGGGTGGAGCGGCCGGAGTTGACGTCGATGGCCACAAGCGCCTCGGCCTGGTTGATGACCAGGTAGCCGCCGGACTTGAGCTGGACGGTGGGCACCAGCATTGAATCGAGCTGGTCCTCCACGCCGTGCTTGGCAAACAGCGGCTGGCCCCCGCCTCCCGATATTCCGTCGGGGCGCCAAAGCTGGACCTTCTTGGCATGGCTGGGCATCAGCATGCGCATGAAGTCGCGCGCGGCGCGCCAGGCGGCTTCCCCGTCGACCAGGACCTCGTCGATGTCTCGCGAGTAGCCGTCGCGGATGGTGCGCTTGATGAGGCTGGCTTCCTCGTAGATCAGCGCCGGCGCCACCGAGCCCAGGGTGATCTCGCGGATGCTGTCCCACTGGTTCATCAGGTATTCGCAGTCGCGCTTGATCTCGGGCTTGGGCCGGTTGGCGCCCGCGGTGCGAACGATCAGGCCCATGCCCTGCGGGATCTCCAGCTCGGCGGTGATCTCCTTGAGGCGGCGGCGGTCGGCCGAGGAGGTGATCTTGCGCGAGATGCCGCCGCCACGGGGCGAGTTGGGCATCAGCACGGAGAAACGGCCGGCGAGCGAGATGTAGGTGGTGAGTGCCGCGCCCTTGGTGCCGCGCTCCTCCTTGACCACCTGGACCAGCAGGATCTGGCGGCGGCGGATGACTTCCTGGATGCGGTAGTTGCGCAGGAAGCGGGCGGTGCGGCGGGCGGCGGCTTCCTCGGCGCCGTTGCCCTCGAACACGTCGTCGCCGCCGACGACCTCGGGCGGGGCTTCGTCGATCTCGACGATGTCGAGCCCGGAGTCGCCATCGGCGTCGGCGACGGTGTCGCGCGGTTCGGCGGCGGGGGCGTAGGGCTCGTCGGCCAGTTCGGCGATGCCTTCGATCTCCGGCGCGCGCTGCGTGACGACCGGCGCGCCTTGCGTGGCGACCGGCGCGCCCTGGAAGACGATGTCAGGCTGGCTGCTGTCGAGGGCGCCGTGCGTCACCGCGCCGAAATCGATCTCGCCATAGGCTGTGGCGGCAGTTGGTGATTCCAGCGCTACCTCGCGAGGGGCGGCACCGCCGCGGCGGCGACGGCCGCGTTCCGGCTTGGCGACAGGCTGGGGCGTGGGGGGCGCCTCGTCCTCGTCGTCGTCCTCGTCCTCCGCGCGTGCTTCCTCCGCCTGCAGCTTCAGCAGCCGCTGCCGGTCGGCCACGGGGATCTGGTAGTAGTCGGGATGGATCTCGCCGAAGGCGAGGAAGCCGTGGCGGCCGGAGCCATACTCAACGAAGGCGGCCTGGAGCGATGGCTCCACGCGGACGATCTTGGCGAGGTAGATGTTGCCCTTGAGCTGTTTCTTGGTCGACGCCTCGACGTCGAAATCCTCGAGCCTGTTACCGTCCAGCACCACCACGCGGGTTTCTTCCGCGTGTGTGGCATCGATCAGCATGCGCTTGGTCATGTAGTCGCGAACTCCGGTGCGCGGCCTTCCCGCGCGCATCGGCGCGGCGGGGGCGGCAGGATAGGCTTGCATGGAGAGGCGGCTGGTCCGACCGCAGAAGACCCAGGGAGACGACAGCAACGAAGGACCGGCACAAGCCGCCCGCCCCGATCCGCGCAGCCGTCGTCACGCCCCGGGGGGCGGTTCGGTCGGGCTGCGGGAAAGGCGGTGTCGCGTCGGTCATCGAACCCTGGAACTGCGGGCTGGAGCCTCGTGGGAGGCGCCGCCCCGGTGGAAATTCTTGCCGACCGCCGTGGGGCAGTCCCCGCCACCCGTCTGCTTCCGCGCCCCCGTAGCTTGATCGGGGACATGGCGCGGCACGGGTCGAGCGCGCAAGAGGCGCGCGGCGCGGTACGGTGGGGCGATGCCGGCGGGCGTCCTTCCGTCGCGGGCAGCTGGCGCCACCCTCCGGGGCCGCAAGCGACGGTCATTGGAACCGGGCTGGGCCTCGCGTGATCGGAATTCCGTCGCTTTCGCCGGCCTGGCGCGATGCCGGCATGCCAATCGCCGGCCCCGGCGCACCACCGAAGCGGCGGCAACATGGCGCAAACCCCCCGCCACTGCAAGCCGCACGCGGACGGGATCGAGGAAAGAGCGCCAGCGATAGGCAGGGAAGTGCCTTAAATCAGATAATAAGGTGACTTTCCCGATGCGACGTGAGAAGAATATAGAGATCCCTGCCGTAGCGCCGGGGCCGTTTTTTGGGCCAACCCTGGGGGCCAGGACCTTGATCCCTCGCCGACTCCTTATCTCCGGCCTGTCGCTGAGCTTCCTGCTGCCGACCCGCGCCGAGGCCGCGGCGGGGGACACGACGACGACGGAGGCGGCACGCAAGGCGCCGGCGAAGCAGCTGCCGCTGGTCATGCTCGACCCAGGCCATGGCGGCAAGGACCCAGGGGCGATCGGCGTTTCGGGCACCTACGAGAAGCATGTGGCGCTGGCCGCGGCGCAGGAGTTGCGGCGCCAGCTGCTGGTCACACGGCATTACCGCGTGGAGCTGACCCGCGCACGGGACGTGTTCGTGGCGCTGGAGGAGCGGGTGGCGATCGCGCGGCGGCGCGGGGCGGCACTGTTCGTGTCGCTGCATGCCGATGCGCTGTCAGACCACTCGGTGCGCGGGGCCAGCGTGTACACGCTGAACGAAACCGCGTCCGATAGCCAGACGGCGGCGCTGGCGGTGCGCGAGAACGCGGCCGACCGGTTCGGGACGCCGAACTTTCGCGGCACCTCGCCGGAGGTGGCGCGCATCCTGATCAGCCTGGTGCGGCAGGAAACGCGCGTCGGCTCCTCGCGCATGGCGCGCTCGGTGGTGAGCGCATTGAAGCAGGACGTGGCGTTGCTGCCCAATCCGGCGCGGCATGCCAGCTTCATGGTGCTGAAGGCCGCCGACATTCCCAGCGTGCTGGTGGAGCTGGGCTTCATGTCCAACCGGGCCGACGAGGCGGCGCTGCGGCGGCCGGCGCACCGCGTGGTGCTGGCGACTGCGATACGCCGGGCGATCGATGCCTATTTCGCCGCTGGTGGCGAGCGCTACGTCGGCTGACGCCGACCGCCACACGCGGAGTTGCGCGTTGCAGGCGGCCGCGACGGCATCGCCTGTCCGCGCGCGCCCGTTTCAGGGTAGAACCCGGCCATGAGCGATCCCTCCACCGCCCCTTCCCTGACAGCCGGCGAACGGCTCGCCCGCCGCGAGACGGTGCCGGCGCCTGTCGGCCGGCCCGATCGCACGCAGCCCGGGGGCGATGGCGGGCAGCCGCCGGGCGAGCGGTCGGAGCGGCCTCGACGGCGCCGGCGCGGCCCGATCGCGCGGCTGTTCAGCTGGCTGATGTCGCTGCTGGTGGTGGGCGGCGTAGTGGCGGTAGCCGCGGCGTTCGCGGTGGTGCAGCACTATAGCGACGACCTGCCCGACCACGAGACGCTGAGCCACTACGAGCCGCCGGTGATGAGCCGGGTCTATGCCGGCGATTCCCGGCTGCTGGCCGAGCTGGCGACCGAACGGCGCATCTTCGTGCCCTATGCGGCGGTGCCCGAGCTGGTGAAGCGGGCGTTTATCTCGGCCGAGGACCAGAATTTCTACGACCACAAGGGCGTCGACCCGATCGCCATCGCGCGGGCGGCGATCTTCGACATCATGCAGTACGGCTCGGGCCGGCGGCCGATCGGGGCGTCGACGATCACGCAGCAGGTGGCCAAGAACATGCTGCTGAGCAACGAGGTCTCGATCCGGCGCAAGGTGCGGGAGGCACTTTTGGCAATTCGCATCGAGCAGTCGCTGAGCAAGGAGCGCATTCTCGAACTGTATCTGAACGAGATCTACCTGGGGCTGCAGGCCTATGGCGTGGCATCCGCGGCCCAGACGTATTTCAACAAGTCGCTGGGCGAGCTGACCCTGCCGGAAGCGGCGTTCATCGCGGCGTTGCCGAAGGCGCCCAACAACTACAACCCGTTCCGCTTCCCCGAGGCGGGTCGCGCGCGGCGCGACTGGGTGCTGGACCGGATGGCCGAGGACCGGGCGATCACCGCGGCGCAGGCGGCCGAGGCCAAGGCGCAGCCGATCGCGGTGGCGCCGTTCCGCCGGCCGGAGACGGTGACGGGGGCGGAGTATTTCGCCGAGGAGGTGCGCCGGCAGTTGATCGACCGGTTCGGTGTGGACCAGGTGACGCAGGGCGGCTTCATGGTGCGCACCAGCGTCGACCCAGTGCTGCAGGCGGCCGCCGACCGGGCGCTGCGCGAGGGGCTGCTGCGGTATGACCAGCGGCGCGGGCACTGGCGCGGGCCGGTGGCGCAGCTGCCGCTGCCGCCGCGCCAAGCGGGTACTGCGCCGGCCGGCTGGCAGCAGGCGCTGTCCGGGGTGGCGCGCCCACCTGGCATGCTGGCGGAGTGGCGTCTGGCGGTGGTGCTTGAGGCCAGCGACTCGGCTGCACAGCTGGGCTTTCTGGAGCGGGCGCCCAATGGTACGCCGGCCATGCCGCGCGTCGTGGCCATGGCGCTGGCCGACACGGCCTGGGCACGGCCGCTGGTGGGCGACAAGCCCGGCCCCGCGCCGCGGCGCATCGGCGACGTGGTCAAGCCCGGCGACGTGGTGATGGCGGAGTTGCTGCCCGCAGTCGCCGCGCAGGGGCGCACGCCGGCACGGCCGGAGCGGCTGGCGCTGCGGCAGGTGCCGGTGGTGCAGGGAGCGATGGTGGCGCTCGATCCGGCGACCGGGCGGGTGCTGGCGCTGTCGGGCGGATGGAGCTTCGAGACCAGCCAGTTCAACCGCGCGACCCAGGCGCTGCGCCAGCCGGGGTCGAGCTTCAAGCCCTATGTGTATCTGGCGGCGATGCAGGCCGGGTATTCGCCGTCGCAGCGGTTCCTCGACGCGCCGTTCGTGGTGGACAACGGGGCGGCGGGGAAGTGGCGGCCGAGCAATTTCGGGCAGAGTTTCTCCGGCCCGGCGTCGCTGCGGGTCGCGCTGGAAAAGTCCTTGAATCTGGTAACCGTGCGCGTGGCCGACAGGGTCGGCATGGAGCGGGTGGCGCAGCTGGCGATCGGGCTGGGCGTGGTGGACGACATGCCGCGCGTGCTGCCGGCGGCGCTCGGCGCGGTGGAATCCACGGTGCTGCGCCAGGCCGGGGCTTATGCCAGCCTGGTGTCGGGCGGGCGGCGGGTGGTGCCGAGCCTGGTCGATGCGGTGCAGGATCGCCATGGCCGGGTGATCTGGCGGGCCGAGGCGCTGACCTGCCAGGGCTGCGACGATCCTGGCCGCGGGCCACAGCTGAGCGATGCGCGGCCGCAGGTGGTGGATGCCGCGAGCGCCTTTCAGGTGGTGACGATGTTGCAGGGCGCAGTGCAGCGCGGCACCGGCAATGCCGCGGGCCAGGGCATCCGTACCGCGGTGGCGGGCAAAACCGGCACCAGCCAGGATTTCCAGGACAACTGGTTCGCCGGCTTCACGCCCGACATGGTGGCGATCGTGTGGATCGGCTTCGACACGCCGATGAGCCTGGGCGACAACGAGACCGGCGGCGGCAATGCGGCCCCGGTGTTCCGAAGCTTCATGGCCGCCGCACAGCAGAACCGCGCCCCGCTGCGCTTCATCCCGCCCGCCGGCGTGACGATGGCGGCGTGGGAATCCGGCGCCGGCAGCGTGACCGATGCGTTCAAGCCGGGGCAGACCCCTGGCGCGTCCGGGTCGATCATCGGCACGCCGGCATCGGGCAGCGACGATGCCGCCGGGCAGCCCGCCGCCGGCGGGGTCGACAGCGCGCTGGGCGGGTTGTATTGAGCCGCGCCGCGCGCCCTTAGCATCGCAGGGGAACCCCATGTCCGCCGAATCGATCGCCCTCAATGACCAGATCAAGCAGTCCGTCGCGCTGCTGAGGAGGCATCTTTGACTGGGATGTCGCCCGCGCCCGCCTGGACGAACTGAACCACCGGGTCGAAGACCCCACTCTTTGGAACGACGCGGCCGCGGCACAGGCGCTGATGCGCGAGCGCAACCGGCTGGCCGGCGCCATCGAGGGGGTGGAAAAGATGGAGCAGGATGTCGCCGACACCAGCGAACTGATCGAGATGGCCGAGGCCGACGGCGACACCGCCATGGCCAACGAAGGCATGGCCGCGCTGAAGCTTCTGGCCGGAGAGGCGAAGCGGCGGGAGATCGAATCGCTGCTGTCGGGCGAGGCGGACGGGCGCGACTGCTACATGGAAATCAATGCCGGCGCCGGCGGCACCGAGGCGCAGGACTGGGCCGAGATGCTGATGCGCATGTATTCGCGCTGGGCCGAAACGCGCGGCTACAAGATTCAGCTGATCGAACAGTCCGAAGGCGAGCAAGCGGGCATCAAGTCCGCCACGTTGCAGGTGACAGGCCCCAATGCCTATGGCTGGCTGAAGACCGAGGCCGGTGTGCACCGCCTGGTGCGCATTTCGCCCTTCGATGCCGCCGCGCGGCGGCAGACCAGCTTTGCCTCGGTCTGGGTGTATCCGGTGGTGGACGACACGATTGAGATCGAGATCGATCCTTCCGACCTGCGGGTGGACACCTACCGTGCCTCGGGCGCCGGTGGGCAGCATGTGAACAAGACCGAGTCCGCGATCCGCATCACGCATATCCCGAGCGGCATCGTGGTGGCCTGCCAGACCGACCGCAGCCAGCATCGCAACCGGGCGACAGCGATGGATATGCTGAAGGCGCGGATGTACGAGGCCGAGTTGCAACGACGCGAGGTCATCTCCGCCGCCGAGGAGAACGCCAAGACCGATATCGGCTGGGGCCACCAGATCCGCAGCTACGTGCTGGCGCCGTACCAGATGGTGAAGGACCTGCGCACCGGCGTCGAAAAGGGCAACCCGGCGGCCGTGCTCGACGGGGACCTCGATGCGTTCATGGCAGCCGCACTGGCACAGCGGGTGGGGGCGACGCGCAGCGATGCGAGTGCGCAGGCGCAGTAGGGAAAGAAGATTCTTCTTTTTCTGAAGAAAAAGAAGCAAAAAGACTTTATATTCATTTGCACCGGGTCCGGCAGGTTCAGCAGGGCGCAAATGGATAAAAGTTTTTTGGTTCTTTTTTCCAAAAAAGAACTGCTTGCTTATAACACTCCCACCTCACCCCCCCGCCCGCGCAGCATGGTGAACAGCCCGAGCGCCACGGCGGTAATGGCGATCAGCATGGTGGCATAGGCTGCCGCCATGCCGACATCGCCGGCGAGGGATTGCTGGTAGGCGGCGATCGGCAGGGTGCGGGTTCCGCCGGTGTAGAGCACAATCGAGGCGGAGAGTTCGTTGAACACCTCCACCCAGGCGATCGCGGCCCCGGCCAACAGGCCCGGGCGCATCAGCGGCAGCATCACGCGGCGGAAGCCGGCAAGCGGGCGAACGCCGAGGCTTTGCGAGGCTTCCTCCAGCCCGCGGTCGATCTGATAGACGATGCTGGCCGACGCGCGCGCCACATAGGGCAGCCGACGGACAACGTACATCACCACGATGATGCTGGCGGTGCCAGTAAGCAGCAGCGGCGGTTCGTTGAACACCGAGGCGTAGCCGATGCCGAGCACGGTGCCTGGCACGACATAGGGCACCATGATCAGCAGGTCTGCCAGGCGGGAGAGCAGGCTGGAGCTGCGGGCGATCAGGTAGCCGGACAGGGCGCCGACGACGAGGATGATCGCCAGTGCGATGGCCGCGAAGCGCAGGCTGTTCCACAGCGCATCGCCCAGGGCGGCGACGGCGTTGATGTAGTTTGCCAGCGTCAGCACCGGCTGGAACACCACCCCGCGCACTTCGAGGAACGACGAGCCGACCACCACCAGCAGCGGCATGTTGGCCAGCAGCACCAGCGCGCCGGCGCCGAGCGCCAGCAACGCGCCGGTGCGGCCGGCGAGGGGGATGGCGGTGCGCATGCCGGCGGTGTCGTTCGCCACGGTGCGCCGCGCGGCGAGCCAGCGCGCGAGGACCACCAGCGTGAGGGAGATCAGCACCAGGATCGCCGCCGTGGTCGCCGCCATGCCGGGCTCGGCGCCGATTTCGGAGAGGTAGAGCGAGAAGGCCAGGGTGGCGAGCACCGGGAAGCGTTCGCCTTCGCCGAGGATGCTGGGTGTGCCGAAATCGGCGATGATGCCGAGGAAAACCAGCAGCGTGCCGGTGACCAGAGCGGGCAGGATCAGCGGCAGGGTGACGGTGCGGATCACCGCGAGGCGGCCGCGCCCGAGGCTGGACGCCGCCTCCTCCAGCGCCGGGTTCACCCGGGCGAGGCCGCCGCGGACGACCAGGAACAGCACGGGGTATTGGCTGAAGGCGCTGGCCAGCGCGATGCCGAAGGCGCCGTAGATTGGCGGGATGTCGATGCCGATGCCGGCCAGGGCCTCGCGAACGAGCCCGCTGCGGCCGAACATCAGGATCCAGGCATAGGCGCCGACGAAGGGGGGGGAGAGCATCGACATCAGGATCCCGATTTCGATCCAGCGCTTTCCCGCGAAGTCGTAGCGCGCGAAGGCCAACGCCAACGGCACGGCGAGAACCAGGGCGAAGGCGGTGCCCAGCGCTGCCACGGTGAGGCTGTTGGCCAGGGCGCGGCGGAAATAGGAGGAGCCGAAGAAGGTGGCGTAGTTCTCCAGTCCCAGGCGCCCGCTGTCCTGGCCGATCAGGCTCTGGCGGGCCAGTTCGGCGAGCGGCCAGGCGACAAACACCAGCAGCAGCAGGACCACGCCGCCCGCGACCAGCGGCCAGGGGTCGCGCAGCAGCCGGGCCAGGCTGGTCATGGGATGCGCCAGCCATCCATCGGCTCGGCCTCGCGGGTGAACAGGCGCGCGCGGGGGGGCTCGAAGGTGAGGTGGACCGGGTCGCCCTCGGCGGGCAGGGCGGGGCCGCCCGGTACGTCGGCGTCGAGCGTGGCGCCGGAAGCAAGGCGCACGTGCAGGCGGGTGCGGTGGCCCATATAGGCGCGCATGACGACGGTGCCGGCGAGGGACGGGAGGGGGCTGGCAGGGTCTGAGAGGCGGAAATCCTCGTTGCGCAGGGCAACGCGCACCGGGCCTAGGGGGCGCCCGAGGGAGCGATCAGGTCCGGGAGGGAGGACGAAGCGCGGGCCCTCGGCCAGTTCGACGGCATCGCCGGGCTTGATGGTGGCATCGAACCAGTTGCAGCCGCCGATGAAGTCCGCGACGAAGGCGTGGGCCGGGGCCTCGAACACCTCCTCCGGCGGGGCCACCTGGAGCAGGCGGCCCTGGCGCATCACGGCGATGCGGTCGGAGATGGCCAGCGCCTCCTCCTGGTCGTGGGTGACGTAGAGCGTGGTGATGCCGAGTTCGCGCTGCATCATGCGGATCTCGCGCCGCATCTCGATGCGCAGCAGGGCGTCGAGGTTGGACAGCGGTTCGTCCATCAGCAGCAGGTCGGGCTCGATCACCATGGCGCGGGCGAGGCCGACGCGCTGCTTCTGGCCGCCGGAGAGCGCATCGGGGTAGCGGGCGGCGAACGGGCCGAGCTGGACGCGGTCCAGCGCGGACTGCACGCGCCGCGCCATGTCGCCGCGGCGGACCCCGCGGGCGACCAGGCCGTAGGCGACATTGTCGGCGACGGTGAGGTGGGGAAACACGGCGTAGCTTTGGAACACCATGCCGAAATTGCGGCCCTCGGGCGGGATGCCGTCGAGGCTGCGCCCGCCGACAACGACCTGGCCTTCCTGCTGGCGCTGGAAGCCGGCGATCACGCGCAGCAGCGTGGTCTTGCCGCAGCCGGAGGGGCCGAGCAGCGTGACCAGTTCGCCGCGCGCCACCGACAGGTCCACGCCGTCGAGTGCGGCAAAGCTTCCGAAGCGCACCCCGATGCCGGTGGCCCGCAGATGCGCGTCGGTCATGCCGGCGAGCCTGGGATCAGCGGCGCACCAGGCGGAGGTAGCGGGCCAGAACGTCCTTGGTGCGGGCGTTGGACCATTCGATCGGGATGTTGTTCACCGGCAAGCTGGCGGCCGCGACCGCACCCTTCGGCTGGCCCACGTCGGCCCGGATGGGGCGGCGGCCGAACTTCTCGACGATGATCTGCTGGCCCTCGGCGGAGACGATGAAGTCGATCAGCGCGCGGCCACCAGCCGGGTTCGGGCCGCCGGCTACCAGCGCCATGGCGTCGGCGGCAAAGCTGATCCCCTCCTTCGGGTAGACGATCTTGAGTGGGGAGCCGCCGTCGATGAAGCGCTGGGTGTTGTCTTCCAGCGTGATGCCGATGGCGTATTCGCCCTGGGCCGCGCCGCGCGAGACGGCGCCAGAGCTGCCGGTGATAACGAAGTTCTGCACCATGCGCTCGAACAGCGGCCAGCCCTTGTCCTCGCCGAAATTGTGCAGGATCTGCAGCAGCTGGATCAGCGCGGAGCCGGAGCGGTCTGCCCCGGCATAGGCGATGCGGCCCTTCCATTTCGGGTCGGCCAGCTCCTCCCAGCTGGTGGGGATCTCGGCCTCGGCCACCAAGCGGGTGTTCACGGCAAGCACGGTGGCAAGCGTGACCGAGAACGGGATCCAGTTCGGGCTGACCTTCAGCACCGGCAGGATCGCCGCGTCTTCCTGCGGGGTGTACTGGGTGAAGATGCCAGGGTTGCCATCGATGGATTCGCCGCCGACGGAGATCAGTGCGTCGGCCAGCGGGCGAGCGCGTTCGGCAACGATGCGGCGCACCAGTTCGCCCGAGCCGGCGGCGACCAGCTGGATGTCCATGCCGGTCTTGGCCTTGAACACCGGGGTCATGGCGGTGACGGATTCGGCGAAGGCGGTATAGGCCACCACCTGCCCCGCCTGCGCGCCTGCCCGACCGGGCATGGCGGCGGAAAGCGAGGCGGCGCCCGACAGGGCCAGCATCATGCGACGGTTCATGCGCGGTCTCCTAAATGGCGAAGTTCGCCGCATGGAATGCCCGAAGCCGGCGTGCCGGTCCAGCGGCGAACCGATGACAGACGCCGAGCCGCTACCAGGCCCAGGCGACGCCGGCGCCGCCGCGCGGGTCGGCACCCGCCTGCCAGTCGCCCAGCGCGCCGCGGCTGCCGCCACCCAGCCAGATGGCGTGGGCGCGGCTCATCGTGGGGTCGAAGGAATGCGGGCTGTGGCGCACGGTATGGCCGCGGGCGCGCAGGGCATCGACCACCGCGCCCTGCACGCGGGCCTCGGCGAAGACCGGGCCGGCTTCGCAGTGGATGCGCGGGAAGGCGACGGCCTCGGTGGCGGTCATGCCGAAATCGACGATGTTCAGGATGGTGGTCAGCACCGCGGTGATGATGACCGAGCCGCCCGGCGCGCCGACCACCAGCACGGGCTTGCCATCCGTCAGCAGCATGGTCGGCACCATGCCGGTGGTGCGAGCCTTGCCTGGGGCCATGGAGTTGGCGCGGCCGGGCTGGGGGTCGAACAGCTTCATGGCGTTGTTCCACTGGAAGCCGAGGCCCGGGGTGACCACGCCGGCGCCGGTGCCGAGCGTGTGGGTGACGGAAACCGCGTTGCCGGCGGCATCCATCACCGAGA
>JANPIH010000109.1:0-23607 GCA_031424895.1 Rhodospirillales bacterium
TCCTCCACAACGAAACCGAAGCCCGCCAATTCGTCCAGGATGCCCCCCAGGCCGGCCGCCTCCTGCGCCCGCTTTGCCACGCCCTCGGCGTCCAGCAGCCGGACTGGCTGAAACTCCCCCCGCGCCCCCGAAAACCGCGACCGCAGAAACCCCGCCCCGACCGCCCCCTCAAGCTGACTGACCCCAGCCTCGGCCTCCAGCCCTACGTCATTGCCGCCGCCCGCGCTGCCAAAAAACGCGACCGTGCCTGACCCGGCCGACGCACGCCCTTTATGTTACGATATAATAACAAATACCCAACCTTGCGCCCTGCCCCCTCCCGCCGCAGGATCGCCGAACGGAGGACCCGCGCATGACAACCAGGATCGGAATCGCCGGCATCGCCGGCCGCATGGGCCGCCTGCTGGCAGAGGAAACCCGCGCCGCCGGCGCCCTCCTCGCCGGCGGCATCGACTCCCAAGGCGCCACCCTGCCCAACGAAGCCGGCGCCTTCCCCGGCATCGCCGCCCTCGCCGCCGCGTCGGACGTCGTCGTCGAGTTCACCCACGCGAGCACCGCCGCCGCCCACGCCGCCGCCATGGCCACCACCGGCCGCGCCTGGCTCGTCGGCACCACCGGCCTTTCCGCCACCGACGAAGCCGCCCTCGCCGCCGCCGCGAAAACCATCCCGGTGATGTATGCGCCCAACTATTCCCCCGGCGTCGTCCTGGCCATGGTGCTGGCCGAACGCATGGCCGCCGCCCTGCCCGCCGACACCTACGACGCCGAGATCGTCGAGATGCACCACCGCCAGAAGGTCGACGCCCCCTCCGGCACCGCCGTCGGCCTCGGCCGCGCCGTCGCCGCCGGCCGTGGCGTGAAACTGGAAGATGTCACGCAATCGGGCCGCGACGGTCACACCGGCGCCCGCAAAACCGGCGCCATCGGCTTCGCCGCCCTGCGCGGCGGCCAGATCGTCGGCGAACATTCCCTGCTGTTCACCTCGGCCAACGAGCAGATCACCCTCTCCCACCGCGCCTTCGACCGCCGTGCCTTCGCCACCGGCGCCATCCGCGCCGCCATCTGGGTCAGCACCCGCCCCCCGGGCCTCTACGACATGCGCGACGTGCTCGGCATGCGCTGACCCAACACGCGATCGTGTGAGAGCGCGGTCGAACACGCCGTCTTGACCCCCCCCACCCTTTCCGCCACACAGCCACGCCCCGGCTTCCCTCGGGGCCCGGCCGCGGCCGGCAACGCCATGCAGTCCGGGAACCCACGATGCGCGACAAGGGCGAATTCCTCTTCACCTCCGAGTCCGTCTCGGAAGGCCACCCCGACAAGGTCGCGGACCGCATCAGCGATACGGTGCTCGATGCCTACCTCGCCGCCGACCCGTATGCCCGCGTGGCCTGCGAAACACTGGTCACCACCAACCGCGTCATCCTCGCCGGCGAAACCCGCGGCCCAGACAGCGTCACGCCGGAACTGCTCGCCCACCTCGCCCGCATGGCGATCAAGGACATCGGCTACGACCAGCAAGGCTTCTCCTGGAAGCACGCCGACATCGCCGTCCACCTGCACGCCCAGTCCGCCGACATCGCCGCCGGCGTCGACGCCAGCGGCAACAAGGACGAGGGTGCCGGCGACCAGGGCATCATGTTCGGCTACGCCTGCCGCGAGACGCCCACCTTGATGCCCGCGCCGCTCTACTATGCGCACGAGCTGCTGCGCACCATTCGCGACCGCCGCAGCAACGGCGACGCCTCGGTCACCGGCCTGCTGCCGGACGCCAAGAGCCAGGTGACGCTGCGCTACGTCGACGGCAAGCCGGTCGCCGCCACCTCGGTCGTGATCTCCACCCAGCACGAGGAAGGCATGGACCAGCCCGCCATCAAGGCGAAGCTGCTGCCGCTGATCGAAGGCGTGCTGCCCAAGGGCTGGATGCCGTCGGAGAAGGAAATCTATATCAACCCGACCGGCAAGTTCGTCATCGGCGGGCCAGACGGCGATTGTGGCCTCACCGGGCGCAAGATCATCGTCGACACGTATGGTGGGGCGGCACCCCACGGAGGCGGCGCCTTCTCGGGCAAGGACCCCACGAAGGTCGACCGCTCCGCCGCCTATGTCTGCCGCTACCTCGCCAAGAACGTCGTCGCCGCCGGCCTGGCCGAGCGCTGCACCCTGCAGCTCAGCTACGCGATCGGCGTGTCCCACCCGCTCTCGCTCTATGTCGAACTCCACGGCAACCCGTATGAGGTTAACGAGGCGAAGCTGGAAAAGACCCTGCGCGAGCTGGTCGATCTTCGCCCCCGCGGCATCCGCGAGCACCTGCACATGAACCGCCCCATCTACGCGGTCACCAGCGCCTACGGCCATTTCGGCCGCGAACCCGACCTCGAACTCGGCACCTTCACCTGGGAAAAGACCGACCTCGTCCCTGCCCTGAAGTCCGCCTTCGGCCGCTAAGCTGAGCAGCCTCCCCACCGTCAAGCCCCCGCCCGACCGCCTTTACGGTCGCCAGCGGGGCCAGACGCTCCGCCCCCGCCAGAAGCTCCTGCTGGCCGAAACCCTGCCCCGCATCCGCTTCGACTCCGCCCACGATCCCGGCGCCGCCTTTGCGCCCCGCCCGGCCGAACTCTGGCTGGAAGTCGGCTTCGGCGGCGGCGAGCATGCCCTGGCCCAGGCCGCGGCGAATCCGCAGGCCGGCCTGATCGCCTGCGAGGTGTTCGAGAACGGCATCTGCTCCCTGCTCTCGCGCGTGGTGCCCGAGGGCGGGGAGGCCACCGCCCCGCTCCCCGGCAACCTGCGCCTGTGGGACGACGACGCCCGTGCCCTGTTGCGTGCCCTGCCGGATGCCTGCCTCGACCAACTGTTCCTGCTGTTCCCCGATCCCTGGCCCAAGGCCCGGCACGCCAAGCGCCGCTTCGTCCACCCCGAGACGCTCAAGCTTGCCGCCCGCGTGCTGAAGCCGGGGGCCGAATGGCGCATCGCCAGCGACGACCCGACCTACCAGGCCTGGACCGCCGAAGTGCTCGCCGCGCAGTCCCTGTTCGACGTGCCCCCGCCGGCCACCACCCGCCCCGATGGCTGGCCGCCCACGCGCTACGAGGCCAAGGCGCTCGCCGCCGGCCGGCCACCACTCTATTGGACCGCCTATCGGCGCCCCCCTACCGACGCCAAGTGACCGCGGAGGAGACGGCGTAGTTCCACACCAGGCTCATCGCGGCCCCCGCGAAGCCGGCGAAGTACCAGCTCCAATGGGCGGGCCCGAACAGCACCGATGCTATGTTGATGTTGAGCACCGCGCCAACCGCAGATATCGCCGCGAAGGTCAGCAGACCGACCGCAAAGCGCACGCCCTTCAGCCGGCGGTCGCGGAAGGTGAACATGTTGTTCAGCAGGAAATTGCCCAGGATCGCCACGGCGGTGGCCACCGTCTGGGCCGTCGGGAAATCGAGCTCGAACGTCCACAGGCACAGCCGCAGCACCAGCAGGTGCGCCGCGATGCCGACCGCGCCGACGCCGGCGAACAGCACGAAGCGCACCGGCAGGATGTGGCCGATCATCTTGTCCACGATCAGCAGCACATAATCACGCAGCACCCCGGCATCGAGCTTGCTCTCGCCGTGCTGGCGGGTGCGGAACTCGTAGGGCAGTTCCACCACCCGCGGCGGCTCGGGCAGGGAAGCCACGATGTCCAGCAGGATCTTGAAGCCCATCGCCGACAGCCGCCGGGCGGCGCGGTCGAACACGGCGCGGGGCAGCATGAAGAACCCGCTCATCGGGTCGCTGATCGGCACCCGCAGCACCGGGCGGGCGAGCATGGTTGCGAAGTTGCTCATGCCGACGCGCGAGGCCGAGAATTCGCCCATGCCGCCACCCTCGACGTGGCGGCTGCCGATCACGATGTCGGCACGGCCTTCGCGCAGCACCGCCAGCATCTGCGGCAGCAGCGTCTCGTCGTGCTGCAGGTCGCCGTCGATCGCGGCGACGTGGGTGGCCAGGCTGGCCTGCGCGCCCTCGATGAACGCGCTGGACAGGCCGCGGCGGCCGATGCGGTGCAACAGGCGCACGCGCGGATGGCTGGCTGCCACGGCACGCACCGCCTCGCGCGTGCCGTCGGTCGAGTCGTCGTCGACGAAAATCACCTCCCAGGCAACCCCGGCCAGCACCTCGTCCAGCCGTGCCACCATGGGCGCGATGTTGTCGCGCTCGTTCAGCACGGGAATGACGACGGAGAGTTCCGGCAGCATGCCGAGCGTCTGGTCCACGGCGCAATCCGTCATCGGTGAGGGCACAGGCGGCGGCACCCGTTGCCGGTGCCTTGCGCCATCGTTGCGCTCGCTGTCAAGTTGGCGCGATGCTGATCGGGTCAAGCAGAGCCGTCATGTGGGGGATCGCCGCCGCGAGCCTCGTGGGTCTCGCGCTGCGGCTGTTCATGCTGCCGCATCGCGAGTTGACCTACGACGAGGCCGCCACCGCCTATTTCGCCGCCCTGCCGTGGGGCGACCTGTGGGGCGCGGCGGCGCGGCTGGAGACCAATCCGCCGCTGTTCTATGCGCTGGCCGGCCTGGGCGCACGGCTTGGCTTGTGGCCGGAGGCGCTGCGCGTGGTCTCCATCCTGCCGGATGCGGCGACCGTCGTTGTGGCGGGCGTGCTGGCGTGGCGGCTTGGCGGCGGGCTGGCGGGGATGGTGGCGGCCTGGCTGGTGGCATGCTCGGCGACGCTGATCGAGCTGAGCCTGGAGGCGCGGGCCTATTCGTGGCTGGGCTTCCTGGCACTGCTGGCGATCCTGCTGACCATCAACGCCCTGCGCGAAGGGCGGTGGCGGTGGTTCGCGGCACTCGGCGCGGTCGAGGTGTTGGCGCTGTACACGCACAACATCGCGGCGATCATGGTGGGCGCGCTGAACGGCATCGCGCTGATCTGCCTGGTGGGGCGGCAGCTGGGTCCGGGGATCGCCAGGCGCTGGCTGGTGATGCAGGCCGGAGTGCTGGTTGCCTGGGGGTATTGGCTGCCGACGGTCCTGAGCCAGCTGACGGACCGGCTGGGGAAGTTCTGGATTCCCATCCCCACGCTGCTGGACATGCGCTACGCCGTGCAGAAGGTGGTGGGGCTGCCGTGGATCGCCTGGCCGCAGCCCTGGGCGGATGGGCTGTTCGTCGGCCTCGGCGCGATGGGCCTGGCGCTGCTGGTGCGCCGGCGGGGGTTCGATCGGTGGGTTGCAATCGGGCTTTCCGTCGCGGTGCTGGCGGGCGTGCCGGCGGTGACCTGGATCATCAGCCAGTGGCGGCCGCTGACGAACGGGCGGGTACTGCTGTGGCTGGTGCCGGTGTTCATCGTGCTGGTGGCGTTGGCGCTGGGCCGGTTGCGCTGGGCGGGCATGGCGGTGGCGGCGGTGCTTGCCGTGGCGCAGTTGCAGGCCACGCCGTTCTGGCGCCCGGTCGAGGCCGCCGAGCGCTGGCCGCTTGTGGCGAGCCTGCTGCGCGAGCGAATGCTGCCGGGCGATACCATTTTCATCCAGCCGCTGGAGGCGGAGTTGATGCTGAAGCATCATGGCTGGGATGCGACGCGCTATGACCTTCATGGCGCGAAGGAATGGGATTGGTACCGCACCTTCCCCGGTCGCGTCGTGACGCCGGCGGAGGGGGTGCCGGCGGTGGCGCCGGAACGGGCGGTGTGGATCGTGACACGGCGCGGCACCGCGCGGCACGAGGCCGCGGTGGCGCGGCTGTCGGCCACCCGCGGCGAGATCCGCTTGATGCGCGGCGGGGTGTGGGCGGATAGCGGCGTCGACGTGTCGGTAATGGTGCCGCGTTGAACGTCGGGGCTGAGCGCTTGCCCTTCGACCTTGCCTTCCGCGGCGCGGCGGCCTATAGACGGGCCTCGATATCTTCCTGACTGTCTCGGGGGGTGGCCTTAACCGGCCGCCTTTTTTGTTTTGGTGACCGACCTGCCCAGCGATCAGATGTCCAGCGATCAGATGTCCAGCGACGAACACCCCGACGAGCCACTTGACGACCTGCCGCGCGCCACGGGGCTGGAGGCGCGGATCGTCGCGGCCATCGCGCCGTCGCTGGATGGCATGGGCTATGAGCTGGTGCGTGTGGCCGTGCTGGGCCGCGAGCGCCCGACGGTGCAGATCATGGCCGACCGTGCCGATGGCGAGGCGATCACCGTGAGCGACTGCGAGGCGATCAGCCAGGGGATCGGCGCCGTGCTAGACGTGGCGAACATCGTGCCTGGCGCCTGGACGCTGGAGGTTTCCTCCCCCGGCATCGACCGGCCGCTGACGCGGGTGAAGGACTGGAACCGCTACGCCGGCCACCTGGCCCGGGCCGAGATGGCCATTCCGCTCGACGGGCGGCGGCGCATCTCCGGCGTGGTCCTGGGGGCCGACGAGGCGCAGGCCCGCATGCGCCTGGACGACGGCACCGAACTGGCCTTGCCGCTGGCAGATATCCGCCGCGCCAAGCTGGTACTTACCGATGCGCTGGTCGCCGCCACGGCGCGCCCGACCCTGCCGCATTAACCGCAACGCCGTTCCAGCAAGAGGTTCGTTCATGGACACCGCGATCGCCCGCCCGGAACTGTTGCTGGTCGCCGATGCCGTCGCCCGCGAGAAATCGATCGAACGGGACGAGGTGCTGGAGGCGATGGAACAGGCCATCCAGAAGGCCGGCCGCGCCAAGTACGGGCACGAGAAGGACATCCGCGCCACAATCGACAAGAAAACCGGCGATGTGCGCCTGTCGCGCTGGACCGAGATCGTCGAGACGGTGGAGAACGAGGAGACGCAGATGGCGGCGAACATCGCCAAGCGTATGTTCCCCGAGAAGGGCGTGGGCGACTTCATCATCGACCCGCTGCCGCCGATCGATTTCGGCCGCATCGCTGCCCAGACCGCCAAGCAGGTGATCGTGCAGCGGGTGCGCGAATATGAGCGCAAGAAGCAGTTCGACGAGTTCAAGGACCGCGTGGGCGAGATCATCAACGGCGTGGTCAAGCGCACCGAGTACGGCAACCTGATGGTGGAGGTAGGCCGCGCCGAGGCGCTGCTGCGTCGCGACGAGCTGATCCCGCGCGAAAGTTTCCGCAACGGCGACCGGGTGCGGGCCTATATCTTCGACGTGCGGGAAGAGGTTCGCGGGCCGCAGATCTTCCTCAGCCGCACCCATCCGGGGTTCCTGGCCAAGCTGTTCGCGCAGGAAGTGCCGGAAATCTATGACGGCATCATCGAGATCAAGGCCGTCGCCCGCGATCCGGGCAGCCGCGCCAAGATGGCGGTGATCAGCCGCGACGCCTCGATCGACCCGGTCGGCGCCTGCGTCGGCATGCGTGGCTCACGCGTGCAGGCCGTGGTGCAGGAACTGCAGGGCGAGAAGATCGACATCATTCCCTGGTCGCCGAACACCGCGACCTTCGTGGTCAATTCGCTCGCCCCCGCCGAGGTGAGCAAGGTGGTGTTGGACGAGGAAGCCGGGCGCTGCGAAGTGGTGGTGCCGGACGACCAGCTATCGCTGGCGATCGGGCGGCGCGGGCAGAACGTGCGCCTGGCCAGCCAGCTGACGCGCTGGGACATCGACATCCTGACCGACGCCGAGGAGAGCGAGCGCCGGCAGGAGGAGTTCCGGCGCCGCACCGGGCTGTTCGTCGAGGCGCTTGATGTCGATGATGTCATCGCGGGTCTGCTGGTGACCGAGGGCTTCAACACGATCGAGGAACTGGCTTTCACACCACTCGACGAGCTGGCCGATATCGAGGGCTTCGACGAGGCCATCGCCGAGGAGCTGATCCGCCGCGCCGAGAACCACCTGCTGAAGCGCGACGGCGAGCTGAACGACAAGCGGATCGAGCTCGGCGTCACTGAAGACATCGCCGCCATCGAGACGTTCACGCCAGCCATGCTGGTGGCGCTCGGCGAGAAGGGCGTGAAGTCGCTGGACGACCTGGCCGACCTCGCGTCGGACGAGCTGATCGAGATTATCGGCGGCGAGACCATCGACGAGGAAACCGCCAACGCCGTGATCATGGCCGCGCGCGCGCACTGGTTCGAAGATGGCGAGCCGACGGCGGCCGAGGGCGCCCCAGAGGAAAACGCGACGGTCGAAACCGCGACGGACGAAACCGCGACGGACGAAACTGCGACGGACGAAACCGGGCCGGACGATATTGAAGCGGACGGCAAGGAGAAGGAGGCCGGCCACGACTGACGCGCCCCATCCTGGCGCCCCCTATCCTGGCGCCCCCCATGCTGGCACCCCCGATGCTGGTGCTGACAGCGCGCCCGTTGGCCCGCAGGCTGACGCGGTGAGGGCCGAATTGGCAGGAGCCGACACGGCCGCCGACGGGGCTGACGCCGAGGCCGCCGACGAGCCTGAGCGCGGCCCGCTGCGGCGCTGCATTGTGACGCGCGAGCGGCTGGAGAAGGAACGGATGATCCGCTTCGTCCTGCTGCCGCCGGATCCGGATGCGGGCCGCAAGCTGGCGCTGATTGTTCCCGACCTTGCCGCAACGCTGCCCGGACGGGGAATCTGGTTGAGCGCGCTTGGGGATGTGGTAGAAACAGCTCGATCGCGTGGCGGGTTCGCCAGGGCGGCGCGCTGCCCGGTGACGGTATCCCCCGATCTCACGTCCGAGCTGGAAGCTGCGCTGTCCCGTCGGGTCGTCGAGACTTTGGGTCTTGCCCGACGCGCCGGGCAGGCTGTCGCGGGGTTTGACAAGGCGCGGGAATGGTTGAACGGCGGACGCGCCGGCCTGGTGGTTCAGGCGAATGACGGCAGCCCGGTGGAACGGCAGCGTTTCCTGGGGGGCTGGAAAGAACGGGTGCCCGTGGTGGCACCCCTGGATGCGATGCGGCTGGGAGGCGTGTTCGGGCGCGACCACGCCGTGCATGTGGTGCTTATGCCCGGCCGGTTGGCCGAGCGGGTACACAGCGATTCGATGCGGCTGGAGGGGATGCGATGCACCCGTCCGGCGGCGACAAAGGCCCGCTCCCCCGGAAAGTCCGGGGCGGATGCGGGCAGGGATGATGCCACCGGCGCGGCCGGCGGCATGGTGACAGGTACAGGCGGGTAGATGAGCGAAGGCAACGAGCAGGACGCGGGCAAGGGCAGGCTTTCATTGCGTCCGGCAGGGCGCATGGAGCTGGGCCGGACCGTGGATGCCGGTTCCGTGCGGCAGAGTTTCAGTCATGGCCGCTCCAAGGTGGTGCAGGTCGAGGTGCGCAAGAAGCGCGTGCAAACCCCGGGAGCCGCCCCGAGCGCGCCCCCGCCACCGTCGAACAGCGGCACGGTGCCCGCACCGGCCCCGCGCCCGCCCAGCAGCCCTGGCGGTCGTGCCGGCCCCGGCGGCCGTGCGCTGACCGCGGCCGAGCTCGCCACCCGCCAGCGTGCGCTGGTTGAGCAGCAGCGCGACTCAGCCCGCCGTGAGCAGGAACGCCGCGAGCAGGAGCGCCGCGACCAGGAGAAGTTCTCGATCCTCTCGGCCGCCGAGGAAGCACGCCGCCGCGAGGAGGACGCCCGCAAGGCCGCCGAAGAGGAAGCGCGAGCCACCGCCGAGGCCGAGGCACGCGCCCGGGCCGAGGAGGAGGTCCGCCGTGCCGCCGAGGCCGCCGCCAGCGTCGCCCGCACCGCGGCCCCGGTCGCCCGCACCGACGAGGAGCCGCGCCGCGCCGTGCGCCCGGTCTCCGCGCCGGCCGTACCCGCCGCCCCCCCCGGCGAGACGCTGCGCCTGCGCGCCCGCGTCGTCGAGGAGGAGGAGGAAGCCCGCCCGATCCGCCGCGCCGGCCCCGGTGGCGCCATGGTGCCGCGCAAGCCGCCCGTGGTCGCGCCCAAGAAGGTCAGCGACGACCGCCGCCGTGCCGGGCGCATCGACGTGCTCGCGGCCATCGAGGGTGAGGACGACCGCGTTCGCAGCCTGGCCTCCGTGCGCCGCCAACGTGAGCGTGAGCGTCGCCAGGCCGAGCTGGAGCGCCTGCGCTCCGACCAGGTGAAGGTGGTTCGCGAGGTTGTGCTGCCGGATGTGATCACCGTGCAGGAGCTGGCCAACCGCATGGCGGCCCGCGGGGCGGATGTGATCAAGTCCCTGATGAAGATGGGCGTAATGGCCACCATCACCCAGACGCTGGACGCCGACACCGCCGAGCTGGTGGTGCAGGAATTCGGGCACAAGGTGAAACGCGTCAGCGAGGACGACGTGGAGCTGGGGCTGGACGGCGAGGTCGACATCGAGACCGACCTGATCCCGCGGCCGCCCGTTGTCACCGTCATGGGCCATGTCGACCACGGCAAAACCAGCCTGCTGGACGCGCTGCGCGCGACCGACGTGGCGGGCGGCGAGGCCGGTGGCATCACCCAGCACATCGGCGCCTACAACGTGGCGCTGCCGAACGGCAACTCGATCACCTTCATCGACACGCCGGGCCATGAGGCGTTCACCGCCATGCGCTCGCGCGGTGCATCCGTCACCGACATCGTGGTGCTGGTGGTGGCCGCCGACGACGGCGTGATGCCACAGACGATCGAGGCGATCCGCCACGCCAAGGCGGCCAACGCGCCGATCATCGTGGCCATCAACAAGATGGACAAGGCCGACGCCAACCCGAACCGCGTGCGCCAGGAACTGCTCAGCTACGAGATCGTGGTCGAGGAGATGGGTGGCGAAACGCAGGACGTGGAGGTCTCCGCCACCCAGCGCACCGGCATCGACAAGCTGGAGGAGGCGATCCTGCTCCAGGCCGAGCTGCTGGACCTGAAGGCAAACCCCGAACGCGCCGCCGAAGGCACCGTGGTGGAAAGCCGGCTGGACCGCGGCCGCGGCCCGGTGGCAACCGTGCTGGTGCAGAAGGGCACGCTGTTCCAGGGCGACATCGTGGTCGCCGGCGCCGAATGGGGCCGGGTGCGCGCCATGTTCGACAACAAGGGCGCGCAGATGAAATACGCCCCGCCCTCCAGCCCGGTGGAGATTTTGGGCCTGGCGGGCGTGCCTTCGGCCGGCGAGCCGTTCGTGGTGGTGGACAACGAAAGCCGCGCCCGCGAGATCTGCGAATTCCGCCAGCGCAAGCTGCGCGAGAAGGCGTCCGGCGTCATCACGGCGGCGCGCGGCACGCTGGACGAGATGCTCGCCCGCATCCAGGCCGGCGCGCAGAAGGAAGTGGCGATCGTCATCAAGGCCGACATGCAGGGCAGCACGGAAGCGATCACCGCCACCGTGACCAAGGTCGCGCATGAGGAGGTGAAGGTGCGCGTGCTGCTGGCCGGCGTCGGCCAGATCACCGAGAGCGACATCCAGCTCGCCCGTGCCTCTAACGCGGTGATCGTCGCCTTCAACGTGCGCGCCACCACCCAGGCACGCGAGATGGCACAGCGCGACGGCGTGGACATCCGCTACTACTCGATCATCTACGACGTGTCGGACGACATCGAGAAGTTGGTCAAGGGCAAGGTAGCGCCCAAGGCGCGCGAGCGTTTCCTGGGCTACGCCGAGATCCGCCGTGTGTTCGACATCACCAAAACCGGCAAGGTCGCGGGCTGCATGATCACCGAGGGCGTGGTGAAGCGCGGGGCCGGCGTGCGGCTGCTGCGCGAGGGCGTGGTGATCCACAACGGCGACCTCACCCAGCTGAAGCGTTTCAAGGACGATGTGCGCGAAGTGGCGCGCGGCTACGAATGCGGCCTTTCCTTCGCCAACTTCAACGACCTGCGCGAAGGCGATGTCGTGGAGTGCTTCGAGATCGAGATGGTGCCCGGTTGAGGCTGACCGCGCCCTCCGCCAAGGCACCGACCCAACGGCAGCTGCGCGTGGCGGAGGAAATCCGCCACGTGCTGTCCGGCGTATTCGGGCGCGGCGAAATCCGCGACCCCGCGCTGGCCGACGTGACCATCACGGTTACCGAGGTGCGGATCGGGCCCGACCTGAAGCGCGCGACGGCGTTCGTGACGCGGCTGGGGCGGTCGGACATCGCCGCGAAGCTGCCGGCGCTGCGCCGCGCGGCACCCTTCCTGCGCATGCAGGTGGCCAAGCAGCTGCGGCTGCGGGTGGCGCCCGACCTGTCGTTCCAGGCCGACACCAGCATCGATTACGCGATGCATGTCGACGAGCTGCTGCGCGCGCCGGATGTGGCCCGCGACCTCGAAAAGCACGACTGAATCCAAAAGGCGCATTTTTGTGGCTCGACAACGCAAACCGCGCGGCCGCGCGCTCGACGGCTGGCTCATCGTGGACAAGCCCGCCGGGCTGACCAGCACCGACGTGGTGAACCGCGTGCGGCGGTGGTTCGACGCGCAGAAGGCCGGCCATGGCGGCACGCTCGACCCGTTGGCCACCGGCCTGCTGCCGATCGCCTTCGGCGCGGCGACCAAAACCGTGCCCTATGTGATGGACGGCACCAAGCTGTACCGGTTCACCCTGCGCTGGGGCGAATCGCGCGACAGCGACGATGCCGACGGCGCGGTGACCGGCACCACCGAGGCGCGGCCGACCGATGCCCAGATAGCGGCCGCCCTGCCCGCCCTGTGCGGCGACATCATGCAGGTTCCGCCGGTGTTCTCGGCCATCAAGGTCGCCGGCGAACGCGCCTATGACATGGCCCGCGAAGGCCGTGCCCCGGTATTGGAGCCTCGCCCCGCCCGCGTCGACCGGTTCGAGCTGGTGGAGCACATCGACACCGACCATTCGGTGTTCGAGGTGCAGTCGGGCAAGGGCGTGTACATGCGCAGCCTGGCCCGCGACCTGGCCATCGCCTGCGGCACGCTGGGGCATATCGCTGCCCTGCGCCGGTTGCGCGTGGGTCCGTTTACGGAACCGCAAGCGATTCCGCTGGACAAACTGACCCGTGCGGAGGATACCCCGCCGACTTCCCCGGACTTCCTGCTTCCGGTCGCGACCGCGCTGGCCGACATCCCGGCGCTGGCCTTGACCGAAGCGGAAGCCTTCGGCCTGTCGCACGGCCAGGCAATCAGCCTGGTCGAGCTGATGGGCCGCATTCCACGGGCGGCCGATCCCGATGGGGGTCTGGCCCGCGCCATGGCGGGAAACCGCGTGATCGGGCTGTGCCGGCTGCAGGACGGCTGGCTGAAGCCCGAACGGCTGCTGTAGCCACACGCGTCACATCAACCCCGTTCAGGAGTATTTTGATGTCGTCGATCACCGCGGAGAGCCGTCACGCTCTCATCAAAACCCATGCCACCTCGGCCAACGACACCGGCAGTCCGGAAGTCCAGGTGGCGCTGATCTCGGCGCGCATCTCCATGCTGACCGAGCACCTCAAGATCCATGCCAAGGACTTCCACAGCCGCCGCGGCCTGCTGATGCTGGTCGGCCGCCGCCGCCGGCTGCTCGACTATGTGAAGCGCAAGGACCAGTCCCGCTACGAGGCTCTTATCGGCAAGCTCGGCCTTCGCCGCTGACCACCGGGTGCGGGGGTGGCAAGGCAACAGCCCTGCCCCACCCACGCCGCGTTGGTTGCAACCGGCCCCCTGCGCTAAGCTAGCGGGGTCGTGACTGGCCCCGGCGCCGTGGTGGCACCGGGGTACGACGATTACGGGGGCCATTCCCGCCACGGGAGGCGCCCCCGGACCCGCCGATGCGGCGGACCGTCAGGACCTCGTTCGCGCGCCCGTACGTGGAGGGCAGAACGGCGTTTCCGGCAACATGGTCGCCAGGGCCCGCCCTTGGCACCGCGGACCATCGCTCCTTCCGGTCCGCCCCATGCCGCCCGAAACGCCGTCTTCCGCGCCGGAAGCCGAGCCAGCACTGCGGGTTCGCAGCGTCGCCATCCATGAAGGATTCGACGATGTTCAACTACTTCCGCAAGGAAATCGACTGGGGCGGGCGCAAGCTCGTGCTCGAGACCGGCAAGATCGCCCGCCAGGCCGACGGGGCCGTGATGGTCAGCTACGGCGACACCATCGTGCTGTGCACCGCCGTGGGCGTGCGCACCGCCAAGCCCGGCCAGGACTTCTTCCCGCTGACCGTTAACTATCAGGAAAAGACCTTCGCGGCCGGCAAGATCCCCGGCGGCTTCTTCAAGCGCGAGGGCCGCCCGACCGAGAAGGAAACCCTGGTTTCCCGCCTGATCGACCGACCGATCCGCCCGCTTTTCCCGGCCGGCTTCCGCAACGAGGTCCAGGTCGTGGCCACGGTGCTGAGCCATGACCTTGAGAACGATCCCGACATCGTGGCGATGATCGGCTGCTCGGCTGCCCTCACCCTGTCCGGCATTCCGTTCTTCGGCCCGGTCGGTGCCGCCCGCGTGGCGCTGCTGGAAGGCGCCTTCGTGCTGAACCCGACTTCGGCGCAGGTGAAAGAGTCCAAGCTCGACCTCGTGGTCGCCGGCACCACTGACGGCGTGCTGATGGTGGAATCCGAGGCGCAGGAGCTGTCCGAGGACACGATGCTCGGCGCCCTGAAGTTTGGCCACGAAGGCTTCCAGGCGGTGATCCAGGCGATCATCGAACTGGCCGAAGTCGCCGCCAAGGACCCCTGGGCCCTGCCCGAGCCGAGCCAGGAGGCCAAGACCCTCTCCGCGCGCGTCGATGCCCTCGCCCGCGCCGGCATCACCGATGCCTACAAGGAGCCGCTGAAGCAGGTTCGCCAGGACAAGGTCTCGGCCGCGAAGAAGGTCGCCACCGTCGCCCTAGCCGCCGAGGGCCTGGACGCCGACAAGGCGAAGGGCCTGTTCAAGGAGCTTGAGGCCGACATCGTCCGCAATGCCATCCTGGACACCGGCCTGCGCATCGACGGGCGCGACACCCGGACCGTGCGCCCGATCATCGCCGAGGTTGGCGTTCTGCCCCGCGCCCACGGCTCCGCTCTGTTCACCCGCGGCGAGACGCAGGCGCTGTGCGTGGCGACACTCGGCACCGGCCAGGACGAGCAGATCATCGACGCGCTCGAGGGCGAATACCGCGAGCACTTCATGCTGCATTACAACTTCCCTCCGTACTCAGTGGGCGAGGCCGGCCGCATGGGCTCTCCTGGCCGCCGCGAGATCGGGCATGGCAAGCTTGCCTGGCGGGCGATCCACCCGGTGCTGCCGACCAAGGCGAACTTCCCCTACACCCTTCGCGTGGTCAGCGAGATCACCGAAAGCAACGGCTCCTCCTCGATGGCCACCGTCTGCGGCACCTCGCTGGCGCTGATGGATGCCGGCGTGCCGCTGCTGCGCCCCGTGGCGGGCATCGCCATGGGCCTGATCAAGGAAGACCGCGGCTTTGCCGTGCTGTCCGACATCCTGGGCGACGAGGACCACCTCGGCGACATGGACTTCAAGGTGGCCGGCACCGAGGAGGGCATCACCAGCCTGCAGATGGACATCAAGATTACGTCCATCACCATGCAGATCATGGAAGTGGCGCTCGGCCAGGCGAAGGATGGGCGCATGCACATCCTGGGCGAGATGGCAAAGGCGCTGACCGGCAACCGCACCGAGGTGGCGCAGACCGCGCCGCGCATCAGCATCATCCAGGTGCCGAAGGAGAAGGTGCGTGAAGTGATCGGCACCGGCGGCAAGGTGATCCGCGAGATCGTGGAGCAGACCGGCTGCAAGATCGACATCGAGGACGACGGCACCATCAAGGTGGCGTCCAACGACTCGGCCAAGGCGCAGAAGGCGATCGACTGGATCCGCGGCATCGTGGCGGAGCCGGAGATTGGCGTCGTCTATAACGGCAAGGTGGTGAAAACCGCCGAATTCGGCGCCTTCGTGAACTTCCTCGGCTCCAAGGACGGGCTGGTGCACATCAGCGAGTTGCAGCAGGGCCGGGTTAACAAAACCACCGACGTTGTCAACATGGGCGACAGCGTGAAGGTGAAGGTGCTGGGCTTCGACGACCGCGGCAAGGTGAAGCTGTCGATGCGCGTGGTCGACCAGGCCACCGGGGCGGACATCAGCGAGCAGGTCGGCCCGAAGGCCGGCGGCGGCGGGGATCGCAGCGACCGCGGCGATCGTGGTGATCGCGGTGATCGTGGCGAGCGTCGCAGCCGCGGCGAGGCAGCTGGCGGGGAGGGCTGAACCGCCCCTCTAGGCCGGCAATCCCGGGGGCAGGGAACTCGCCCCCGGTGCGCTGTTTTACTACACTGGCGTGATGCGGCCGCGGAGTTGGCCGGTCAGGCACGGGGCCATCTTGGAACGGGGTATCAATACGAGATGAAGGCGATCAATGCGATCAGGATGGGCGGCGTGGATGTGCTGCCGCTGGTCGAGGGCGGCAAGGGCGTGGCCGTGTCGAACGGCATCACCGCCGGGCACTGGGCTGCGTCCGGCGGCGCCGGCACGCTCTCGGCGGTGAACCCCGACAGCTACGACGCCGATGGCCAGCCGATCCCGCAGGTCTATCATGCCAAAACCCGTGCCGCCCGGCATGAGGAGCTGGTGGCCTACGGCATCCAGGGCGGCATCGAGCAGGCGCGCCGCGCGCACGAGATCTCCGGCGGCCGTGGCCGCGTGCATATGAACATCCTGTGGGAGATGGGCGGCGCCGAGCGGGTGGCCAACGGCATCATGGAAAGTGCCAAGGGCCTGATCAACGGCATCACCTGCGGCGCCGGCATGCCCTATCGCCTGTCCGACATCGCGCAGAAATTCAACGTCCACTACTACCCGATCGTCTCCTCCGGCCGCGCCTTCGGGGCGCTGTGGAAGCGTGCCTACCACAAGGCCGCCTCGCTGCTGGGCGGCGTGGTCTACGAAGACCCCTGGCTGGCCGGCGGCCATAACGGCCTCTCCAACAGCGAGGACCCGAACAAGCCCGAGGATCCGATGCCGCGCGTGCTGGCGCTGCGCAAGCTGATGCGCGAGTTCGGCCTGGGCGAGACCCCGATCATCATGGCCGGCGGCGTCTGGTGGCTCGAGGAATGGGAGGACTGGATCGACAACCCCGAGTTGGGCCCGATCGCCTTCCAGTTCGGCACCCGCCCGCTGCTGACCCAGGAAAGCCCGATCGGCGAGGCCTGGAAGCGCAAGCTGCTCACCCTGAAGGAAGGCGACGTCTTCCTTAACCGCTTCAGCCCGACCGGGTTCTATTCCTCGGCGGTGAACAACAGCTTCATCCGCGATCTGCGCGGCCGCAACGACCGCCAGATCGCCTTCGCCACCGAGAAGGTGGGCGAGCTGACCGAGGAATACGGCGTCGGCCCGCGCAAGCGCATCGTGTTCGTGACCCCGGGCGACCGCGCCCGCGCCGTGGCCTGGGAAGCCGCCGGCTTCACCGAGGCGCTGCGCACGCCGGATTCCACCCTCATCTTCGTCACGCCCGAGAATTCCCGGGAAATCCTGGCCGACCAGGTGGCCTGCATGGGCTGCCTCAGCCAGTGCCGCTTCTCCAACTGGGCACAGCATTCCGACGACCACACCAACGGCAAGAAGGCCGACCCGCGCAGCTTCTGCATCCAGAAAACGCTGCAGGACATCGCCCACAACGCCGACAGCGACGACGTGCTGGACCGCAACCTGATGTTCAGCGGCCACAACGCCTACCGCTTCGGCTCCGACCCGTTCTACGGCAACGGCTTCGTGCCGACGGTGAAGCAGCTGGTCGAACGGATCATGACCGGGCGCTGAACGCCCTCAGCGCGGCGCAAGCGGCGTCGGGGCGCGGGGCACCGGTATCGAACCCAGCGGGGCTGCCGGCGGCGACATGGTGACCGGCGGATCAGGCCGCTCCAGCACGGGTGCCGCCTGCGCCGGGGCAGCCCGGTCGGGCGCCAACCGGTCGGGCGCCTGGCCCGGCGTGTCCAGCGACTGCGACTCCACCGGCGCCGGCGCGGGGGCGGAGCCGCTGGTGGCCTGCAACGCCTCGCGCAGCGCTCGGCGCATCTGGTATTCGAACTCCACGTTCATCTCGGCCATCAGGTCGCGCACAAAGGCATAGAGGTCGTCGCGCACCGCGCGCTCGGAGCCATCGCGCACCGGGCGGACCTGCACCACGCGCGCGCCGGCCTGGCCGATGCGGTTGCCAGCGTCATCGGCCATGTCCAGCCGCACCGCCAGCGTCGCTTCGTAGTTGCGCGGGCCGCGGATGATCGAAGCATCCTCGATCACGAACACCGCCCGCCCGGAATTGCCCGCCGCCACCAGCCGGTCCTCGGCCATGCGCCGCATCGCCTCGCGCGGGGTGATGGGGGCAAGATGGTCCACCCGCCGCGCCGCACCGCGCGGCACCCAGCTATCGTCGATCTCGATCTGCCCGACCTTCAGCTCCAGCCTGGTGAGGTAATCGTAGCTGGGCGGCGGATAACTCGCCGGCACCTCGTCGGCGCAAGCGGCAACCGCCAGGGGAGCGAGCAAAAAACTGCGGCGGGAGAGGATCATGCGTGTCGTCTGCCTGTCTGCCGGCGCAAACTGGCCCCGGCGGGGGGGCGGGGTCAATGCCCTCGCGAAACCGTCAGCGTGCCGGGCTATTCGCCGCGCATCTCGGCGCGGTCGAAGCTGAAATTCATGTTGCAGAACTCGCACGTCATCACGATGCGCCCCTCGATCGCCATGTGGTCCAGGTCGTCGGTGGCGAAGGTACCCAGGATGCCGGCCAGGCGCTGGCGCGAACACCGGCAGCCATAGGCGAGCGCCCGCGGCAGGTCGGCCGCCACGCCCTCGGTGTGGAACAGGCGGTAGAGCAGGTCCTCGGGGGCCAGCGAGTCGTCCAGCAACTCGGCATCGGTAACGGTGGCGGACAGGATGGTCGCGGTGGTCCAGGCCTCCTCCTGGGCCGCCGCGTCCATGTCCGGCGCGATGCCGCCACCGCCGGCGATGCGTTCCAGCACCAGTGCACTGGCGCGCCAGCCGTCGGGCGTGTGCGCGCAGGCCAGGCGGATGGCGCAGCGCAGCTGTTCCGACGTGGCGAAATAGTGCAGCGCCATCTCGGCCAACCCTTCGCCTTCGATCGCGACGATGCCCTGATGGGGCTCGGTGTCCGGCCCCTGGTCGATCGTGAAGGCGAGGTAGCCGCGGCCGAGCAGGGCAGCGGCATTCGGCGCCCTGCCCTCCTCGGTCAGCGCGGCCAGGCGCTCGGCATCGGTGCGGGCATAGAAACGCAGCGCGCCGGCATCGGTGCAGTCGGCCAGCAGCATGCCGACCGGCCCGTCGCCCTTGGCCTGCAGGCTGAAGGAGCCACGGAACTTCAGCGCGGTCGCCAGCGCCGCCACCAGCGCCAGCGCCTCGCCGGCGATGCGTGTCACGGCGTCGGCGTTGTCGTGGCGGGTCAGCAGCGCGTCGGCCAGTGGGCCAAGCCGCACCAGCCGCCCGCGCACTGGCCGATCGGGCAGGTAGAACGGCACGACGCCCTGTGGCACGACCAGGTCGGGCACATCGGGCCGGTCGCTGTCGAGGAAGGCGGGAGCGTGGAATTCGGTGGGATCGGTCATGCGTCCAAGATAGGCAGCGGGGCGCCCCGGGGCTACCGTGCGCCGACATGGAAGATGATCGCGAATTCGTGTTTCGAGCACTTGGCGTGGCCGATGCCGCCGCGGTGGCGCCGCTCATTCGATCCGCCTTCGCATCGCAAGGCGTCGCCACCGACCCGCCGCCCTCCGCGCTGGGGGAAACCGCCGAGAGCGTGGCCGCCAGCCTGGCGGCACCGGACCATGGGGGGATCGGCGCATGGGCAGGCACGGCCCTGGCCGGCTGCGTCATGTGGCAGGTGCAGCCACGCGGCCTGTATCTCGGCCGGCTTTCGGTGGCGCCGGCATGGCGCCGGCGCGGCCTCGCCCGCGCGCTGGTGGAGGCGGCGGAGACGGAGGCGCGGAACCGAGGCCTGCGGCACCTGTTGCTGTCCACCCGGCTGATACTGGCAGACAACCGCCGCCTGTTCACACGCTGCGGGTTCGCGGAAACGCAGCACCATGCCCATTCCGGCTACGCCCACCCCACCTTCGTCGACATGGAGAAACCCCTGCGATGACGGGCGGCACGGATGGTTGAACACCTCCGGATGCCCCTGCTGTTCGCCCTGGCGGCGCTGATCCTTCGCACCCCGGCCCTGCTGCACGTGGAGCTGCACTGGGACGAGGCCCTGTACTGGCAGATCGGCGGCGAGTTGCTGAACGGGCACGCCCCGTACACCGGCACCTGAAACCGCAAGCCACCCGGCCGTTGGTCCTGCTGGCCGCCATTCAGGCCGTGGCAGGGGCAGTCACGTTGCAATACGACCCCGTGCCTTGGCGCGGCGGCGCGGCTGATTTCCCGATTCCGTAATCCCTGGACAGAAACCAGCCCCTCTGGCCGCTGTGTTACACCAATTCCTGGAACTCTCAACCCATGAAAGCCGGCAAGGCCAGAGCTCTGCCGTAGCGACGCGAAGTCGCGCCGCGAGGGACCCGCAAAGGGCCGGCGGCCCTTTGATCCCCCATTCTTTAATAGGGGAAGGTCCAGGGGCTTGGCCCGTCGCGCGAAGGCGCGCGCCGGACCAGGCGGGTTTGGGCAGAGCCCACCACACAATCAACCTCGTGGATGGAATGCGACGGTTCTATCCCTCGGATCTTATCCACTACGCCCGCTTCGGCTGGTGAAACTCGAAGGGCGGGTAGTCCTTCGTGATGTCCGACACCACCTCGATCAGCGCCGGCGCATTGGACGCCAGCGCATCGGCCAGCGCCCCCTTCAGCCCCGCCGCATCCTCCACCCGCCACGTGCCAACGCCGAACGCCCGGCCATAGGCGACGAAATCCGGATTGGTCAGCACCGAGCCGGAATGCCGCCCGTCGAACAGCCGCTGCTGGTCGCGCAGCACGTTGCCGTAGCTGGCGTTGTTCACCACCACCGTCACCAGGTTGATGCCGAACTGCATTGCGGTCGCCAGGTCCGAGCCGCCGAACAGGAACCCGCCATCGCCGCAGATGGAAACCACCGGCCGGTCCGGGTTGGCCACCTTCACGCCCAGCGCGGTCGGGAAACCGTAGCCCAGCGTGCCGTTGAAGCCCGAGGTGATCATGGTGCGCGGCTTGTACACCGGCAGCCCATACCACGCGATGTAGGCCACCTGGGTCACCTCGTCGACGATCAGCCCGTCCTCGCCGACCGCCTCGCGGATCGCCTCCACCAGTCCGTATTGCGGCTGGGCCTTCGACACCGCGGCAAGCGCCGTGGCCTTCGCCGCCGCAATCGCCGCCCGGCGCGCGGTGCCGGCATTCTTCGCCACCGCCTCGCACAGCGCGCGTGCCCCGTCCTTCGCGGCGGCCACGATCGGCACGTCCACCGTCAGGCGCCGATGCTCGGCCGGGTCGATGTCGATGCGCGCGATCTTCAGCCCCGCCGGCGACGGCGCCCAGCGGCTCAGCGGCACATCCAGCCGCGTGCCGATGCCGATCAGCAGGTCGCATTTGTCCCACAGCTCGAACCCCGCGACGGTGCCGAGCGACAAAGCGTGCCGGCTGTCCACCACCCCCTTGCCGGTGCGGAAACTCACCACGGGTGCCCCGATCTTCTCGGCCAGCGCCAGAACCTCCGGCCCGGCCTCGTTCGCCCCGCCGCCGACCCAGATAATCGGAAACGCGGCGGCATCCACCAGTTTCGCCAGTGCGGCAATCTTCTCGGGGTCCGGCACAGGGTTGGGCCGCTGGCCCAGCGGGTCCATCGGCGTCACGTCGGCCGTTGCCGGGAACATGTCCCACGGCATCTCGACCGCCACCGGCCCTGGCCGGCCGGAGGTCATAGCCTGGAAGGCGCGGGCCATCACCTGCGGCGCGTCGGTCGGGTGCTCGATCCGCTCGGCGAACTTCAGCACGGACTTCAGCGTCGCCAACTGGTCCGGCATCTCGTGCAACTGCCCGCGCCCGCGCCCGATCATCGCACTCGGCACCTGCCCGGTGATGCACATGACCGGCGCGTTCACCCCCCACGCCGTCAGCAGCGCGCCCATGGTGTTCATCACGCCTGGCCCCGGCACCACGGTGAAGGCCGAAGGCTTGCCCGTGCTCTGCGCATAGCCCAGCGCCATATAGGCCGTGGTCTGCTCGTGGCGCGCATTCAGCACGCGCAACTGGTTGGCATTGCGCGCGAAGGCGTCGAAAAGCCCGTACATCTGCACGCCCGGCAGCCCGAAGATGGTGTCCACGCCGTGGCGCAGAAGCGAATCGACAACGGCATCGCCGCCGGTCATGCGAGGCATGGTGAGCTCCCTGGTTTCCTGTCCCTGCCCGATCGTGGCACGGACCGCCCGCCACGGGAATGCCGCGTCTATTCCACGCGGCGCAACCCACGCTCCATTATTGTAAGCTATTTGTAACCAAATTTTGCAATGTTTTGTTGCATTCGCAAGGTGTGGCCCAAGCTATGCGGTCCGCGCCAGGTTGCTTCGCCGTTTGAGCCCGCTTGGCAAGCCATTCCCACCCCTCGTTGGACAAGGCAACACGTCCCATGGCCGGTACCGGCAACTCGCGCAGACCTGCCAGACGTCTTGGCCAGTGGTGGCGCGATTCCCGTGGCTTCGCGGCAGTCGAAATGGCGCTCGTGATGCCCGTGCTTCTGCTCGTCACGTTTGGCACGGTGCAATACGGCATGCTGCTTTTCACCTACAACAGCATGCTCGCCGCTGCGCGTGACAGCAGCCGGTCATTGGCGCTGGGGGTCGCAACCGAGGCCCAGGCGCAGAGCGCAGTGGCCGCGCAGCTGCCCAGCTGGGTGCCTGCCGGGGCCTGGACCATCACCCCGCAAGACATCGCGGCAACCGGAACCAACCGCGTCAGTACCACGATCAGCGTGCCCAGTTCCTCGGTTGCCTTCTTCACGCTTGCGCCCATGCCGGCCACGGTCTCGGTCACCGTCGTCATGCTGAAGGAGATCTGACCATGGCAGGCATCTGGTTTGCCATGCGCCGCCGCACGGCCATGTTCGGTGCCGCCCGGCGCGGCAGCATCGGGGTCTATGTCGGCCTCGCCATGCCGATGCTGGGCGGCATCGCGGCACTCGCGGTCGATGCCTCGACGGCCCATATCCGCGCGTCCCAGTTGCAGATCGCCGCTGACGCGGGAGCCCTGGCAGGCTCACGTGCCTTGCACAACGGCGGCAACGTGCAGGCCGAGGCGATTGCTCTTGCGAACGCCAACATTCCCGCAGCCCTATTGTCGGTCAACGCCGGCACCGGCGTGCTCTCGGCCCCCGATGTCACCACCGGCACCTTCGCCGCCGCCGCCGGCGGGGCACCCACCTTCACCGCCGGCGCCACGCCCGCCAACGCGGTCCGCACGATCACGCGCATGACGGCGGCGAACGGCAACCCGGTGACGTATTCGTTCGCCCAGATCCTCGGCCTGACCTCCAAGGATCTCACCGCCACGTCCATCGCGGTCAGCACCTCCACCTGCAGCACCACGCCAATCGCCTGGCAGCAGCCCAACATCCTGCCAACGACCACGCGCATCGTCACGCTCGGAAACTTCGATGGCGTCGCCGGCACCCCGACCCACATGATGACACCCACCGGAAATCCGATCGTGCGCATCGACAACAGTTTCGACGGCCCCGCCGAAATCGTCATCCGCAGCAACAATCGCGGCAACTTCACCTTCAACGTGCCCAGCCGCGGCCAGTTCTTCACGCTCGTGCCCACGATCGCTACCGGTGCCCCCGGGTCGGTCAGCATCGTCTTCAGGGTCCATAGCAGCCCTGGCGCCAAGTCGGGCGGCACGGCC
>JANPIH010000110.1:0-3409 GCA_031424895.1 Rhodospirillales bacterium
GGGGCTCGGCCGGTCGCGCTAAGCGGCCAACCGGACCTGGGGGGTCTCGGGGGCGGGGCTCCGCGCCGCGACGCGGAGCCCAGCCTTGCTCATCTTCCCTCAGTATACCACCACGCTGCGGATGCTCTCCCCCCGGTGCATCAGGTCGAACCCTTCGTTGATCCGTTCGAACGGCAGCACGTGCGTGATCAGGTCGTCGATGTTGATCCGGCCGTCCATGTACCAGTCGACGATCTTCGGCACGTCGGTGCGCCCGCGCGCTCCGCCGAACGCCGTGCCCATCCAGGTGCGGCCGGTCACCAACTGGAACGGCCGCGTGTTGATTTCCTGTCCTGCCCCGGCCACGCCGATGATCACCGACTTGCCCCAGCCGCGCCGCGTGCATTCCAGCGCCTGGCGCATCAGCGTGGTGTTGCCGACGCACTCGAAGGAATAGTCCGCACCCCCCTTGGTGAGGTTCACCAGGTAGGGCACCAGGTCGCCCTCGACCTCCTTGGGGTTCACGAAGTCGGTCATGCCGAACTTCTCGGCCATCGCCTTTCGCCCCGGGTTGATGTCCACCCCGATGATCTGCTCGGCGCCGACCATGCGCAGGCCCTGGATCACGTTCAACCCGATGCCGCCCAGCCCGAACACCACGGCCCGGCAGCCCAGCTCGGCCTTTGCGGTGTTGATGACGGCGCCGATCCCGGTTGTCACGCCGCAGCCGATGTAGCAGACCTTCTCGAACGGTGCGTCCTGGCGGATTTTCGCCAGCGCGATCTCCGGCAGCACGGTGAAGTTGGAAAAGGTCGACGTGCCCATGTAGTGCGAAATCACTTCGCCATTGCACGAGAACCGGCTGGTCCCGTCCGGCATGACGCCCTTGCCCTGCGTGGCGCGCAGCGTAATGCACAGATTGGTCTTGCGGCTGAGGCAGTATTCGCAGTGGCGGCATTCCGGCGTGTACAGCGGAATGACATGGTCGCCCTTCTTCAGCGAGGTCACGCCGCGGCCCACATCCACAACGATGCCTGCACCCTCATGGCCCAGGATGGCCGGGAAGATGCCCTCGGGGTCCGCACCGGACAGGGTGAACTCGTCGGTGTGGCAGATGCCGGTGGCCTTGATCTCCACCAGCACCTCACCGTCGCGCGGCCCATCGAGGTCAACGGTCTCCAGGCTGAGCGGGGCTCCCGCCTTGCGGGCGACGGCGGCGCGGGTTTTCATCGGCGGGGCTCCTGCGGAACGACTGCCGCAATCTGCCGAGGGCGGCGCGCCGGATCAACCATGATGCAGCCGAGGCCGGTCCGTGCTACTTTGGTCGCCAAGGAGATGCCCTGATGGACCGCATTCCCACGCCGCCCGAACCGCCCGCCGCCACCCCCCTGGACGAGGCGGCGCTGGACGCGTTCATCAACAGCCCCGCGTTCGACCAATTTCTGCTCGACTGCTTCGCGGAAGGCGTGCGCGAGGCGGTGGCGGCCGACAAGGCGCTCGGGATCCATCCGACCACCGCCGCCTGACCTTTGCGTGCCAACCCCGTTCATCCTCGGCGGCGTCAACGGTGCCGGCAAGAGCACGATGGCGCAGGCTATGCTGCGGACCCCGCAGTTCGCCGATGTCACGTTCCTGAACGCTGATATCAACGCCGCACAACTCCGCCGCGACCGACCCGGCCTGTCGATCGAGGCCGCGAACTTCCTCGGCCTGCGCAGGGTGGCCGAGGCGACCGAGCGCCTGCTGCTGACGCGCCACTCCTTCATGACCGAAACTGTGCTCGCCAGCGTTGCGCACCGCACTCTGGCCGAGCGCGCCCGCCAGGACGGCTTCACGGTGCGGCTGATCTACGTTGCGATCGCCTCGGTCGAGGACTCGATCGCCCGTGTTGCCCGGCGGGTCGCCAAGGGTGGCCACGACGTGCCGGAGAAGGACCTGCGCCGCCGCTGGGACCGCTCGCATGAGACGCTCGCCTGGTTCGTGAAACAGGCCGACGAGGTGCGGGTCTATGACAACTCCATCTACGGTCGCCGCCCCGTCCTGGTGGCGCGGGCCCTAGCCGGCAGGGTGGAATTCTGCCGCGCGGAAAATCTTCCATCAGTCAGCCGCGCGCTCACCGCCCTCTAGCCGCAATTGCCCCCGCCCCTCCGGCGCGGCATGGTTCCCCACCTTCCGCCGGAGTGCCCCATGCCCGTCATCAACCGCATCGCCGCCGACGCCGCCGAACTGTCCGAATGGCGCCGCGACCTGCACGCCCACCCCGAACTGGGCCTTGAGGAACACCGCACCAGCCAGGTCGTTGCCGACAAGCTGGCGTCCTGGGGCATCGAGGTCACGCGCGGCCTGGCCGGCACCGGCCTTGTCGGCACGCTGAAGGTGGGCACCTCCGGCCGCTCCATCGGCATCCGTGCGGACATGGACTGTCTGCCGATGACCGAGGAGAACGACTTCGCGCACAAATCCACCACCCCCGGCCGGATGCACGCCTGCGGCCATGACGGCCACACCACCATGCTGCTGGGTGCGGCCAAATACCTCGCCGAAACCCGCAACTTCGACGGCACCGTCCATTTCATCTTCCAGCCCGCCGAGGAGAACGCCGGCGGCGGCCGCATCATGGTCGAGGAAGGCCTGTTCCAGCGCTTTCCCTGCGAACGCGTGTATGGCGCCCACATCGACACCGCGCTGCGCGTCGGCACCATCACCGCCGTCGCCGGCAGCGTCTCGGCCGCGTCGGACCGCTTCATCATCACCCTGTCCGGCCGCGGCGGTCACGCGGCGCGCCCGCACATGACCATCGACCCCGTCGTCGTCGGCAGCCACATCGTCTTGGCCCTGCAATCCATCGTCGCCCGCCGCACCGACCCGCTGGCCAGCGCCGTCGTCTCCATCACCCAGTTCCACGCCGGCAGCGCCCACAACGTCATCCCCGACACCGCCACGCTCTCCGGCACCGTCCGCACCCTGCGCCCCGAAGTGCAGGACGAGGTCGAGCGCCTGATCCCCCAGATCGTCAACGCCACCGCTGCCGCCCACGGCGCCACCGCCAGCATCGACTACAGGCGAGGCTACCCCCCGGTGGTGAACAACGAAGACGCCGCCGACCGCGCCGCCCGCGCCGGCGCCAAGATGCTCGGCGCCGAGCGCGTCCTGCGCCAACGCCCTCCCACCATGGGCGGCGAGGATTTCTCCTACATGGCCCAGGCCGTCCCCGGCTGCTTCGTGCGCATCGGCCAGGCGGACGGCGAGCGCTTCACCACCCAGGTCCACCACCCGAAATACGACTTCAACGATGATATCCTGCCGATCGGGGCGAGCTTCTGGGCCACGCTGGTGGAGCAAGAGCTGGCGAAGTAAGAAAGAATGTTCTTTTTTGGAAAAAAGAACCAAAAAACTTTTCTCCCCTTGCGCCGTGCCTGACCCGTCAAAC
>JANPIH010000111.1:0-1642 GCA_031424895.1 Rhodospirillales bacterium
GCGTCGGGAAAAGACCCTTCGATTCGCGCCTATGGGGCAGAGCCCCTGCACTTTCGTAGCTGCGGTTGGTACGGTGAGGAACAGCGTGGGTCCTTCACTGCGTTCAGGATGACGGGGGGGCTAGATTTCGGAGACGGCGCCGTCGGGGAGGCCGACGTCGAAGCCGTTCAGGGTCATGCTGACGAGGGTGTAGTAGCCGCAGATGCCGATGACGTCTGCGACGCCGCGGGGGCCCCAGGCGGCGAGCATGCGGTTGTGCAGGGCCATTGGGACGTCGCGGGTTTCGTGGAGGGTCTTGGAGTAGTCGTGGATGATTTGGGTTTTCTCGTCGACCGGGGGCAGATTTTGGCCGTCGCGGATGGCGTTGATGATGGCGGCATCGAGGTTGGCGGCTTCGGCGAGGCGGCGGTGGGCGTACCATTCGTAGTGGCTGCGCCAGTATTTCGCGGTGACGAGGACGGCGATTTCCATCAGGGCGGGGCCGAAGATGGTGTCGTAGCGGATGTATTCGCCGAGGTGCTGGGTGCGCATGGCGAGGTCGGGCGCGTGGATCCAGGCCAGGGCGGGGGGTGGCATGCGGCCGCGCTTGCCGGCGACGGCGGCGTCGTGGACGGCGCGTTGGTCGGGGGTCATCTGCTCGTAGGTCGGCGGGGTGATGCGCATGTCTCGCTCCCTGGGGCGTGTCTGGGTTGATCGTATCGCCTGTCCGGGCGGCTGGCCATGTGCTGCGCGGCGTGGTGATTTGGCGGCGGGATGGAATCGTCGCCAGGGACCGAAGACACGGGACGGAGGGGGCTGCGCGCGCTGATGGGCTCGCGGGCGTTTGTGCGGCTGTGGGCGATCGGGGCGCTGGGCAATGCGATGCGGTTTTCCGACACGCTGGCGGCGGCGCTGTTCACCTGGGAGGTGACGGGGTCGGGGTTTGCGGTGGCGGTGGTTTCCGCGATGCGGGCCTTGCCGATGCTGCTGTTCGGGGCGGTGGCGGGGGTGGTTTCGGACGCGGTGAACCGCAAGGCGATTTTGCAGTGGGGGATGGTGGTGAGCATGCTGGCCTCGGCCGGGGTGTGTGGGCTGGCGCTGCTGGGGGTGTTGCGGCCGTGGCATGTTGGGGTGGCGGCCTTCATTGGCGGCAGCGTGTGGGCGACGGAGATGAGCACGCGGCGGCGGATGTGCGGCGAGGCGGCGGGGGTGGCGCTGATGGGGCGCGCGGTGGCGCTGGACAGCCTGACGAATGCGATGATGCGCGGCATCGGGCCGCTGGTGGGGGGCGCGGTGTTCGCGGCGCTGGGGGCGGCGGGGGCGTTCGCGGTTTCGGCCGTGTGCTTTCTGGTGGCGGCGCTGTTGGTGGTGGGGGTGGCGCATGTGCAGGCGACGACGCGGCTGACGCTGGGGCGGGTGCCGCGCGACCTGGCGGACGGGTTCGCCTATGCGCGGACCGATCCGACGGTGCGGGGCGTGCTGCTGGTGACGGTGGTGATGAACATGTTCGCCTTCAGCTACTCGGCGCTGGTGGCGCCGCTGGCGCTGGGGGTGTGGGGGGTGTCGCCGGGGGGGGCGGGGTTTCTGGCGGCGGCGGAGGCGTTGGGGTCGCTGCTGGGGGGCGTGGTGCTGGCGGCGGTGACGCCGCGGGGGCGGCCGAGCG
>JANPIH010000112.1:0-8558 GCA_031424895.1 Rhodospirillales bacterium
GCACGCCGGTTGCGCATGTTCGCGACGGAGGGCGGCCATCCTGGGGCCGCAGGGAGAGCTTGATGGACGGCAGGCAGGACGCGCGACGGATCATGCTGCACGCCCCCGACGATTTCGCGGGCATGCGCGCGGCGGGCCGGCTGGCGGCTGAGACGCTGGACATGATCGGTGAACACGTGCGCCCCGGGGCGACCACCGAGGCGCTGGATGCGCTGTGCCACGCGTTCATCCTGGCGCACGGGGCGGTTCCGGCGCCGCTGAACTACCGCGGCTATCCGAAGTCGATCTGCACCTCGATCAACCATGTGGTGTGCCACGGGATTCCCGGGGATCGGCGGCTGGAGGTGGGGGACATCGTGAATATCGATGTCACCGTGATCCTGGACGGTTGGTATGGCGACAGTTCGCGCATGTACTGCGCGGGGCCGCCGAGCACGAAGGCGCGCAACCTGATCGAGGTGACGCACGAGGCGCTGATGCGCGGGATCGCGGCGGTGCAGCCGGGGGCGCGGTTCGGCGATATCGGGCATGCAATCCAGACCTTTGTGGAGGGCAACCGGTTCAGCGTGGTGCGCGATTTCTGCGGCCACGGGATCGGGCGGACGTTCCACGCACCCCCGAACGTGCTGCATTTCGGGCGGCCGGGCGATGGGCCGGTGCTGGAGCCGGGGATGTTCTTTACCATCGAGCCGATGGTGAATGCCGGACGGCCGGAGGTGAAGGTGCTGGACGACGGCTGGACGGCGGTGACGCGCGATCGCAGCCTGTCGGCGCAGTTCGAGCATATGGTGGGCGTGACCGAGACCGGGTGCGAGATTTTCACGCTCTCGCCAGGCGGCATCTTCAAGCCGCCCTATCCGGCTTCGTAGGCGGCGGGACAGGGCGGAAGGGCGGACCGCCCCCTGCCCTTCCCGTACCTACAGCGTCAGCCCGCCGTCGACCACGATGGTCTGGCCGGTGACCATGGAGGCGCCGAAGCCGAGGAAGACAATGACTTCGGCGAGGTCCTCCGGTTCGCAGCGGCGCTTGAGGGTGGATTTGTCGATGGAATGCTGGCGGGCCTCCGGCGTCCATTCGATTTGCCATGACGAGTTGACGGCACCGGGGGCGACGGCGTTGACGCGGACGGGGGCAAGGCCGCGGGCGAGGTTCTTGGTGAGGCTGATGACGCCGGCCTTGGCGGCGCCGTAGGCCAGCGAGGAGCCGGCGAAGTGCAGGCCGGCAATGGAGGCGGTGGAGACGATGGCGCCCTGACTTTCCTTCAGCCACGGAGCGGCGGCCTTGGAACAGCGGAAGACGCCGACCAGATTGACCTGGAGCAGGGTTTCCCAAAGCTCGTCGGTGATGAGGTCGATGCGGTCCGGCGGCACGACTTCCCGCACGCCGGGGGTGCCGGCGTTGTTCACCAGCAGGTCGAGGCGCCCGAGCTTGCGGCAGGCGGCCTCGACCATCTGCTCGCAATCGCCGGCGACGCCGACGTTGCCGGGGGCGGAGATGACGTTCAGCCCCTCCTGGCGGAGGTTGGCGACGGCTTCCCCGCCACGGGGGTCGTCTGCCAAATGGTTGATGGCGACCGCGCAGCCGTTGCGGGCGAGCATGGTGGCGGTGGCAAGACCGATGCCGGAGGCGGCGCCGGTGACGAGGGCCGCCTTGCCCGACAGGTCGTAGCGGAGCTTGTTGGCTTCGGAGAGGTTCATGGGCGGGGGTCCTGTAGCATCAGCGAAGGAAGAAGTTCTTTTTTGAAAAAAAGAACCAAAAAACTTCCATCCGTTTGCGCCGTGCCCGAACGGTTCAACAAGGCGCAAATGGATGAAAAGTCTTTTTGCTTCTTTTTCTTCAGAAACAGAAGATTCTTGCTTCTAGAACAAACTCCCGGAAGCAGCGACCCGGGCCTGATGGGTATCGGTGTCGCCGAAGAGTTGTTCCAGCATGGTCATGCGCTTGAAGTAGTGGCCGGCCTTGTATTCCATAGTCATGGCGATGCCGCCGTGGAGCTGGACGCATTCCTGGCCGACATGCTTGCCGGAGTTGTTGATCTGGACCTTGGCGGCCGAGATGGCGCGAGAACGGGACTTGGCGTCGGGCTCGCCGGCGGAGAAGGTGGCGAACATCGACATGCTGCGCGCCTGTTCCAGCGAGACGAACATGTCCACCGAGCGGTGCTGCAGGACCTGGAACTCGCTGATGGCGCGGCCGAACTGCTTGCGGGTTTTCATGTAGTCGACGGTTGAGGTGTGCATTTCGTGCATCAGGCCGACGGCCTCGGCGCAGATGGCGGCGATGGCCTGGTCCATGACCATCTCGGCGGCGTCGAGGCCACCGGCGGGGTCGCCGAGGGCTTCGGCGGTTGCATTGTCGAAGCGGATTTCGGCGGCGTGGGTGCCGTCCTGCGTGGGATAGCCCTGGATGGTGACGCCTGGGGACTTCGCATCGACAAGGAACAGGCCGATGCCGGAGCGGTCGAAGCGTCCGCCCGAGGTGCGGGCGGTGACGATCAGGGTGTCGGCGGTGTCGCCGGCGATGACGACGGATTTCTCGCCGTTGAGCACCCAGGTGCCGCCGTTCTGCTTCGCCGTGGCCTGGACGTCGGCGAGGTTGTAGCGGCTGGACCGCTCGACATGGGCGAAGGCCATCACCTTCTTGCCGGCGGCGATCTGCGGGAGGATCGCCTTCTGCTGCTCGGCGCTGCCGCCGGCCTGGACGAGGCCGCCTCCGAGGATGACGGTGGCGAGGAAGGGTTCCAGCACCAGGCCGCGGCCGAAGGCTTCCATGACCAGCATGGTTTCGACCGGGCCGCCGCCGAAGCCGCCGAGGGCTTCGGGGAAGGGCAGGCCGAGCAGGCCGAGTTCGGCGAACTGCGCCCACATGGCGCGCGACCAGCCGCCAGGCTCGGCCATGATCTTGCGGCGGGCGTCGAAAGCGTAGCGGTCGGCGATCAGGCGATCGACGCTGTCCTTGAGCAGGCGTTGGTCGTCGCTGAGGTCGAAGTCCATGTGCGTGTGTCCTGAACGGAGAGCAGGAAGGAAGGGTCTTCTTTTTCTGAAGAAAAAGAAGCAAAAAGACTTTTATCCATTTGCGCCCGGTTCAAAGGGTTGAGTACGGCGCAAATGGATAGAAAGTTTTTTGGTTCTTTTTTCCAAAAAAGAACTTCTTCCTTATGTTAAAAGCCCAAGATCGCCTTCGCAATGATGTTGCGCTGGATTTCGTTGGAGCCGCCGTAGATCGAGACCTTGCGGTTGTTGAAGTAGGTGGGCGCGGCCTGGGCGGCGTATTCCGGCCCCCAGCCGGCTTCGTTGCGGCCGCTGCCTTCGTCGGATTCGGCGAATGGCATGACGTAGGGGCCGACGACGTCCATCAGAAGTTCGGTGGTGGCCTGCTGGATGACCGAGCCTTCGAGCTTGAGGATGGAGCTGGCGGGATCGGGCCTGCCGCCGCGGCCGCGGTCGTTGGCCACCACGCGCAGCTGGGTCATCTCCAGGGCCTTGAGGCGGATTTCGGTGGCGGTGAGCTTTTCCATGAACTTGGGGTTGTCGATGACCCGTTGTTCGCCGACGCGTTCGAGGGCGGCGAGTTCGCGGATTTTCTTGAGACGGGCCTTGGAGAAGCCGACGCGGGCGATGCCGGTGCGCTCGTTGCCGAGGAGAAACTTGGCGTAGTCCCACCCCTTGTTCACTTCGCCGACCAGGTTCTCCTCGGGGACGACGACCTCGTCGAAGAAGATTTCGTTGACCTCATGGCCGCCGTCGATGGTCTGGATGGGGCGGCGGGTGATGCCCGGCGTTTTCATGTCGGCCAGGATGAAGGAGATGCCTTCCTGCTTCTTGGCGGTCGCGTCGGTGCGGCAGAGGACGAAGATCCAGTCGGCGTGCTGGGCGAGCGTGGTCCAAGTTTTCTGGCCGTTGATGACCCAGGTGTTGCCGCGCTTCTCGGCCTTGGTGCGCAGGGATGCGAGGTCGGAGCCGGCGCCGGGTTCGGAGAAGCCCTGGCACCACCAGATGTCGAGGTTGGCGGTGGCGGGGAGGAAACGCTGCTTCAGTTCCTCGCTGGCGAACTGGGCGATGACGGGGCCGACCATGGAGGTGTTGAAGGCGAGCGGCGAGGGGACGCCGGCCTGCTGCATCTCATCCTGGTAGAAGTAGTATTGAACGGGGGTCCAGTCCTTGCCGCCCCATTCCTGCGGCCAATGCGGGGTGGCCCAGCCCTTGGCGTTCAGCAGGCGGTGGGCGGTGACGATCTCGTCCTTGGTGAGGTGCTGGCCGTCGAGCACCTTGCGGCGGATGGCTGCGGGGAATTCCTCGCGGAAGAAGGCGCGGCACTCGTCGCGGAAGGTGAGTTCGTCGGGGGTGAAGCTGAGGTCCATGGCGGTTGCTCCCTGGTTAAGATCATTTTCGCGCGCCCGGGGCATGTGGTGCAAGCGGCGGATGGCGCAAGACGGGTGAGAATGGCTGTGCCGGGAGTTCAGTGGACACCTGCCCTTGCGCTGGCATCGATGACGCTGCTGTCGTTTTACCATGGCGAGCGGGCATGGCAGGATCGGGAAAACCTATGGAAACGAGCCACGCCATGTCCCTGCCCCCGATCCTTCAGCGCCTGCGCATTCCCGTCATCGCTTCGCCGATGTTCATCGTGAGCAATCCCGACCTGGTGATTGCGCAGTGCAAGGCTGGCGTGGTGGGGTCGTTTCCGGCGCTGAATGCGCGGCCGGCGGAGGCGCTGGCGGAGTGGCTCGATCGGATCACCACGGAGCTGGGCGAGCATAACGCGAAGCACCCGGACCGGCCGGCCGCACCGTTCGCGGTGAACCATATCGTGCACCGGAGCAACGTGCGGCTGGAGCATGACCTTGAGCAGACGGTGAAGTTCAAGGTGCCGATCATCATCACCTCGCTGGGCGCGCGGGAGGATGTGTATGCGGCGACGAAGGCCTATGGCGGGATCGCGCTGCACGACATCATCAACAACACCTTCGCGAAGAAGGCGATCGAGAAGGGGGCGACGGGGTTGATTGCGGTGGCCGCGGGGGCGGGCGGGCATGCGGGGAGCACGTCGCCGTTCGCGTTGCTGCAGGAGATCCGGGAGTGGTTCGAGGGGCCGGTGGCGCTGTCGGGCGCGATTGCCAATGGGGGCGCGGTGCTGGCCGCACAGGCGGCGGGGGCGGATGTGGCTTACGTGGGCAGTGCGTTCATCGCGACGCATGAGGCGAATGCGGCCGAGGGTTACAAGCAGATGATCGTCGACAGTTCGGCGCAGGACATTCTGTATACCGACGCGATTTCGGGGGTTCATGGCAACTACCTGATCCCGACTCTGGTGAAGAACGGGCTTGATCCGAAGAACATGCCGGCCGGCGAGAAGGGGCAGATGAGCTTCGCCGACAACCGGGTGCGGGCGTGGAAAGACATCTGGGGCGCGGGCCAGGGGATCGGGGCGGTGAAGTCCGTTGTCGGTGCGGCGGAGTTGGTCGATCGGCTGGCGGCGGAGTACGCGGCGGCGCGGGCGCGGCTGGGGCTTGGGGCGGCTTCTTCTTCGTGGGCGGCCTGATGTTCGACGATACCCGGGGGAAGGTGGCGCTGGTGACGGGCGCCTCTTCCGGGTTGGGGGAGCGGTTCGCGCGGGTGCTCGCTGGCGCGGGGGCGCGGGTAGCGATTGCGGCGCGGCGGGTGGAGCGGTTGGAGGCACTGGCCGCGGAGTTGCGGGAAGGTGGGGCCGAGGTGTTGGCGGTGGGGATGGACGTGGCGTCGGTGGCTTCGGTGCGGGCGGGGGCGGAGGCGGTGCTGGCCGGGCTGGGGCCGGTGGATGTGCTGGTGAACAATGCGGGCATTTCCATCCAGGCGAAGCTGGAGGCGATCGGCGAGGACGACTACGACGCGGTAATGGACACCAACCTGAAGGGGGCGTTCTTCCTGGCGCAGGCGGCGGCGCAGCAGATGATGGCGCACAGGCGGGAGGGGCGGATCGTCAACATCGCCTCGATCGCGGGGATGCGGGCGATCGGGCAGCTTTCGACCTATGGCATGTCCAAGGCGGCGCTGATCCAGATGACACATGCGATGGCGCGCGAGTGGGGCCGGCACGGGATCAACACCAACGCGATCGCGCCTGGCTATATCGCCACCGAGATCAGCGCCGAATTCCTCGGCACCGAGGCGGGGGCGAAGTGGGTCGGGTCGCTGCCGCGCAAGCGGATGGGGGAGGCGCGGGATATCGATGGGCTGCTGCTGCTTTTGTGTTCGGGCGAGGCGGCAAGGTTCATCAATGGGTCGGTGATGGTGGCGGATGATGGGTTTACGTCGCTGTAGCAAGGAAGCGGTTCTTTTTTGAACAAAAGAACCAAAAAACTTTTATTCATAAGCCTGTGTCTCTCGACTTTGTTAACGAATGAAAGTCTTTTTGCTTCTTTTTCTACAGAAAAAGAAGGCCTTACTTCCTTTCTGGGAGCGCGCGCATGAGCATTCGTATCGGCATCATCGGGCTGGGCGAAATCGCCCGCAAGCGGCATCTGCCGTCCATCGCGGAGTCTGACGCGTTCACGCTGGCGGGCTTGGCGAGCCATTCCGGCGGGGCGGACGTGGCGGGGCTGAAGGTGCATGTCGACCACCGGGACATGCTGGGCGCGGTGGAGGCGGTGGCGGTCTGCACGCCGCCCGGGGTGCGGTTCGCGATTGCGCGGGATGCGTTGCTGGCGGGCAAGCATGTGCTGCTGGAGAAGCCGCCGGCGGCGACGATGGGGGAGGCGGAGGCGCTGGTGCGGTTGGCGGCGCGGCAGGGGGTGGTGCTGTATGCAAGCTGGCATTCGCAGTGCAATGCGGCGGTGGAGGCGGCGCGGCGGTTCCTGGCGGGGAAGAAGCTGGCTTCGATGCGGGTGGATTGGAACGAGGATTTCCGGAAGTACCATCCGGACCAGGGGTGGATCTGGGAGGCGGATGGGCTGGGGGTGTTCGACATGGGGATCAATGCGCTGTCGGTGGTGAGCCGGTTGTTTGCCAACCCGCCCTTCGTGCGGTCGGCGGAACTGCGGATCGCGGAGAACCATGCGGCGCCGTTGAGCGCTTCGCTAGTGTTCGGGTCGCTGGATGGGCCCACTTCGGAAGAGGGGGGGCGGATGGAGATGCACATGGACTGGGGGCACACCGGGCCGGACCAGCGCGAGGTTCGGATTGCGACGCAGTGCGGGCACGAGGTGGCGTTGCTGGACAGTGGCGGGCGGCTGGAGATCGACGGGGTGGTGGCGGTGGAGGAGACGCGGGCGGAGTATCCGATGCTGTATGCGCGGTTTGGCGAGCTCGTGGCGCGTGGGCGGGGCGAGGCGGACCTCGCGCCATTGCAGATGACGCTGGATGCGCTGGCGCTGGGGCGGCGGGTGGCGTTGCCGCGGTTCGAGGGGTAGGGTGAAGTTAGTTGCGATATCGGAATTAATTAGGACGTGAGTCGGCAGCCCCGGAATCGGGGGGATTCAGCGCGGGGCGGGGCATCAGGCGGGCGGGGCGCGGGCTTCGCGTGGCGCGCAGTGCGGGCGAGGCGGGACGCAGTTCGGGCGCATGCCTCGGTTGCGGGACGTGAAGATCCAGTCCGGGACGAGGCCGGCTTCGACGACGGCGGCGTGGGGGGCGCGGCCCATGACGAACCATGTCGGGACGCAGGACTCGTCGTCGGCTTCGTGGATTTCGGGGAGGTCCCAGGCGGCCTCGGTCCTGGCCAGGAGCCTGGCGAGGAGGGCGAGGATGAGGGCCGCGATCCCGGCGCCGAACTGCGTACGCGCAACCACGACGCCGACCCGAAGGGCGGCGCGCGTGACGGCGTAGGCGGTAGCCGGGGGGTGCGGTGAATGGGACATGCGGGGAGAATACCGCCGCTCGACCGGCCGCGGGAACAGAAAAGTTAGATATAATATCTCATAGGTGAGGTGTGAAAAGCGTGCTTGGCGCGGGCGGCGCCAGGGGGTTTAGACCCCAGGCGCCCCTGGATGGGGGTCTGGGGCCTCAGGCCCCAGCGGGTCTCCGCGGCGCGACTTCGCGTCGCGACGGCAGAGCCCTGCCCTTCCTTCCCCTTTATTTCGTTACCAGCTGCCGACGTTCGGCAGGCTGGCCCATGGCTCGGCCACCGCCAGCGCATCGCCGTCCTGGAGGAGCTCGACGGAGATACCGTCCGGTGTTTTGACGAAGGCCATCTTCCCTTCGCGCGGCGGGCGGTTGATGGTGACGCCGTGTTTTTGCAGGGCGGCGCAGGTTTCGTAGATGTTGTCGACGGCGTAGGCGAGGTGGCCGAAGTTGCGGCCGCCGGTATAGGCCTCGGGGTCCCAGTTGTAGGTGAGTTCGACCTGGGCGGCCTCGTCGCCGGGGGCGGCGAGGAAGACGTTGGTGAAGCGGCCTTTCTCGCTGGAGTAGCGGCGGATCTCCTTGAGGCCGATGACGCCGAGGAAGGCGACGGTGTCCTCGATCGAGGACACCCGCATCAGGGTGTGGAGGTATTCCATCACTTTGGTTCCCTGATGGTCGCGCCGCGTTGTGCCAGATATCGGCGGGGGCGGGAACGGTTGCGGCACGGCACACCGGGCCGCA
>JANPIH010000113.1:0-5544 GCA_031424895.1 Rhodospirillales bacterium
CCTCATCAACCGCGCCGGCGCGCTGGCCGTCGGCATCTGCGGCAAGGATGGCGGCCTCATCCGCGCCGAAAAAATCCGCCGCACCCGCAAGAACCCCGAAACCGGCGCCATGGAGGAAATCGACCTCGGCTTCGTCGGCGAACCCGCCCATGTCGACGTCCGCGTCATCCACGCGCTCACCGGCGCCGGCCTCATCCCCGTCATCTCCCCGGTCGGCGTCGACGCGCACGGCCAAACCTACAACATCAACGCCGACACCGTCGCCGGCGCCGTCGCCGGTGCCCTGGGCGCCACCCGCCTGCTCATGCTCACCGACGTTCCCGGCGTGCTGGACAAGCAAATGAACCTGATCCCGGAAATGACCCTGGCCGACGTGCGTGCCGGCATCGCCGACGGCACCATCACCGGCGGGATGATCCCCAAGGTGGAAAACTGCGTCGACGCCGTCCAGCGCGGCGTCAAAGGCGCCGTCATCCTCGATGGCCGCCAGCCCCACGCCTGCCTGCTCGAACTCTTCACCGAAGGCGGCTACGGTACGCTCATCAAGCAGTAGCAAGAGTCTTCTTTTTCTGAAGAAAAAGAAGCAAAAAGACTTTCATCCATTTGCATCGAGTTCAACTCGTTGCAAATGGATGAAAAGTTTTTTGGTTCTTTTTTCCAAAAAAGAACTTCTTCCTTACTTCTGAAGCCCCACCGCCAACTCAAAAACTTCCGAAAAAGCCCGCGCCGTCGCCGAAGCATGCTCCCCCGTCTCTGCCGGCCCATACCCCCAGGCCGCGAAGATGCTCGGCACTCCCAGCCCCGCCGCCGCCAGCACGTCGTTGTGGTGGTCCCCCGCCATCACCGCCACCGAAGGCGTGCTCCCCGCCGCCTCGATCGTCGCCAGCAGGTGCCCGGGATCAGGCTTGCGCACCGCAAAGCTGTCCCCGCCCCCCACCGCCGCGAAATACCGCGCCAGGTCCAGCGCCGCCAGCAGGCTCCGCGCCGGCGCTTCCGGCTTGTTGGTGCACACCGCCATCCGCCACCCCGCCGCCGCGAACCGCTCCAGCGTCTCGCGCACGCCGGGATACGGTTCCGTCAGCACCGCCGCATTCGCCCCGTAGTCGCGCAGGAAATCCCCCAGCGCCGCCGCGTCCGGCACCGTCCCGCGCGCCCCGAACGCCCGCTCCAGCAGCACCCGCGCCCCATCCCCCACGAACCCCGCCACCTGCGCCCGCCCAAACGGCGCCAGCGCCCGCCCGGCCATCAGCCGGTTCAGGGCCGCCGCCAGGTCCGGCACCGAATCCACCAGCGTGCCATCCAGGTCGAATACCATCAGCGGTTGCATGCGGCGCGCGCCTCGTTGCGAAAGCAGGGCAGGAATACCAAGCGTGATCCCGCTTCCTTTGACAGAACGCAGCCCGGGCCGCTACTCCACCCCCCATGAGCACCGTTGCACCCCCTGCCCTTCCAACGACCGCGGTCGTGCTGGCCGCAGGCCTCGGCACGCGCATGAAGTCCGCCCGCCCCAAGGCGCTGCACCCCATCGCCGGCCGCCCCATGCTGCGCCACCTGCTCGCCACCTGCGAAGCGGTGTTTGACCGCATCGTCGTGGTCGTCGGCCCCGACATGGCCGCCCTCGAAGCCGTCGCCGCCCCCCACCCCTGCGTCATCCAGACTGACCGCCTCGGCACCGCCCACGCCGCCCTGCAGGCCGCCAGCCACTTCACCACCGGCGACATCGCCGTCCTCTACGCCGACAACCCGCTGATCACCGAAGCCACCCTGCGCGCCCTCCTCGCCACCCGCCAGGAAGGTGCCGCCCTCGCGCTGCTCGCCATGCGCCCTGCCGACCCCGCCCGCTACGGCCGCGTCATCGGACCGGAACACGACGTCCAACGCATCGTCGAGTTCAAGGACGCCACGGAGCAGGAACGCGCCACCGGCCTCTGCAACGCCGGCGTCCTTTGCGCCCCCGCCGCCGACATGGCCCGCTGGCTCGCCGCCGTCCGCCCCGACAACGCCGCCGGCGAATACTACCTCACCGACCTCGTCGCCCTGGCCCGCACCGAAGGCAAGCGCGTCGCCGCCGTCACCGGCCCGGAACACGACCTGCGCGGCATCAACTCCCGCGCCGAACTCGCCGACGCCGAAGCCACCGTCCAGCGCCGCCTCCGCCGCGCCGCAATGGAGGCCGGCGTCACCCTCACCGCCCCCGAAACCGTCTTCCTCTGCACCGACACGGTCTTCGGCCAAGACATCACCATCGGCCCCAACGTCGTCTTCGGCCCCGGCGTCACCGTCGAGTCCAACGTCGAAATCCGCCCCTTCAGCCACCTCGAAGGCTGCATCGTCCGCGAAGGCGCCCTCATCGGCCCCTTCGCCCGCCTGCGCCCCGGGGCCGACATCGGCCAGGCCGCGCATATCGGCAACTTCGTCGAAGTGAAGGCCGCCCGCCTCGGCCCCGGCGCCAAGGCCAACCACCTCGCCTATCTCGGAGACGCCGAAATCGGCGCCCGTACCAACATCGGCGCCGGCACCATCACCTGCAACTACGACGGCTACGCCAAGCACCGCACCACCATCGGCGCCGACGTCTTCATCGGCTCCAACTCCATCCTCGTCGCCCCGATCGAAATCGGCGACGGTGCCATGGTCACCGCCGGCAGCGTCGTCACCCAGAACGTCCCGCCCAACGCAATGGCCTTCGGTCGCGCCCGCCAACAAGTCCTTGAAGGCCGCGCCGCAGTGTTCCGCGCATCGAAACAAAAGAAAGAAGTTCTTTTTTGAAAAAAGAACCAAAAAACTTTCCCGACTCGGCGCCGCACCAACTTATCGCGGCGCAAATGAATAGAAAGTCTTTTTGCTTCTTTTTCTTCAGAAAAAGAAGATCCTTGCTTAACTTCAGGGGAACCACACCATGTGCGGCATTATAGGCGTCATCGCAACCCGCCCCGCCTCCCCCCTGGTGCTGGAAACCCTCCGCCGCCTCGAATACCGCGGCTACGACAGCGCCGGCATCGCCACCCTGGTCAACGGCCACATCGAACGCCGCCGCGCTCCCGGCAAGCTTGCCAACCTCGCCGCCATGCTCGACGAAACCCCGCTCCCCGGCACCACCGCCATCGGCCACACCCGCTGGGCCACCCACGGCGCGCCCACCGAGGCCAACGCCCATCCCCACGGCACCGCCCGCGTCTCCATCGTCCACAACGGCATCATCGAGAACCACGCCGAACTCCGCGCCGAACTCGAAGCCGCCGGCCAGACTTTCACCTCCGAAACCGACACCGAAACCGTCGCCCAACTCGTCGACCTGCACCTCCGCCAAGGCATGGCCCCCGTCGAAGCCGCCGGCGCCGCCTTCGCCCGCCTCGAAGGCGCCTATGCGCTCGCCATGATGTTCGCAGGCCACCCCGAGCTCCTCGTCGGCGCCTGCCACGGCGCCCCCCTCGCGGTCGGCTTCGGCGAAGGCGAGATGTTCATCGGCTCCGACGCCCTGGCGCTGGCCCCCCTCACCCGCCGCATCGCCTTCCTGCGCGATGGCGACTGGGCCGTCATCGGCCGCGAGGGCGCCCAGTTCTTCGACGAAAACAACACCGAGATCCAGCGCGAGGTGAAACTCACCGCGCTGTCCGGCGCCATGGTCGGCAAGGGCAACTACCGCCATTTCATGGAAAAGGAACTGCACGAACACCCCGGCGTCATCGGCGACACTCTGCACCAAATGATCGACCCCGCCACCCGCGCCGTCCGCCTCCCCCCCCTGCCGTTCGACCCCCGCACCATCGCCCGCGTCAGCCTCTCGGCCTGCGGCGGCGCCTATTTCGCCGCCCTCGCCGGCCGCCAATGGCTCGAGGAAATCGCCCGACTCCCGGCCGACGTCGATGTCGCCAGCGAGTTCCGCTACCGCGAACCGCCCGCCATCCCCAACAGCCTCGGCCTCCTGGTCAGCCAGTCCGGCGAAACCGCCGACACCATCGCCGCCCTGAACTACATGAAATCACAGGGCATGCCCGTCCTGTCGGTCGTCAACGTCCCCGAAAGCAGCATGGCCCGCTATTCCGACGCCGTGCTGCAAACCATCGCCGGCCCCGAAATCGCCGTCGCCTCCACCAAGGCCTTCACCGCCCAACTGACCGTCCTGGCCTGCTTCGCCATCGCCGTCGCCCGCGCCCGCAACGTCATCGACGCCGCCCGCGAAGCCGCCCTCACCCAAGCCCTCCTCACCATCCCCGCCGCCGCCGCCGAGGTGCTGGACAACATCACCGCCATCCAGCGCGTCGCCCGCCGCATCGCCGAGGCGCGGGACGTGCTCTACCTCGGCCGCGGCGCCAACTACGCCATCGCCCTCGAAGGCGCCCTGAAACTCAAGGAAATCTGCTACATCCACGCCGAAGGCTACGCCGCCGGCGAAATGAAGCACGGCCCCATCGCGCTGATCGACAAATTCGTCCCGATCATCGCCATCGCCCCCTCTGGCCCGCTGTTCGAGAAAACCGCCTCGAACCTCCAGGAAGCCGCCGCCCGCGGCGGCCAGGTCATCGTCCTCAGCGACGAGGAGGGGGCCGCCAAACTGCGCGGCATCGCCACCGACGCCATCGTGATGCCCCGCGTCGACCCCTTCGTCGCCCCGATCCTCTACGCCATCCCCGTCCAACTCCTCGCCTACCACGTCGCCATCCTAAAAGGCACCGACGTTGATCAGCCGCGCAACCTGGCAAAGTCGGTCACAGTGGAATAAGGAGGAGTCTTTTTTGTGAACAAAAAGAAACAAAAAACTTCTTTCATTTATTTTGCGTCATCCCGAACGAAGTGAAGGACCTACGTTTCCTTCCTACACACATCAACTGAAGCGAAACAACATCCCTTATCCCCCCAAATGTACAAAGTTTTTTTGCTTCTTTTTGTTCACAGAAAAAAGACTTTCTCCTTACTTCCTTCGCCGCAGCCTAAGTGTCCGTCCAGAACGACGCTTGATACTTTCTGGACCGACACTCAGGAATATTTTATCACATGAATGCCTGAAAATATTCAGGTCATCGAAGAAGGCAACACCAAATCTCCGACCCCGCATGGATAAGGTCAAGGGGCTTGGCCCCTGGCGGGTCTGGGCAGAGCCCAGCCTTACCTTCGGTCCACCGCGCGGATCAATCCGCGGCGGCGTATTCCAGCCCTTGCGGGTGTTCAAACCGTCGCGCTTCCGGCTTGCCGGACGTCAGCCGGTCAAAGCGCCAGTTGACATAGAACAGCCAGCTGCCAAACCCGCCGAATGTCGCGAGCACCAGGGCCAGGTAGAGCGTCTCACCGGAAGTCATCGATCCATCCTCCGAAAGGGTTGAGCGCATAAAACCTTCCTTCCGCCCACGCCGCATTGATCTGCGTCAAACCGGCAACGCGTCTGCCCCATCCAATCGCCCCCCTCCCATCGCCCCCTCCCATCGCCCCCTCCCATCGCAAGCGACGGAAATCCGTGTAGGCTGGATCGCAATTCCACCCACGGAGGCACGCCATGGACACCACCCCCACCCAGGCCCCCACCCAAGCCCTGATCGAAACCGCCCG
>JANPIH010000114.1:0-6555 GCA_031424895.1 Rhodospirillales bacterium
GAAATTCGTGATCTGATCCCAGGATGAACAGGCTCGATCCCTGCTCCCGCCACATCGGCACATCACTGGCCCGGCCAAGGAACATGCCGGTGGTTCGCCCCGCAGCTTTGCCCGCCGCGACAACCCGTTCAACGGCGCTGACCACCACGGCGTCGTCAGGCGTTTCGGCGCCGTAGGCGATGGTCAGGTCGGCCCGGCCGATGAACAGGGCGTCGATGCCCTGCACGCGGGCGATGGCGTCGATATTCTCAACGCCTTCGACGTCTTCGATCTGGGCGACGACAATGACTGACCTGGCTGCAGCTCGGTGCCCCGCCATGCCCTTGGTGGTGTAACCCGCCGCCCTTGAACTCCCCGCATAGCCGCGCCCGCCGCTGACATAGTGGCAGGCCTTGACCGCCCGCTCGGCGTCGTCCGCCGTCCGGATATGGGGCAGGATGACGCCGTCAGCGCCAAGATCGAGCGCGTTCAATATCTGCTCGGGCGCAGAGGATGGCGGGCGGATGAGCACTGGCATTCCGCCTGCCCGCGCAGCCATGATGCACTGGTCAAGACTGCCCCGGTCGAACGGGGCATGCTCGGCGTCGAGAACGACCACGTCGAGTGAGGAAAGCGCGAGAACCTCAACGACGTGGGGATACGGTGTCTTGACCCAGGTCCCGGCGAGCAGATCGCCGGCCAGCAACCGTTCGCGAAAAGCTACCATAGCCGCTTGCTCGCCAATTCCGCCCCCTCGGCCAATGTCTTGAGCTTGGCCCAGACAATATCGGGATCCACCACGCCAAACCCGGCAAAGGTGGAAAAGCCGCAATCGGTGCCGGCGATCACCCGTTCGCGCCCGATGATGTTCGCATACCGCTCGATCCGTTCCGCGACAACGCGGGGATGCTCGATGAAGTTGGTGGTCGAATCGATCACACCGGGGATCAGGATTTTGTCGTCAGGAATGATGTCCGCCATCTCGACAAAATAGTTCCAGTCGGCCTGATGGCGCGGGTTTGATGTTTCGAACAGCAGTGCGGCGGGTTTCGCCTGCATCAGCGTCGGCAGGATCACGCCCAGTTCCACATCGCAGCAATGCGGCCCTTCATAGTTGCCCCAGCAGACGTGCATGCGGGCACGGTCCGCAGGCACGTTGCGCAGCGCGTGATTGAGCGCCTCGACATGGCTGCCGATCAGCATCAGGTATTCGGTGTCGCTGCGATCCTTGTACATCATGTGCCGCCCGAGGCCGAGATCGGGGCTATCCAGCTGCAGCAAAAGGCCGGCCGCAACGATCGCCTCGTATTCGGGACGCATCGCCTCCGCCAGCGCCTCGAGATAGTCGTCCTGGGTCGGGTAAAACTCATTGGGCTGGAACAATGCGATCACCCCGGGTGAGGCGGCGTTCATGAAGCCGCCAACGGGTGCGTGCCTGTCCAGAGCAGCGTTCATATGCGCCACGTCCTCCTCCAGCGGCGCGAGCGTTTTCGGCGCGACCGGTCCCACGCATTTCGGCCGGCGGTAGGTCGGGGTTCCGCCGCCCTTGCTCTGCCGGGCCATGAAGTTCGGAAACATCTCAAGGTCTTGCGGCGGCGTCCGCGCGCTGTCGCCATCAAATCCGGTGATCCGGTCTTTGATATAGGTGGCGTAGCTGATCTTGGACATTTCGCCGTCTGAAACGAGATCGACGCCGCTCGCGACCTGGCGCGCCACAGCATCATCCACAGCCGCGCCGATCACGGCAGAGAACAGGGCTGCGTCAACGGGCTCGCCGCGCTCCTGAGCAAAAACCAGATCCGTGACCGCTGCCGAGCGCGGCAATGATCCGACATGGGTGGTCAAAATTCGATCATTCATCAGTCCAGCTTCCCCTCATTGTTTGATCAGCGACTGTTGTCACGAGCTGAGCCGCGCCGAGCTACCAGGCAACAATTCGCCTGCGAACAGTCGCTGCTCGGGCGAAAGCTTGGGCCGTTCGATCCGCTCAAGCAGCATTGCCACCGCAGCTTCTGTCATCCGTCGTACGGGCTGGCGGATCGTGGTCACCTGATAGGCCAGCCAGGTTGCCGGGCCGACGCCGTCGAACCCGACCACCGACAAATCACCCGGCACTTGCAGGCCGAAGGTGATCCGCGCACTGTCAATCGCCCCGATCGCCATCACGTCGTTCGCGCAAATCAGCGCGTCCAGCTTGCGGTTGGTCTGCTGCATCAGTTCCTTGAGCGCGGCGCCGCCGCTGTCATAGTCAAAATTGCCGCGCACAATCCGGCAATCCTTCCCCAGCTGTTGCAGCCTGCTGTGGGCAGCATCGACCCGTTCCTCGCCGATGTAGCTGTCCGCAGGGCCGGCGATAATGCCGAAAACGCGATGCTCGGCTTCGACCAGGGCCTCAACCAGCGCATGCTCGCCGCTGATTGAATCACAGCAGACGCTGGCGACAGGCACACCCTCGCCGACCCGGTTATAGAGCACCACCGGTACGACCCGATCAGCAAAGGCTGCAAGTTGATCCGGGTGAAGCCGTGCGGCCACAACCGCGCCATCGACGCGGTACCGCCACACCTGGTCCAGCACCTCATCGACATCGGATTCCGCAGCGAGTGAAAACAGCAGGACACGGATGCCGTGCGCCGACAGGCGTTGCGTCAGCTCTGCCAGAACTTCTGGATGATAGAGATTGGTCAGGTTCGAAATGATGATCGCAACAAGGTTTGACCGCCGCGTTATCAAACCCTGGGCGATAGCATTCGGATAGTAATTAAGCTCACGCGCTGCGGTCAGGATTCGCTCGCGCGTGCGCGGCGCAACCGAGGCGCCCTGCTTGAAGCAGCGCGACACAGCCGACTGCGATACCCCGGCACGACGGGCGACATCATATGAGGTTGCCCCCCTTTGAGTCTCCTTGCTCGCGCCGCTCGCCATTCCACCGTTCCCTATCGCCCACAGAGGCCTGCTGGTGATCGAACTACTACTTTCTGTCGAGATTTGCATTCGAAGTCGCATCGCCCCTGCGTTCGCGGTCCGGCCTTGAAAATGAGGAAAGCCAGGACGCGACTTGCGAACCCCACAATGACCTGGATCGGCGATTTTGCGAGTTCGGGAAGCGCACGCACAGGACGGCTTGCAACCGCATGCACGAACTGGCAACGCATTGGCAGCCGATTGGCGTCGATCCTGGGACAAGTCGGGCTCTGCCGTGAGCCCGTGCGCTCCACGGAAACTGTCAGGCGACAACGGCCGGCGCCAACGAGGAGGGGTTCGCCATGAGCCGAACAAGCAAATCGAATGAGCCCGACGTCGACAGAACAGGCGATCAATCCCAAAGCGTGTCGAGACGGCGGGCCCTGGGGAGCTTTGGTCTTGCGCTGGCTGCGGCGCCTTTCGCGGCGCCGGCTTTCTCCCAGGCACAGGGTCGGCGGGCCAGTGAGCCGACGCTCCGGCATGTACAAAACAAGCGCGTCGTCGTCGAATTTCTAGCGGGGATGGCGTCGGCCGATAGAGCGGCTACGTTTCGCCAGTACTGTCACCCCGACTGCCGTTTTGAGATCTTCCATCCGTTCAACACGCTGGTCGGCGTAGAGGCGGCGGAGGCGGCATTCTGGGGGCCGCTGAAGGCGTCGTTTCCCAATCACGAGCACCGCATCGCCTTCACCATCGCCGGAGACTACGAGGGGCGCGAGATGGTCAGCACCTGGGGGCAGGTGATGGGCACGTTCGACGAACCGTGGATCGGCATCCCGCCGACCAAGGGCCTGGCCTTCCTGCGGTTCGGCTTCGCGGCCATCGTGCGCGAGGGGAGGATCGCGAAGGCCTATGTGCTCCTCGACATCGTCGATGTGATGCGGCAAGCGGGCTTCTACCCCCTTCGCGAAATGCCCGGCTCTGCAGAGGCGTGGCCGTTCCCGCCGCAGGATACCGGAGCCACCGCGCGCGGGCACGACGCTTTGCTCGGAGAGAAATCACTACGGATCGTCCGGGAGATGCAAGCCGGATTGCCTAAGCCCGACGAGATTAAGCTACTTGCCACGCAGCCCGGCAATCACAGCCCGCACTGGCACGAAAACATGAACTGGTACGGACCGGCGGGAATTGGATCGGGGCGCAGCCTCCGGGGGTTCCGGGACGTCCACGGCGCGCTGTTTTTGCAGGCATTCCCCGACCGGGGAGGGTGGCGGCGGGAACCTGGCGGCCCGCAAGACGCGCCCGGTCACTACATGCGGCTCGGCGACGGACGCTACGCCTGTACCGGCGGTTGGCCCTCGCTCAGGGGCACCCACCTCGGCGGAGAATGGCTTGGCCTCCCGCCGACCGGCCGCAAGGTCGAAATGCGGGTCGCCGACTGGTACCGCCTCGATGAGGACGACAAGATTATCGACAATTGGGTCATGATGGACATACCCCACATCCTTCAGCAGATGGGTCTCGACCTGTTCCACGATCTCAGGTTCCGTGTTGACCGCTCGGTGCTGCGCAGGCCGCTGCCGCAAAGCTGATTGGGCAGCTCCCGAGCGATCTTGCATCCGCTTGCAATGTCGGCTCTATTGATGGCATGGGCGGAGCAAGCACACAGCGGCGCCATGCTTGCGACGTCGAGATTCTGCGCAGGGCCGGCAAGGCAACCATTGACGCGGTGAGACCGGTGCGCGAGGCATGACGTACGATCCGACCCTGCCGTTCGCTCTGCCCCGGCGCCCGCCCGTCACCCGTATCCGTCAACGCAAGACGGCCGATCTTTTGTCAGGACCACCCACGCGGACGCAGGCGATGTCCGGGTTCGATGCGCAGTATGGCGACATCGTCGACTACGTCGTCCGGATCACCGAAGAAATCTGGCGCGATCGCGCGATCGGCCGGATTTACGAAACCTACGACGCAGGCTGCACCATCTATGGCGCAAGCAGCGTTGTGCGATCGGTCGAGCAGGTTGTCGCGGCGACGCTGGCGTCGCTCAACGCCTATCCGGATCAGGTGACCGATCACGTCAATATCGCATGGAGCGGCGACGAAACGACGGGTTTCTACACCTCACACCTCGGCCATTCGAAGGGCACAAATCTCGGTGCATCCGAGTTCGGGCCCGCAACCGGAAAACGGGTGATGAGCTATTTCGTCGCCGACTGCATCAGTCGCGATAACCGCATTCATACCGAATGGTTGATGCACGACAGCGGCGCCGTGCTCTGCCATCTCGGGCTCGACCTGCACGAAACCGCGAAGAAAATGGCGGCGGATCCGCCCGGCGACATAATCGTCGTGTCGCCGCCCTCGCGTCTCGATGGTCAGGCTCCCCGTCCAGGCTATGCCGGTCGGACCGACACGCCTGAACGCTGGGCGCGGCATCACTTCGATAAGATCTGGAATGCCCGGCGACTCGAGCATGTGCCACTTCACTATGCCGCCGATGCCGTCGCGCACTGGCCCGGCTGCCGTGAGGCGACAGGGCCGCGTGCGATCAGCGAACTCATCATAAACCTGCTCACAAGCCTGCCCGACGCCATGACCCGGGTCGAGCATGTCTGCTGGTCGGAGGAAACCGACGGCGTGATCCTGGCGGTGCGCTGGCTGACAGAGGGCACGACCCGGGGCGGCGGAATGCTGGGAGATGTGCCCGCAGGTAAGCCAATCGCACTGAGAGGCAGCAGCCACTTCCGATTTGGCGGCGGCTATGTCGTGGAGGAATGGACTGTGTTCGATGAGCTCGACGCGTTGGTGCAGGCCTACCGGAATTGTAGCGCGGCGTTGTCCGCCTCCTCAGTTGTGAAGGCTCAACATGTTCCTGAGTAAAACAGCATGAGCATGCCGCTGCTCACACGCGCCGAAAAGGTCAACTACAGCCTTGGCAGCACCGCCGAGGCCATCGCCTTTACCGCGACATCGTCGTTCCTGCTTATTTTCTACAATCAGGTGCGCGGGCTACCTGCCGGCCATGTCGGCACGGCACTGGCGGCCGGGCTGATCGTCAACGCGCTGTTCGACCCGCTCGTCGGGTCCTGGTCTGACCGGACACGCTCGCGCTTCGGCAGACGACACCCGTTCATGTTTGCGGCGATTGTGCCGGCGGCGCTGCTATTCTGGGCCGTGTTCAATCCGCCGAATTGGGGCGAGACAGGGCAGCTTGTCTGGCTGGCTGTGTGCAACACTCTGCTGCTGCAAGCGTTGACGCTCTACCATACGCCGCACCTTGCGCTCGGCGGCGAGATGTCGAACGATTATCTTGAGCGCACCAGCATCATGGGCTTCAACACGGTCTGCCTGTGGCTGGGCGATACGATCGCCTGGGTGCTGTCGTTCCGCTTCTTCTTCGCCAGCAGCGAGCAGTTCAAGAACGGCGCGCTCGATCCATCGCGATGGCCAGCGTTCTCGGCAAGCTTCGGCGTCGCGATTCTGCTGCTGCTTAGCTACTCCAGTTGGTCAACGCGCAAATTCATCAAGTATCTGCCGCGCCCGGCGGAGACGACAGCGAAGTTCGGGATGAAAGAGTGGTTCCGCGATGTCGAGCGCGCGCTGGCAAACCGCAACTACGTGGTGCTGCTGATCGGGCTGTTCTTCCTGTCTATGATGATCGGCGTGCGA
>JANPIH010000115.1:0-33533 GCA_031424895.1 Rhodospirillales bacterium
CCCATCCAGTAAAAAATACAAAACATCCGCTAAAGCCCTCTCCCCTTGGGGGAGAGGGTTGGGTGAGGGGTCGAGACACACTCCCAATCCCCTGCCGCATAGGCGCAAGACCCCCCTTTCGTGGATCAGAAGTTCACCAGAAATCAGAAAAAAATCCTTGGCGCGACGGCTGGCGCAGGATAAATTCCCCCAATGCCGATGCCATCCGCCACCCCGGCCGCCGCCGCCCTGCACGCCGCCCTTCTGGGCGGTGTTGCAAACGCGCGCCCACCTTTTGGCACTGGACTCGCGGCCCTGATCCTGACCCTGCTCCTCCGCCTGCTCGCCCGGACCGAAGCAGCCTGGACCCTCCCCCCCGAAGCCCCCGGCACAATCGAATACACCCCCCACGCTCTCATCATGCCCGCCGTCGGCCGCGCCCCCCACGCCGCAATCATCGAGGCTGGTCTCGTCCCCGACTGGATTCTCCCCGGAATCCGCAACCGCGGCATGCGCCCGGCCAAGATCTCCCCCCAAACACGCCGTCGCGCCTGTCCCGCGCGCGCGCCGCCATTGCTTTCACTCGTTTCACACTGAAATCCCCTCCAAAACAGAGGGAGCCGACTCACGCCCAGTATCATTCCGAATAAACATCTAAATGAATGGGGGTCTGGGGCCTCAGGCCCCAGCGGGTCTGGGCAGAGCCCAGCCTTCCGTTCTTTTCCCCCCACCCTTGCCGACTGCCGCAGCACCCCACATACTCTCTCGCAACGGCCGCAACGGCGCGAGAGGAAACCCAATGGACCTGCGCTTTACCCAGGAAGAGGTCGCTTTCCGCAAGGAAGTCCGCGATTTCATTCGCCAGAACCTACCCGCCCGCACGCGCGAGCGCCTGCGCCTGGGCTACAGCCCCACCAAGCAGGACATTGTCGACTGGCAGCGCATCCTGAACAAAAAGGGGTGGGCCACCTACAAGTGGCCGAAGGAGCATGGCGGCTCCGACTGGTCGCCCACCCAGCGCATGATTTTCCAGGAGGAGAATCAGATCAACCACGCGCCGGAGGTGAACGGCTTCAACATCACCATGATCGGCCCGGTCATCATCCAGTTCGGCACCCCGGAGCAGAAGGCCCACATCCTGCCCCGTGCCGCGAACCTCGAGGATTGGTGGTGCCAGGGCTTCTCCGAGCCTGGCGCCGGCTCCGACCTGGCCTCGCTGAAAACCGCCGCCAAGCGCGTCGGCGACGACTACATCGTCAACGGCCAGAAGATCTGGACCAGCACCGCCCACATGGCCGACTGGTGCTTCGCCCTGGTCCGCACCGACCCCAACGCCCGCAAGCCGCAGGAGGGCATCAGCTTCCTCCTGATCGACATGAAAACGCCGGGCATCACAGTCCGCCCGATCATCTCGATCGACGGCGCCCACCACCTGAACGAAGTCTTTTTCGACGATGTGAAGGTCCCCGTCGCCAACCGCGTCTACGAGGAGAACAAGGGCTGGGACGTCGCCAAGTACCTGCTCGGCAACGAGCGCACCGGCATCGCCCGCCTCGGCAAGTCGATGGAGCGCATCAACTACGCCCAGGAACTCGCCCGCGATGTCCGCCAGAACGGCCGCCCCCTCATCGAGGACCCCGGCTTCCGCCAGCGCGTCGCCAAGCTGCAAGTCCAGGCCAAGGCGCTGGAACTCACCCAGCTGCGCGTCGTCGCCAAGGCCGCCGGCAACTCCGACGGCAAGCCCGACCCATTCTCCTCCCTCCTCAAGATCAAGGGCACCGAGCTCCTGCAGGACACCGCCGAGCTGGTCATGGACATTGCCGGCCCGCTCGCCATGCCCGACTGGGCCAAGGAGCTTGACCTGCTGAACCGCGAAGCCGGCGACAACGAGCCCGCCATCGGTCCCGAGTGGGCCGGCTACGCAGCGCCGCCGTATCTCATGCTGCGTGCCGCCTCGATCTATGGCGGCACCAACGAGATCCAGAAGAACATCCTGAACAAAGCAATCCTGAGGCTCTGATGGATTTCGAACTCTCCGAAGACCAGCGGCTGCTCAACGACAGCGTGAGCCGCCTGCTGGCCGACCGCTACGCCTTCGATGCGCGGCGCGGATACATGAAGGCAGCCCAGGGCTGGAGCCAGGAGCTGTGGGACAAGTATGCCGAGCTCGGCCTGCTCGGCCTGCCTTTCAGCGAAGACTACGGCGGCTTCGGCGGCGGCGCGGTCGATGTCATGATGGTCATGGAAGCCTTCGGCCGCTCCTTGGTCCTGGAGCCCTACCTCGCCACCGTCGTCCTCGGCGGCAGCGCCATCAAATACGCCGGCGACGAGGCCCAGAAGGGCGAGCTCCTGCCCCAGATCGTAGATGGTACGCTGAAGCTTGGCTGGGCCCACGGCGAGCAGCAGGCCCGCTACGACCTGACCGACGTGCTCACCACCGCGACCAAGGACGGCGCCGGCTGGACCCTGGAGGGGTCGAAAAGCGTCGTCTTCCATGGCGACACCGCCGACACCCTGATCGTCAGCGCCCGCACCGGGGGCGACCGCATGGACAAGGAAGGCCTCACCCTCTTCCTCGTCCCCGCCACCACCCCCGGCGTCGCCCGCCGCGGCTACGCCATGCGCGACGGCACCCGCGCCGCCGAGATCTCGCTCTCCAGCGTCAAGCTGGGTGCGGATTCGATCCTGGGCACGGTTGGCGAGGCCTACCCCGTCATCGAACGCGTGACCCAGGCGGGCATTGCCGCCATGGCCGCGGAATCCGTCGGCGCCTGCGAAGCCGCCCATGCGATGACGCTGGACTACCTGCGCACCCGCGTGCAGTTCGGCCGCCCCATCGGCACCAACCAGGTGCTCCAACACAAGGCCGCCGACATGCTCATCGAGGTCGAGCAGGCCCGCTCGATGGCCATGCTCGCCGCCATGATGGTCGACGAGGAAGACCCCGCCGAGCGCGCCCGCAACATCTCGATGGCCAAGGTCGGCGTCGGCCAGTCCGGCCGCTTCGTCACCCAGAACGCCGTCCAACTGCACGGCGGCATCGGCATGACGGAAGAATACGCCGTCGGCCACTACTTCCGCCGGGTCATGGTGTTCGAACACATGTGGGGCGACAGCGCCTACCACCTCGGCCTTCTGGCCGACCAGGTGGGATGAAGACAGGAAGATTCTTCTTTTTCTGAAGAAAAAGAAGCATAAAGACTTTTATTCATTTGCATCGTGTTCGACCGTTCAACGCGGTGCAAATGGATAGAAAGTTTTTTGGTTCTTTTTTTCAAAAAAGAACGTGCTCCCTTGATTGCCTTTCAACCCTCCCCTAGGCTCCCGGCTTCGCCGTTTCAGGGAGTCGCTTCGTGCGCAAACTTGCTACCCTCGCCTTCGCCCTCGCGACTGCTATCGCTCCCGCGGCGGCGCAAAACCTCAGCATCGGCATCCAGAACGAGCCGAACACCATGGACCCGCAGTGGAACCTGCTGGGTTCCAACACCCAGGCCATGCGCAACCAGTACGACACGCTGATCGGCCGCGACGTCAACCTCCAGTTGACCCCCAGCCTGGCCCTGTCCTGGCAGGTCGTCGACGAGACCACCTGGGAATTCAAGCTGCGCCCCGGCGTCAAGTTCCACGACGGGTCGGACTTCACCGCCGAGGATGTCAAATACACCCTCGCCCGCATCCCGACCCTCCCGGGCAACCCGAGCGCCTATATCGTCTATACCAACCAGGTGAAGGAAGTGGTGGTGGTTGATCCGCACACCGTCCGCTTCATCACCAACGGCCCCGCGCCGCTGCTGCCCACCAACATGTCCAACGTCTTCATGATGTCGCGCAACACCGGTGCCGCCACCACCAGCGACTTCAACGCCGGCCGAGCCGCCAACGGCACCGGCCCGTTCAAGCTCGTCTCCTGGTCCCCGGGTGCGCCGCAGATGCTCGCCCGCAACGACGCCTACTGGGGCGAGAAGCCGCATTGGGCCACGCTGCGGATCAACCCGATCGCCCGTGACCCCGCCCGCGTCGCCGCCCTGCTCGCCGGCGACGTCGACTTCATCAACCGCGTCCCGATCGCCGACGTCGACCGCCTGAAGCGCGACCCGAAGATGAAGCTGTTCTCCGGCCCGTCGGCCTATGTCTACATGGTCTATACCGAGGTCGGCCAGGACCAGCCCCAGGGCGTCAAGGACAACGCCGGCAACCCGCTCGCCAAGAACCCATGGCGCGACCCAAAGGTCCGCCAGGCCCTCAGCCTCGCCATCAACCGCGATGCCCTGGTCGACCGCGTCATGGAAGGCCTCGCCGTCAAGATGACCCAGCCGGTGCCCGACACGATGTTCGGTGCCAGCCCGCGCATCGCGCCCGCCGCCTACAATGTCGAGCGCGCCCGCGCCCTCATGGCCGAGGCCGGCTTCCCGCAGGGCTTCCAGGCCGAGCTCTCCTGCCCCAACGACCGCTTCCCCAACGACGCCAAGATCTGCGAGGCCGTCGCCCAGCAGTTCTCCCGCATCGGCCTCAAGATCACCGTCGCCGCCTACCCGTCCTCGGTGTTCTTCTCCCGCCGCGCCAAGCGCGAATTCGGCCTGACCATGGCCGGCTGGGGCAGCCTCACCGGCGAAGCCAGCTACTTCTACGGCGCCGTCATCCACACCGCGGACCGGGACAAGAACCTCGGCTCCATCAACACCACCGGCATCAGCGACCCGGAGATCGACCCGCTGATCCAGCGCGCCCGCAACATGCTGGACGAACCCGGCCGCCGCGCCCTGCTTGAGCAGATCAGCGAAATGGTCGTGCAACGCAACTGGGTCATCCCGACCCTGGCCTTCGGCACGGTCAGCGCCGGCCGCTCCGACAAGGTGATCTATACCACCCGCCAGGACGAGGAAATTCAGGCCCGCGAAATCCTGCCGGCGAAATAGCGTAAGATCGGGCGCCAGGGGCCGATCCCGTGGCGCTCGAGGCTCCCCATCTCCGCCTGCGTGCTAGGCCGTCGCCGGCGCGAACTCGTCCGCCCGCCAGCAGCTCACCAAATGCCCCTCGTCCACCGCCGCCAGCGTCGGCGCCGCGGTGCGGCAATGGTCGGTGGCATGCGGGCAGCGCGGGTTGAAGGTGCAGCCCGGCGGCGGGTTCAGCGGGCTCGGGATTTCCCCGCGCGCTTTCTCCCGCGCTAGCCCGCGCGTCAGCGGATCGGGGATTGCTGCGATCAGGGCGCGGGTATAGGGGTGGCGCGGCTGCTCGAAGATTTCGCGCCAGCCGCCGGTCTCCACGATGCGGCCGAGATACATCACCGCCACGCGGTCGCTCATGTGCTCCACCACGCCGAGGTCGTGGGAGATCACCAGGTAGGACAGACCCATCTCCGCCTGCAGCTCCAGCAGCAGGTTGATGATCTGCGCGCGGATGGAAACGTCGAGTGCCGAGACCGGCTCGTCGCAGATCACCAGCTTGGGCTTGAGGATCAGCGCGCGGGCGATGCCGATGCGCTGGCGCTGCCCGCCGGAGAACTCATGGGGATACAAATCCGCCTGGTCCGGCCGCAGCCCAACCTGGCGCAGCATTTCGGTCCCTCGGTCGGCCACCTCGCCCGGATTGGTGATGCCGTGCAGCCGCAGCGGGTCGGACAGGGTGCGCCGCACGGTCTGGCGCGGATTGAGCGAGGCGTAGGGGTCCTGGAACACCATCTGCACGGTGCGGGCCACCTCCAGCCGGTCGGCCTCGCTGCCCACCGCCTTTCCGTCGAGCACCACGCGCCCGCTGGTCGGGTCCACAAGGCCCATGATCGAAAGCGCCAGCGTAGACTTCCCGCAGCCGCTCTCGCCGACCAGCCCCAGGCTCTCGCCGGGCTTGATGCCCAGGTTCACGCCGTCCACGGCACGCAGCATCTGCGGCCTGCTGAACAGCCCGCCACCCACCGGGAAATGCACGGCAAGGTTCTCGATCGACAGCAGGTCGTGTTCAGCCATGATGATGGCACCTCACCAGCGCGCCCTCGGCCAGCTGCGTCAGCTCCGGCACCACCCCCACGCAAATGTCGGTTCGCCGCGTGCAGCGCGGGTTGAACCGGCATCCGCCGGGATAGGCGGTGATGCCCGGCACCACGCCGGCGATTTCCATCAGCCGCCGCCGCCCATGCCGGGCGCGCATGCCCAGCCGGGGCAGGGAGGCGACCAGGCCCTGGGTGTAGGGATGCTGCGGGTTGTTGAATATCTGCTCGCTGTCCTGCTGCTCCACGATCCGCCCTGCATACATCACGCACACCCGCTTGCAGATGTCGGTGACCAGCCCAAGGTCGTGGCTGATCATCAGGATCGCCGTGCCGCGCGCTGCGCACAGCTCCTTCATGATGTCGACGATCTCGGCCTGCACCGTCACGTCGAGTGCGGTGGTCGGCTCGTCGGCGATCAGCAGGTCGGGCCCGCAGGCAAGTGCGATGGCGATCATCACCCGCTGGCGCATGCCGCCCGACAATTCGTGCGGGTAGGCGCGCGCGCGACGCTCCGGAGCGGGCACCTTCACCTGCGCCAGCGCCTCGATGGCCCGCTTCTCGGCCTCGGCCCAGGACGCGCCTTCGTGCAGCACGAACATCTCGGCGATCTGCGTGCCCACCTGCTTCAGCGGGTTCAGCGCCGTCATCGGCTCCTGAAAGATCATGGCGATCCGTTTGCCGCGCAGCGCCCGCAACCGGGCGGGCGGAAGGGCCTGGATCTCCTGCCCGGTCAGCCGGATGGTGCCGCCCGAAAGCCCCAGCGGCGGGCGCAGAAGGCCCATGATCGACAGCGCGGTGATGCTTTTGCCACAGCCGCTCTCGCCCACCAGCCCCACCGTCTCGCCGCGGCCGATCTGGAAGGAAACGCCCTCCACCGCCGCGAAGCGCCCGGCATCGGTGGTCAGCGAGATGTGCAGGTCCTCGACGGACAGCAGTGGCATGTTCGCACTCATCGGCGGCTCCGCGATTGCGGGTCCAGGATGTCGCGCAGCCCGTCGCCCAGCAGGTTCAGCCCCAGCACCGTCAGGAAGATCGCCAACCCCGGGAACAGCGACAGCCAAGGGGCGGTGGTGATCGTTTCTCGCGCGTCAGACAGCATGGAGCCCCAGCTCGGCGAGGGGGGGCGCACCCCGAGGCCCAGGAACGAAAGCGCGGCCTCCGCCAGGATCGAGCCGCCCATGCCCAGCGTGGCGATCACGATGATCGGACCCAGCGTGTTCGGCAGGATCTGGGTGAACATGATGCGCAGGTCGCCGTAGCCCAGCACGCGGGCAGCCTGGACGTAGCCCTGGCTTTTGATGGCGAGTGCCTGCGCCCGGCTGATGCGGCAGGTGTAGGACCAGTTGGTCAGGCCGAGTGCTATCAGCAGCGATGTCAGCCCCGGGCCGAGGATCGCCATGATGGCGAGCGCGAAGATCAGCGACGGGATCGCCAGCATCAGGTTGGTCAGCCCGTTGACGAAATCGTCCCACCAGCCGCCCCAATAGCCGGCCGTGACCCCCAGCGTGGTGCCGATCACGGTGTTGAGGAGCTGCGAGCCGATGCCCACGGCCAGGGAGATCTGCGCGCCGTACATCACCCGGCTCCAGATGTCCCGTCCCTGCTGGTCGGTGCCGAACCAGAACTCCGCCCCGGGCGGCAGCTCCGCGTTCATCAGGTTGGCGTCCATGATCGGGTCGGTGTGGGCCAGCCAGGGGCCGAACAGGCCAACGAACAGGGCAAGCACCGTCAAGCCGCCGCCTATGGCGAGATTTGCGCGAATTTTCATGGGGCAGTTGAAGAAAGTAAGAAAGAATGTTCCTTTTTGAAAAAAAGAACCAAAAAACTTTTATTCATTTGCTGGGTGTTTCCCATTCTGCTCAATGCAAATGGGGAAAAGTCTTTTTGCTTATTTTTCTTCAGAAAAAGAAGAATCTTGCTTCCTGTCAAAATTTTGTTGCCCATGCTCAGGTATACCGGATACGCGGGTCGATCAGCTTGTAGGCGATATCGACGGCGGTGTTGATCACCAGGAAGAACATGGTGATGACCAGGATGCAGCCCTGCACGGCCGGGATGTCGCGCTGGAACACGCTGTCCACCAGCAGGGAGCCGATGCCGGGCCAGGCGAACAGCTTTTCCACCACCACGCCCTGGCCGAGCAGGGAGCCGAACTGCAGGCCGATCGTGGTCAGCACCAGCACCAGCGCATTGCGCAGCACGTGCCACACCACCACGCGATACTCGTTCATGCCCTTGCTGCGCGCCGTGCGCACGAAGTCGGCGTTCATGATGTCGAGCACCGCCGCGCGCGTGGTGCGCGCCAGCAGCGCCATCGGGCTCACGCCCAGTGCGAGGGCGGGCAGGGTGAGGTGCCACAGCCCGCCCTCGCCGTAGCCGAAGCTGGGGAACCAGCCGAGCGTGAGGGCGAACAGGTACATCAGCAGAATGCCGAGCCAGAACTTGGGCAGGCTGAGGCCGGAGACGGCGATCACCATCAGCCCGAGATCCACCAGGCTGCCCGGCCGCAGGGCGGCGACGAAGCCCAGCGGCACGCCGACGACGATCGCAAACGCCATCGCCGCCATCGTCAGCATCAGCGACGGCCACAGCCGTGCGCCGATCATCTCGATCACCGGCTGGCGGGAGCGGAAGGAGATGCCGAAATCCAGTGTGGCCAACTGTTGCACGTATTTGCCGAAGCGCACGTACAAGGGGTCATCCAGCCCCAGTTCGGCACGCATGCGCGCCACCACCGCCATGTCCAGCCCCAGCCCCTCGTCCTGCTGGCCGGTGGCGAAGCTGCCGGGGATCACGCTGAACAGGATGAAGATCAGCAGCGCGATGGCGATGAGCATCGGCACCATCTGCAGCACGCGTCGAACAACGAAACCGAGCATTGAACGTCCTTAAGCCCACTCCCCGCCCCGGCGAACCAGGGAGGGGGCGGGATGGGTCGCGAAGCCGATTACTTCGCAGGCGAGGTGGCGTCGACCCAGATGAACTCGGGGTACTGGTGAACCAGTTCGGTCGGGTTGCCGAGCAGGCCGTGCACCCAGGGCTGATAGGCCAGTGCCGCCTTGTTGTAGTTGAAGAACCACACCGGTGCGGCGTCGTACAGGTGCGCGTTGGCCTTCTTCAGCAGATCCAGCTTCTTCGCCGCATCGTCGGTGGTGCCGGCCTCGTCGAGCAGCTTGTCGTAGTCGGCGTTCTTGTAGCCGCTGACGTTGCAGGAGGTCCGCGGCGTGGCCGAGTGGTAGCAGCGCAGCGTCTGCAACGGGTCCGGGCCGGTCTGGCTGGAGCCGATATAGGCCTGGAACTCGCCCTTCAGCGCGAGGTCGGTCAGCACCGCCACCTCGACCACCTTGGTCCTCACCTTGATGCCGACCTGCGCCAGCATCGGGATCACCGCCTCCACGATCGGCAGGCCCCAGCTTTCGTTCTGGCTGGTGGTCCACTCGAATTCGAAGCCGTTCGGCAGGCCGGCCTCGGCCAGCAGCGCGCGGGCCTTCGCGGGGTCGAAGGCGTAGGGCTTCATGTCCTGGTCATAGCCCGGCACGGTGATCGGCAGCCACGAGGTGGCGCGGTACGCCTTGTTGCGGGCCAGGCGCTCCACGATGATCTGGGTGTTGATGGCGTGGTTGATCGCCTGGCGCACCCGCTGGTCGTCGAACGGCTTCACGCTGTGGTTCATCACCATGGCGCGGGTGAACACCTCGGCCACTTCCAGGATGTTCTTCTTCAGGTTGGCGTCGTTGTTGTAGGCCACGTACTGCACCGGCCCGAGGATGGAGGTGTCGACCTCCTTGTTGCGGAACGCGATGTCGCGCGCCGAGGCTTCGGCCATGATCGGGAATTCCACCCGGTCGAGATACGGCAGGCCGGGCTTGTAGAACTTGTCGAAGCGCTCGGCCACCAGGCGCGAGCCCGGGATGTGCTCCTTGAACTTGAACGGCCCGAGGCCCACCGGGTTGGTGGCCCAGGTCGGCTTGGCCACTTCTTCCTGCGGCAGGATCGAGGTGGTCATGTTGTAGAACAGGAAACCGGGCTCGACCTTCTGGGTGAAGCTGATCTCCACCTCGAACTCACCCAGCTTCTTGATGCCGGAGATTTCCTTGGTCTCGCCTTTCTCCACCGCCACGGCGCCCTGCACCAGGCGGATCCAGCGCGCGCCCACGAAGCCCTGGCCGGCGGACATCAGCCGGGTGAAGCTCCACACCACGTCGTCGGCCGTCATTTTGCGGCCGTTGTGGAAAAAGGCGTCCTCGCGCAGCTTGAAGGTCCAGACCGTGCCGCCGGCCGATGCGGTTGCGGCGGTCGCCAGTTCAAGCGCCGGTGCGCCCTTGGCGCTGTCCCAGATATACAGCGTGCGGTGGATGGTCATGTGCACCTGGCCGTCCTGCGACCGGCCGGACATGTGGGGGTCGAGGTTGCCGAAGGAGGAGGCGTAGGGCGCGGTCATCCGCACCACGCCACCCTTGCGCGGCGTTTGCGCCTCCGCCACCGGCGCCAGCGCGGCGAGCAGCCCCGCGGTCGCCACGGCGATGCCGGAGAGCAATGCAAGACGTTTCATGGTGCATCCCTGTCGAAAGGTGTTGGGGCTGGCCCCAGGGCCGGCATACCAACACCGCATCGCCACCCCGCGCAAGGGGCGCGACAGCGGAGTGCCCGCTCAGCGGTCCAGCGGCACGGCCGTGATGCTGTTGAACGGCGAGCCGTCGGTGCCGACGGTAATCGTCGACCACACCAGGTAGATCAGCACGCGCTTTTCCTTGTCGAACAGGCGGCTGACCCGTACCTCCTTGAAGAAGAAGCTGGCCCGCTCGTCGAACACCACCTCGCTGTCCGGCAGTTCGCCCTTCACCTGCACCGGGCCGGTGGCGCGGCAGGCGATGGAGAAGCGGCTCGGGTCGGTCGCCAGGCCCAGCGTGCCCTTCACGCCGCCGGTCTCGGCGCGCGACAGGTAGCAGGACACGCCCACCACCTTCGGGTCGTCGTAGCGGTCCACCACGATCCGGTCGTTCCGCCCGAGCAGCCGGAACGTGGTGGAGACATTGCCGATCCGGGTCGCATCGTCGGCCCGTGCGGGCGAGAGCGATGCCGCCGTCGCCGACAGGAACATGGCCAGCACCAGCGCCAGGCGCATCCTCAATCCTCCACCGGCACCGCGAACCGGGAGAAATCCCGCGCGAGCACCTCGTAGATGGTTCGCTTGAACGGCACCGCCAAGCCCGGCAACGATTCCAGCGCGGTCCACTGCCATGCGTCGAACTCCGGGTGCGGGTCGGCATCCAGCCGGATGTCCGAGTCCGCGCCGGTGAAGCGCATCGCGAACCAGCGCTGCCGCTGACCGCGGAACCGCCCGCCCAGCGCCACGCCCACCAGCTCCGGCGGCAGGTCGTAGACCAACCAGTCCGGATGCTCGCCAATGATTTCCGCCCGGTCGGTGCCGATCTCCTCAGCCAGCTCGCGCAGCACCGCCCCGCGCGGGTCCTCGTCCGGGTCGATCCCGCCCTGCGGCAACTGCCAGCCGCCCGGCGCCCCCTCCGCGTTCGGCAGGTCGGCACGGCGGGCGACGAACACCATGCCGCGCCGGTCGAACAACACCGCCCCGACATTCGGGCGGTAGGGCAGGGTGGCGGGGTCGATCATCGCATTACGGCGCCACCAGGGCGCTCACCGGCACCAGCACCACGCCGCGCTGTGCCAGCAGCGCCGCCCAGGCGCCCAGCCGCTCCACCGCCACCGGTGTCGGCGCCGAGGCCAGGCCAAGTGCGGCGCCGCGGTCGCGCGCCAGCTGCTCCAGCCGCGCCAGCTTCGCGTCGATCTCGGTGCGCACCGCCGGCTCGTCCACCAGCACGTCCACCGCCCGGCGGGGTCCTGCCGTGGCGCCTGCGGTCGCCAGCCGCCCCTCGGGCCGCGGATCGACATACATCAGCCCGCGCCGCCCCAGTTCCTCCAGCACCAGCCCCATCTGCTCGCTGGCCGCGAACCGTTCCCCACGCAAGGCCCCCAGCGCGCCGGTGGCGCCGACATAGCCGGTCACCCGCGACAGCGCCCAGCGCAGCACGGCGGTGTTGCGCTCCGCTGTCCCCCCGGTCAGCATCGCCCGCTCGCCGGGGTCGTCCAGCGGATAGCCGCGCGGCTCCATCGGCAGCGACACGAACAGCTCGTGCCCCTTCTCCCGCGCCCGCGCAACCAGCCCATCCGGCAGCGACCCGCCGCGCGCCAACACCTGCCGTGGCGCATAGGGCGAGATCACCAGCGAGATCGCCGACGGCAACAGCTTCAGCGCCTCCTCGCTATCGGCCTCGCGCATCGCGAAATCGGCGAGCAGGATCGCCACCCGCGGCCGCGCATCCAGCGGCGGCGCGCCGGCGGCATAGGCGCGCATGGGTGCCAGCCCACCGGCGATGCGCGGCAGCAGCGTGCCGTCCCCCAGCCCCGACGGCTCCAGCAGCGCCGGATCGGCCGGCGGCACCGGCGCCCCCGGCGCGCGGGGCGTGGGCATCATGCGCCCCGTCACCGGCGCGGCGCCGTTCGGCCCCTGCACCGGTGGCAGCGAAGCGGTTCCCGTTGAAGGCGCAGCTGGTGTTGCCGTGGCGGCCGGCGCGGTCGGCGTAGGCGCAGCTGGTGCGGCAACAAGTGGCGCGGGCGCTGCCGGCACCTCGGCCTTCGCGCCCTCCATCCGTGGCGCCTCAACCACCGATCCCATCGTCGGCCCGATCGACGGCGGCCCCAGCACGTGCAGCGCGCCGAGCCCGGCGGCGAGCAGGACTACCACCGCCCCCCAGAACATGCCGAGCGCCCGCAGTGACGCGAGGCCAGGGCGCGCCGCGGTCATCACCCCGCCGGCCAAGGCTGCCGCGCGGCGTGCCGGGTCAGCGTGCCGCGCGCCGTGCTGGCTGCGGCATGGCGCGCAGCACCGCCAGGCCCTGCTGCAGCTGGTAGTCGGTCTCGGGCTTTTGCGCGTCGAAGGTCGGCTGATTCTCCGGCGGCAGCTTGACGATGTCCTTGGCAATCGCCGGCAGGTCGTTGCGCGGCGGCGCGCTGGCCTGCGGCGTGCCGCCGGTGTTGCTCAGCGTGCGGTTCAGCTCCGCCTCCCGCTGCGGCCCGAAGCGGGCCACCTCCTCGCGGCTGGCCATCACCTCGACGTCCGGCGTAATGCCCTGCCCCTGGATCGACCGGCCCGACGGCGTGTAGTAGCGCGCCGTGGTCAGCCGCATGCCGCCATTGCCCGGCAGCGGCGTGACGGTCTGAACGCTGCCCTTGCCGAAGCTGCGCACGCCCACCAGGATCGCCCGACGATGGTCCTGCAACGCGCCGGCCACGATCTCGCTGGCCGAGGCCGAGCCGCCGTTGATCAGCACCACGATCGGCAGCCCGCCGGTGATGTCCCCGCTCTTGGCGTTCCAGCGCTGCGTGTCCTCGGCATGGCGCCCGCGGGTGGAGACGATCTCGCCGCGGTCCAGGAAGTCGTCCGACACGGTGATAGACTGCGGCAGCAGCCCGCCCGGGTTGTTGCGCAGGTCCAGCACCAGCCCGCGCAGCTTGTCGCCCGACTCCGCCTTGAGGTCGTTGAACGCCCGGCGCACCGACACCTCGGTCTGCTCGGTGAAGCTGCTGACGCGGATATAGGCCACGTCCCCGCCCTCCAGGCGCGAACGCACCACGCGCAGCTTGATCACCTCGCGCACCAGGCCGATCTCCAGCGGCTTTTCCGCGCCCTCGCGGCGGATGGTCAGCGTGATGCGGGTGTTCGGCGCCCCACGCATCTTTTCCACCGCGTCGTTCAGGCTCATGCCCTGCACGGTCTGGCCGTCCAGTGCGGTGATCAGGTCGCCCGCCTTCACCCCCGCGCGCATCGCAGGCGTGTCGTCGATCGGGCTGATCACCTTGATGTAGCCGCTTTCCTGCGTCACCTCGATGCCCAGGCCGCCGAATTCGCCGCGCGTGTTCACCTGCATGTCGCGGAAGGACTTGGCGGTCAGGTAGGAGCTGTGCGGGTCGAGCCCGGTGAGCATCCCGTTGATCGCGTTCTCGATCAGGTCGCGGTCGTTGACCGGCTCCACGTATTCCGCGCGCACCCGCTCGAACACGTCGGCGAACAGGTTCAAAAGGCGGTAGGTTTCCGCCCGCGTGCCGTCCTGCGCCAGCGCGCGCGGGAGCAGGCTGAAGCCGAATCGTTGGTCCAGCTGGTCGGAAATCGGGCCGATGGACACGCCGGCCGCGAATGCGACGCCCAGCAACAGCCCTGCTCGAAGCTTCATGGCGGATATCCTCTGGCGCCGCGGCGCACTCATGGTGTCAACCCAGGGTATCCCAGGAACAGCCGGGATCAAACCATTTCATCGGTCCGGCAACGTCCGGCCCGCGCACCTGCATATTGTCAGCTTCGGCCGCGCAGGAAGGGGGCAGGGTTCACCGCCTGGCCCGACCTGCGCAACTCCACGTACAGCGACGGCTGCCCGTCGCCGCCCCTTGGATCCCAGCCCGGCATCACGCCCACCGGCGCCCCGGCGGCCACGCGCTGCCCGACGCCGAGGTCAATGCGGTCGAACCCGGCCAGGACGAAGTGGTAGCCGCCGCCGCAATCGACAATGACCAGCTGGCCGAAGCTGCGAAACGGGCCCGCGAACACGATCCGCCCGCCACACGGCGAGAACACCCGCGCCCCTGGTGCGGCGCGATAGGACAGCCCGGTCGACGGCCCGCTATCGGTCGCATCGCCGAAGCCGCGCACCAGCCGGCCGGACACCGGGGCGGCCGCTCCGCCGCTGCTCGATGCCTCGGCCAGGCCAGGGCCGGCCGGGGCCGCCAGCGCCGCCTGGCGTTCCCGCGCCGCCGCCGCCACCGTTGCCTGGCGCCGCCGCACCGCCTCCGCCGCCTCGCGCCGCGCCTGTGCCTCTGCCGCCCGGCGCTCCGCCTCAAGCTGGGCGATCGCCGATTTCAGCCCCTCCGCCCTTGCCGCTTCCGCCGCCGCCCGGCGCGCCGCCTTGGCGGCATCGTCCTCGGCATCGCGCTGTTCGGCGCGCGTTTCGCGCAACTGTTCGTCCAGCGCCCGCGCCGCACGCTCCTGTGCCGCCTTCGCCTCGGCCAGACGCGGCAATTCGGCCTCCATCTGTGCCTGCAAGGCGTCGAGCTCGGCTTGCTCCTGGCGCAGCGCCGTCGCCTCGCGCTCCAGCGTCCGCACGATGCCGCCCAGCACCAGCGCCCCGCGCACCGCCTGCTCCGGCGGCACCGGCACCGCCAGCATCGTCTCCGATGGGAACAGGGCGAGGCGTTCCAGCACCGGCAGCAGCGGCGTGAAATCGGCCGCCCGCGCCGCCAGCCGCGAAGCTGCCTGGCGCCGCCGCTGTTCCAGCTCCTCCACCCTTGTCGCCGCCGTGCCGGTGGCCTGCTCGGCCTCGCGCAGCCGCGCCAGGATGCGCTCCTGCTCGCCGGCCAGCTTGGCCGCCTCCGCTTTCGCCGCCGCCGCGCGCTGGGCCGCCTGGCGTTGCGTTGCCAGCTCCTCGCGCCGCGCCTGTTCCGCCTCGCGCACCTGGTCGCGCGTCGGCTCGCGCACCTGCTCGGGCGGCCCCGCGCCAGACAGCAGCAGGACGACGCACGCCGCCGCCCCCAGCCCCGTCCAGCGGCGCCGCGCCGCGCTCACTTGCTGGCCAGCAGGGAATGCCCGGTCATCTCCGCCGGCGGCGCCAGGCCCATCAGCTCCAGCATGGTCGGCGCCACGTCGGCCAGCCGCCCGGCGGACAGCGGCCGGTTGGTCGGGCCGAACAGCAGTACCGGCACCGGGTTCGTGGTGTGCGCCGTGTGCGGCCCGCCGGTCGCGGGATCGCGCATCATCTCGCAATTGCCGTGGTCGGCGGTCACCAGCAGCCAGCCGCCTTTCGCCTCGATCGCCGCCGCGATGCGCCCCAGCCCGGCATCCACCGTCTCCACCGCCGTGACCGCGGCCGCGAGGTTGCCGGTGTGGCCTACCATGTCGGGGTTGGCGAAGTTCAGCACGAGCATCGCGAACCGCCCGCCGCCGATCGCCTGCACTGCCGCCTCGGTCAGTTCCGGAGCGGACATCTCCGGTTGCAGGTCGTAGGTCGCGACCTTGGGCGAGGGGATCATCACCCGCTCCTCGCCGGCATTCGGCGTCTCGATCCCGCCGTTGAAGAAGTAGGTGACATGCGGATACTTCTCCGTCTCCGCCAGCCGCACCTGCGCGAGCCCGGCCGCGGCGACCACCTGGCCGAGCAGGTTGGTCATCGTCTGCGGCGCGAACAGCGCGCCCATCATCGGCGCCAGCGCATCGGAATACCGCGTCATCCCCGCCGCGGCCGCCACGCGCAGAGCCCGCGGCCGCGCGAAGCCGGCGAAGGCAGGGTCGAGCAGGGCGGCCATGATCTCGCGCACCCGGTCGGCGCGGAAATTGAAGCACAGCACGCCGTCGCCGTCCGCCATGCCGGCGTAGTCGCCGACCACGGCTGGGGCTATGAACTCGTCGAATTGCCCTTCGGCATAAGCCTGCTCCACCGCCTGCGCCGCCATCGCCACACGCGTCGCGTCGGCCTCGGCTATTGCGGCATAGGCGCGCGCCACCCGCTCCCACCGACGGTCGCGGTCCATGGCAAAATAGCGCCCGCACACCGTGGCGATCCGCGCCCCCGCCGGCAGCCCCGCCTCGAGCTTCGCGATATCGACCAGTGCGGATTGCGGCGCCGTGTCGCGCCCATCGGTCCAGGCATGCACCGCGACCGGCACCCCCGCCCCCGCCACCACCCGCGCCAGGACGATCGCGTGGTCCAGGTGCGAGTGGACGCCGCCCTCGGACAGCAGCCCCATCAGGTGGCAGGTGCCGCCACTGGCCTTCAGCGCCGCGACCAGCTTCAGCAGCGCCGGCAGCGTCGCCAGAGACCCGTCGGCACAGGCCAGGTTGATGCGCGGCAGGTCCTGCATCACTACCCGCCCGGCGCCAAGGTTTAAGTGCCCAACTTCGGAATTGCCCATCTGCCCCTCCGGCAGCCCCACATCCAGGCCCGAGGTGCGCAGGAAGGCGTGCGGGCAGCTGGCCCATAACCGGTCGAAGGTGGGGGTGCGTGCTTGGCGCACGGCATTGTCCGCGGCCTCCTCGCGCCAGCCCCAGCCATCGAGGATCACGAGCATCACGGGTGGGCGCATGACGTCTTCCCTGTAGTCACCGGACCGCAGGATATACGGCGATTGCGATGAATCTGAAAGATATTCAATCGGGACTCGGGATCACGCCTCGCGCGGTCCGCGATGATAGGGATGCCCCGCCAGGATCGACTGCGCCCGGAACAACTGCTCGGCCAGCATCGCGCGCGCCAGCAAATGCGGCCACACCATCGGCCCCAGCGACAAGCTGTGGTTGGCCTGCGCCAGCAGCGCGGGGTCCAACCCCTCCGCGCCACCAATCACGAAGCACAGTTGTCGCGCCCCGCTCCATTGCACCAGCAGCCGCGCCAGCCCCGCCGAGTCAGGTGCCGTGCCGCTGCGGTCCAGCGCCACCACGAAGGCACCGGCCGGGATGCGCGCTCGCAACGCCACCGCCTCGCGCCGCATGATCTCCTCGCCGCTGCCGCGCCCATCCGCCACTTCCACCACCCGCAACGCCGGGCGCAGCCGCGCGGCATAGCGGGCGACCAACTCCCCTTCCGGCGCGGCGCCGATCCGCCCGACCGCCAGCAGCAGCCAGTCAGCCAGCGTCGACCGGTCCGGCCGGGGGGGCCTCATCCAACTCCGCGCCCCACATGCGCTCGATGCCGTACAGCGCCCGCGCCTCGGGCTTGAACAGGTGGACGATGATGTCGCCGGCGTCGATCAACACCCAGTCGGAACCGGTGCCGCCCTCGATCAGCACGCGCTTCAGCCCGGCCTCGCCCAGCTTCTCTTCCAGGTGCGTCGCCATGGCGGAGATCTGCCGGTCGGCGATGCCGGTGGCGACCACCATGCGGTCAGCGAAGGCGGCGCGGCCTTGCAGGTCGAGCGCCACGACCTCCTCGGCCTTATCGTCCTCCAGGCTGGTCATGATGATCTTCTGCAGCTGGTCCAGCCGCTCGGTATCGGTCTTCTGCACCGGCTTGGCCTTGCGCGGCGCGACCTTCGGCCCGGCGGCGGCGGCCTTCTTGCGGGCCGTGCCGGGCGGTGCCGGAATCGCGGCGGGCGGGGCAGCCGCCCGTCCGGTGCGCGGGGGGGCAGTACGCTTGCGCGGGGCGTCAGACGGGGGGGCGGGCGGCTTGCGGGCGATGGTCCTGAACTCCAGAAAGGGCGAGGCGTATGGCCGTGGCCGAGGCGGCATGCTGTGCGGCCGGCAGGAACACCCAACGCGGCGCGGCCAGCCCGGCCAGTGCCGGTGCGGCATGAACCGGCAGGCGTGCGTCGCGCAGACGATGGGCGCCACGGCTGGCCAGCGCCCGATGATTGTAGGTAGGGCGCGGCAGCACGGCAAATACCACCTCTGCGACAATTTCGCGCCATCGCCGCCAGCGTGGCAACTGCACCAGATTGTCCGCCCCCATCAGCCACACGAAATCGACGCAGGGAAACCGCCGGCACAGGGTCCGGACCGTGTCGACCGTATAGCGCGTGCCCAGCCGCCCCTCGATCGCGGTGGCCACCACGCGCCGCCCGTCGGCGATGCCGCGCGCCGAGGCCAGCCGCTCGGCCAGCGGTGCCATGCCTTTCGTCGGCTTCAGCGGATTGCCCGGCGAGACCATCAGCCACACCTGGTCGAGCCCCAACCGCCGCCGCGCGATCCGCGCCACGTGCAGGTGCCCGTCATGCGCCGGGTTGAACGACCCGCCCAGCAGCCCCACCCGGGTTCGCCGCCGATCGCCCCAGCGCGGGATGCTGTCGCATGCCGCGCTGGACGCTTTGCCGGCGTGATTCACACCTTCGGCGGGTCCGCCTGCGGTCATCACGCCGAAATGCGCCGGCTTGCTCAGGGCCGGACCTGCCCGCTGCCGAGCACGTGGTAGCGGAACGTGGTCAGCTGCTCGAGCCCGATCGGCCCGCGCGCCTGCATCCGCCCGGTGGCGATGCCGATCTCCGCCCCGAACCCGAACTCGCCGCCATCGCAGAACTGGGTGGAGGCGTTCCACATCGCCACGGCCGAATCCACGCCGTTGAGGAACCGCGCCGCGGCCTCGCCGTCCTCAGTGACGATGGCATCGGTGTGCGAGCTGCCATGGTGGCGGATGTGCCGCAAGGCGCCCTCGATATCGTCCACCACCGCGACGGTCAGGATGGCGTCGAGCCACTCGCGGTCGAAATCGCCGGGCTGGGTCGGCGGCAGGTCCGCCACGATCGCCCGCGCCCGCGGCCCGGCGCGGAAATCGCAGCCCAGCGCGCGCAGATCGGCGATCAGGTCCGGCAGCAGCGACGGCGCGATGGCAGCATCGATCAGCAGCACCTCGGTCGCCCCGCACACCCCGGTGCGCCGCATCTTGGCGTTGGTCAGCACGCGGCGCGCCATCGCCGGGTCGGCCTGCGCATGCACATAGGTGTGGCAAAGCCCCTCGGCATGGGCCAGCACCGGCACCCGCGCCTCGGCCTGCACCCGCTCCACCAGGCTCTTGCCGCCGCGCGGGATGATCAGATCGATCTGCCCCGCAGCCCCGAGCATCGCCGCCACATAGGCCCGGTCGGTCGCCGGCGGAATCTGCACCGCGGCCTCCGGCACCGCCGCTTCGCGCAGACCCTCCGTGACCGCGTCATGGATCGCCCGGGCGGAATGGAAGCTGTCCGAGCCGCCGCGCAGGATCACCGCATTGCCCGCCTTCAGGCACAGCCCTGCGGCATCGGCCCCCACGTTCGGCCGCGACTCGTAGATCATGCCGATCACGCCCAGCGGCTGCGGAATGCGCCGGATCGTCAGCCCGTTCGGCTGCGTCCATTCCGCAAGCACGCGGTCGAGCGGATCGGGCAGGCCAGCGATATCGTCCAGCCCCTGCGCCATGGCTTCGATCCGCACCGGGGTCAGCGCCAGCCGGTCGCGGAAGGCCGGCGTGCCACCCGCCGCGTCGAATGCCGCGAGGTCCTTGGCGTTCGCCGCCGCGATCTCCGCCGCACGATCCCGGATCGCCGCCGCCGCCGCGCGCAGCGCCGCATTGCGCGAAGCTTCCGGCAAGGTCGCCAGAACGCCCGACGCCGCCTTGGCGCGCGCGGCCGCCTCGCGCATCCACGCGGTCGCGTGCTCGGCCAGGTTCGCTGCGTCGTTCATCGCCGTTCTCCCGTCGCTACTCTGCTGCCAGACCAGGCCTGCATCTACCCCTCGCGCAGCACGAGGTCGTCGCGGTGGATCAGCTCGTCGCGCCCGCGCCAGCCCAGGATGTCCTCGATCTCCGCCGAGCGCCGGCCGATGATCCGCGCCGCGTCGGCGCTGGCATAGGCCGACAACCCGCGCCCCAGCGCCCGACCGTCCGGCGCCAGAACCTCGACCACGTCGCCGCGCTCGAACACCCCGCCCACCTCCCGCACCCCGGCCGGCAGCAGCGACCGCCCGGTGGCCAGCGCCCGCACCGCGCCGTCGTCCAGCCGGAAACTGCCCGCCGGATGCAGCGTGCCCAGGATGAACCGCTTGCGCGCCGAATGGTCGGCGCCGCCCGGCAGGAACCAGGTGCAGCGCGCGCCGGCCTCCAGCGCCGCGAGAGGATGCGCGACATTGCCCAGCGAGATCGCCATTGCGCAGCCGGCGCCGGTGGCGATCCGTGCTGCGATCAGCTTGGTCCGCATGCCGCCGCTGGAATAGCCCGGCGGCGGCTCGCCGCCCATCGCCTCGATCTCCGGCGTGACGGCCTCGACCACCGGCAGATGCCTTGCGTCGGGATTGGTGCGCGGGTCGGCGGTGTAGAGCCCGTCGATATCCGACAGCAGCACCAGCTGGTCCGCGCCGACCATCTCCGCCACCCGTGCGGCCAGCCGGTCGTTGTCGCCGAAGCGCAGCTCGGCGGTGGCCACCGTGTCGTTCTCGTTGATCACCGGGATGCAGCCCAGTTCCAGCAGCGTGCGCAGCGTGGCGCGGGCGTTGAGGTAGCGCCGGCGGTCCTCGCTGTCATGCGGTGTCAGCAGCAGTTGTGCCGCCGTCAGCCCGCGTGCGGCCAGCACCTCCGCCCAGGCGCCGGCCAGCCGGATCTGCCCGACCGAGGCCGCCGCTTGTTTTTCCTCCAGCCGCAGCCGCCGCCGCGTCAACCCCAGCGTGCGCCGCGCCAGCGCCACGGCGCCGGAGGACACCACGATCACCTCCACCCCGCGCGCCCGCAGGGCGGCGATATCCGCCGCGACCCCGGCCAGCCAGCCGGTCCGCAGCGTCGCCTGCGCCGAATCCACCACCAGCGCGCTGCCGACCTTCACCACCAGCCGCTTCGCGGTTGCAAGCGACGGAAGCGGGCTCATTTCCTCCGCGCCTCCGCGATCACCTTCCACAATGCCTCCAGCAGCTCCGGCACGCCAAGCCGCGCCATGCCGGAGATCACATGGACCGGCGCGCCCGAGGCCAGGGCCAGCTGTTTGCGGCGGTCGCTGATCTGCCTGGCGGTCATCGAGTCGCACTTATTCAGCGCGATGATCTCGGGCTTGTCCGCAAGCCCGCCGCCGTACTGCTCCAGCTCCTCGCGCACCGTGCGCCACTGCTTGACCACGTTGCCGGCGGCGCCATCGACCAGGTGCAGCAGCGCCGCACAGCGTTCGACATGGCCGAGGAAGCGGTCGCCCAGACCGGCGCCTTCATGCGCGCCCTCGATCAAGCCGGGAATGTCGGCGATGACGAACTCCCGCGTCATGTCCAGCCGCACCACGCCAAGCTGCGGGTGCAGCGTGGTGAACGGATAATCCGCGATCTTCGGCTTGGCGGCGGAGACCACCGACAGGAAGGTCGACTTGCCGGCGTTCGGCAACCCGACCAGCCCGATATCGGCGATCAGCTTCAGCCGCAGCCACACCCAGCGCTCCTCGCCCGGCCAGCCCTTGTCGGCCCTTCGCGGCGCGCGGTTGGTGGAGGATTTGAAGTTGGCATTGCCGAACCCGCCATCGCCGCCGCGCAGCAGCGTGATGCGCTTGCCCGGCTCATCGAGGTCGGCGAGCATCGTCTCCTGGTCATCGTCGAAGATCTGCGTGCCGATCGGCACCTTGATCACCACGTCCTCGGCCCCCGCCCCGGTGCGGTCGGACCCGGCCCCGTTGCCGCCCTTCCTGGCGCGGAAATGCTGCGTGTAGCGGAAGTCGATCAGCGTGTTCAGGTTCTGCACCGCCTCGAACTCGATGTGCCCGCCGCGCCCGCCATTGCCGCCATCGGGGCCGCCGTATTCGATGAAGCGCTCACGCCGGAAGGCGACGACGCCGTCGCCCCCGTCGCCGGACCGGCAGTAGATTTTCGCCTGGTCTAGGAATTTCATGGTGGGCTCAAACGAAATGGGGGCCGGCTGGTGCCGACCCCCATCACAACTGGAACCGGCGAAAGCGTGGTTATTCGGCGGCGATGGCAGCCGGAGCGGGCGCCGCCGGGGCGTCGTCGTTGGCCGGCACAACCGAGCAATGCACGCGGTTGTCACCGCGGGTCTGGAACTTCACCGTGCCGGCGACAAGCGCGAACAGCGTGTGGTCCTTGCCGAGGCCGACGTTGGTGCCCGGCTTCACCTTCGTGCCGCGCTGGCGAACGATTATGTTGCCGGCGATGACCGCCTGGCCGCCCGACTTCTTCAGGCCGAGGCGCCGACCTTCGGTATCGCGGCCGTTGCGCGACGAGCCGCCTGCCTTCTTGTGTGCCATGGGTGGGGTATCCTTAGGCTGCGTTGATGGCCGACACGCGCAACACTGTCACGTGCTGGCGGTGGCCGTTCTTGCGGCGGCTGTTCTGCCGGCGGCGCTTCTTGAAGATGATGATCTTCTCCAGCCGGTCCTGCGCGATCACGGTTGCGGTCACCGTGACGCCGGCCACCGTGGGCGCACCCACGGTCAGCGAGCCTTCGCCGCCAACGGCCAGCACGTCGGTGAAGGTGATGGTGCCGCCGGCCTCGGCGTCCAGTTTCTCGACCTTCAGCACTTGGTCCGGTTGCACGCGATATTGCTTACCGCCGGTGCGGATGACTGCGAACATGGTCCAACTTCCTGACTGGCGGCCGCAGGGCCGTCCGAACGCAATAGGCAAAAGGGCGCCAGCGGTTGCCCGGGCACCGGGAGGCGGGTTGTAGGCCCCCGGGTGCCGCGGAGTCAATGCCCGGTGGCGTGCCACGCGTCTGTCCCGGCAGCATCGCCCGTTCCCCGGCACACGGTGTTGTGCCCGCAACGTGTGTTGCACTCCATGGTTGTAGGCGCGCAAGGTCGGAGTGCCACGGAAATCCTAGACGATGGGGGGTGCCATGACGGATGCAAGCGGCAGCGGGCAGACCGTGGGCGAAAACGGTCCGGCCAAGGAGCCGCGCTTGGCAATCGCGGGGGTGCCCGCCCTGGCCGCGCCCGGGCCTGAGGCGGAAGGCTACGTCGCCTCCATGCAGCGCGACGGCCGGCTGCTGCTCCGCTTCATCGCCCGCCGCTCCGACCGGTTCCTGGGCGGCGACAGGATGGCCTCCCCGCCCGGACCCACCGCGCCGACCGGCACGCTCTTCGCCCCCGCCGCCCAGGTCGCCGCGTCCTCGGACCGCCTGCGCGAGTTGCTAGCCTGCGTCGACGAGCTGGGCTGGCGGGCCGCACCGGCCAATGTGCGCAGCGTCCGCCTCACCTCGGCCTATCTGCGCATCGCCATCGAGGACGGCGAGCCGCCGCCGGACATCCGCCACGAGGCCAACAGCGTCCGCCGCTATATGATGTTCGTGGCCTGGCTTGCCCTGATCCTGCTGGCGGTCGCGGTCGCGGTGCTGGCGCATATGGATGCCGGTCGCCGCCTGCTCATCCAGCTCAGGGAGCTGCGCATCGGGGAGGCGGAGATCCTGAAGGACATGGCCACTCTCTCGCTGACCGAATCGGTGGCCCAGGCTGTTCTGCAGCGGCGGGAGACCGCGCCCGGCGGCGGCGTCGGGATCACCGCCGTATGGATCGTCGACCCCGGCGCGGGCCTGCCCGGCTGGTCCGCCGAGCGGATGCAACCACTGCTGGATGCCGCCCCGCTCTGCGGCCGCCCGCTTTTTCTCGCCCTGCCCGGCAATGCCGGACAGCCCGAACGGCTCGCCTTCGCCCCGGTCGTCCCGCCCGGGGAAGGTGCTGCCTTCACCCCGGTGCTCTGGCGCGAGCCGATTACCCAGAAGGCCTCGGCCATCTGCCGCCGCAACGACGATTCCAAGGTGCGCCTGGCCCTGGTCTATGCCGGTATGGCCGACTGGAACTGCCGCAGCAACCGCATATTCTCATTGGTTTCGCTGCCCTACGAGATGCTCCGTCGCGGGGCCGACTGGGTGCTTGGCAACCGCCCCGCCGACGGCCAGGACAGCTGCGGGGAACCGACCGCCCACCTGCCGCCGGAGGTCTCGCTCGCCTCCTGGCGATCGCACGAGACGACGGTGACCACGATCTCCTCGGTCGTGGCCGGCTTCCTGCTGCCACTGGTGCTGGGCTGCCTCGGCGGCTGCGCCTACGCGCTGCGCCGGATCGACAACAGGCTGTCCAACTGGACCCTCGAACCGCATGACGGCCGCCACGCGGTGGCCCGCGTCGCGCTGGCCGCCGTGCTGGGCGGACTGGTGGGCGTCATCTGGACCTCCGGCGAAAACGTCACCCTGGGCGGATTCACACTCTCGCTTGCGGCGGCCGCCTTCTTCATCGGCTTCTCGGTGGAAGGCGTGTTCCGGGTGATCGAGAACCTGATCAACAATGTCACCGGCTCCATCGCCCAGCCCCCACCACCCGCACCCCGTCCGACGTCACCGGCGGGACCGGCGGGACCGGGCGGTGCGGTGAACTGACGGAGAGCCCGGTCGACGCTTCTGGCCCTTCGTTGTTCAGTACACCGCCGAGGCCACCCGCCCCTTGGCCGGCGCCGCCTGCGCCACGCTGGCGGCGAGGTCGCGCAGGTAGTCCTCCCGCGCTGCCTCGTGCAGCAGGGACATCATCATGTGCAGGCCCGGCGGGGTGCGGACCATGCCTGGCACCCAGTTGCGCGCGGACATGCCGGCGGCGATGGAATCCGCATCTTTTTCCGGCGCACCGAAGGCCAGGATCGAGAGGTCCGGCGTGCCGAACACCTGCATGCCCGGGATCGCCTCGATGCCGGCGACATAGGCGTCGCGCATCGCCAGCATGCGTTCGGCGATCTGCATGTAGCCGGCGCGGCCGAGATAGGTGAGCACCGCCCACGCCGCCGCGACGCCGCCGCCCGGTCGGGTGCCGACCAGGGTGTTGGTGACGAAGCGGCCGTTCGGCCAGACGTCGAGGTCCAGCGCCTGGGCGGCGTGCTTCTGCGCGTCGCGGTAGAACACGGTGCTGGCGGGCTTGGGGCAGAAGCCGAACTTGTGCAGGTCCGCCGAGAGGGACATCACGCCGGGGTTGATGAAGTCGAAATCCGGGATGGGGCGGCCAAGGGCCTTGGCGAAGGGGGCGAAGTAGCCGCCAACGCAGGCATCGACGTGCAGCCAGACGTCTTTTCGCAGGGCAATGTCGGACAGGGCCGGAATGGGGTCAACCACGCCATAGGGAAAGCAGGGCGTGCTGCCGACGATCATGATCGTGTCCGCGTCGATGGCGGCTTCGATGGCGGCGGGGTCGGCGCGCAGGTCCGGCCTGATGGCGACGCGGCGGATCTCGAGGTCCATCATCTGTGCGCCCTTGTCGAAGGCGGGATGGGCGGTCAGCGGCAGGACTAGGTTGCCGCGATGGGTGGGGTTGTTCCGCCGAGCGCGGTTCCAGTCGCGGCAGGCCTTCACTGCCATGACGATGCTTTCGGTGCCGCCGGAGGTCATGTTGCCGGTGGCGCCCTCGGGGCCGTGGAAGAGGTCGAGCGCCATGGCGATCACCTCCTCCTCCATGCGCTTGAGGCTGCCGAAGGCGCGCTTGGCGCCGAGCGCGTTCTCGGTGAAGAAGGCCATGAAGGCATCGCGGCCGACCTCGGCCACGCCGGGGGTGGCGCCGAAGACGTAGAGGGGGACGCGGCCCTCGCGCCAACGCGCGTCGTGGGCCTTCATCTCGTCCATCAAGGCCGCGATGCGTTCGGCGGGCTGGCCGGTTTCGGGAAACTTCATGGCGGGACCTCCGGATGCGGGGGCAGCGTGCCCCGTGGGCGAGGGCCTTGTCCACCATCGGGGGGTGCTGCGCGCTGGAAGTCGGTCCGGGCGGGTGCTAGGATTTGAGCATTCGTGAAGTTCCGTGATCCTAGCATGGATTGTCGGCCGACACAGGGGGTATGGACTTGGCTCTGCGGGCACGATGGCACCGCCCGACCCCGGTGGCACGCCCAGGCGTACACTGGAATGGCCTGATCATTCCGTGGCTCACGGCATTGTGCGGCGCCCCCTGATGAGCAGCCAGATGGCCCCGGCACTCGACGACCGGCGCGAGGCGGCCGTGCGCGAGGTGCTGGCGGCGCTGGCGGCCGGCGACGGGCTGGTGGCGCTGACCGGCCCGGCGATGGTCGGCAAGACAGCGGTGCTGGACATGGTCGCGTTCCGGCTGGAGGGGGCGGGGGTGCGGGTGCTGCGCGTGGAGGGCACGGCGGCGGAGGGCGGGCGGCTGACGCTTCGGGCCTTGTTGGCGCAGGTGGCGGGGCGGGACATCGAGGGCATGGAGGAAGGGGCCGTCGAGGAGTTGCTGGACCTGCTGGACGGGACCGGCGCCGGGGTGGTGGTGGCGGTGGACGACGCACAGAACCTGCAGCCCGATGCCGCCGAGTTCTTCCGCCTGCTGGCGATGCTGGGGCGGGGGCAGAAGCGGCGCAGCCGGGTGGTGTTTGCCGGCCGGCCGGCGTTCTGGGACGTCTTCCCCGACGACCCGAAGGGGCGGACGCGGCTGGTGGGCGCGCGCATCGCGTTGCCGGGCGACGAGCCGGATGTGGTGCCCGAGCTTCCGGCCGCAGTGCCCGCGGCGGTCGTCGAGCCAGTGCTGCCGCGTCGGGCACCGTGGGGCGCGATGGCGGGTGGCGGCGTGGCCATCGCGGGGCTGCTGCTGGCCGGTTCCATGCTTGTACGGCCGCGGCCGGTGGCGGAGGTGGCCGCGGTGATCCCGCCGATCGAGGCCCAGCCCGAGCCATACGCGGGCGTGCCGGAAGGAATCGACATGGTTCCGGTGGAGGCGCCGATGGCGGGGGTGCCGATGGTGCCGGTGTTCGCCGAGGTTCCTGTCGAGGCACCTCCCCGAGGCGGCACGGCTCGGCGGTGGGTTGCGGAGGCTCGGGACGATACGCCGCCGCCTGGCGGGGTGGTGCCGCGGGTTGTGCGGGTGGTGGTGCCGCAGGAAGTTCCGCCGGTGGGGGGCGTGGCGCCGGTGCGGGTGGATCCGCCGGTGGAGGCTGTTGTGGCGGGGCGCCCGGTGCCGCGGGCACCTTTGCTGGTGGCTGCCGCGCTGACGGAGGCCGGGGTGGTGGAGCCTCCGGCAAGTGCGGAGGTGGCGCCGGTGCCGGTTGATCCGGTGCTGGTGGCGGGGTTGATGCGGCGGGGGGCGGAGCTGGTGCAGCTGGGCGACATCTCGGCGGCGCGGCTGGCGTTCGGGCGGGCGGTGGCGGCGGGGGAGGCAACGGCGGCGACGGCGCTGGGGCGGACGTATGACCCTGGGTTCCTGGCGGAGATCGGCGGGCGGGGCATCGAGGGCGATGCGGCGGAGGCGGCGCGATGGTATCGGCGCGGGGCGACGATGGGCGATGCAGCGGCGGCGGCGCTGCTGCGGCGGTGAGCGTTCACGCGCATTTGGCCGCAGGCGGGCGCGACCTTGTGGAGAATGGCGGGATCGCACAGGGGGACGCCGCATGTTTCGACTTTTCATGGCTGCATGGGTGCTGATGGCCGTTCCGGCTTGGGGGCAGGCTGTGCCGGCCGAGCCGGCCGCCGTGCAGCGGGCCAATGCGGGGACGGTGGGGGTGATCGCGGGCGGGGTGGACGGGACGTATATCCGGATTGCCGCCGACCTTGCGGCGGTGCTGGACGATGGGGACCGGCTGCGGGTTCTGGCGCTGCTGGGGCGGGGGTCGGTGCAGAATTTGCGCGACATCGTGTTCCTGCGCGGGATCGATATCGGGATCGTGCAGTCGGACGTGCTGGCGTTTGCGCGGCGGGACCGGGAGTTGCCGGGGGTTGCGGGGGCGGTGCAGTACATCGCCAAGCTGTACGACGAGGAGGTGCATGTGCTGGCGCGCCGGGAGATCGGCGGGTTGGCGGCGCTGGCGGGGAAGCGGGTGAACGTGGATGTGCGGGGGAGCGGGACGGCGATGACGGCGGGGTTGCTGTTCGGGCTGCTGGGGGTGGGGGTGGAGGCGGTGCATGACGACCAGGCGACGGCGCTGGAGAAGCTGAAGGCGGGCGAGATTTCGGCGATGGTTTATGTGGCGGGCAAGCCGGCGCGGCTGTTCGCGGGGCTGGGGGGGGCGGGGCTGCATTTCCTGCCGGTGGCGATGACGCCGGCGCTGTTGGAGACCTATCTGCCGGCGACGCTGGGGGCGGCGGCGTATCCGGGGCTGGTGGCGGACGGGAGCGAGGTGGAGACGGTGGCGGTGGGGGCGGTGATGGCGGTTTATGCCTGGCCGGCGGGGCATGAGCGGCACAAGAAGGTGGCGGCGTTCGTGGAGACGTTTTTCGACCGGTTCGAAGCATTCCGGCGGGCGCCGCGGCATCCGAAATGGCGGGAGGTGAACATTGCCGCGCAGGTGCCGGGGTGGACGCGGTTTCCGGCGGCGCAGGCGTGGCTGGATCGGCGGCGGGCGCCGTAACTATTTAGCTTCGTAACGAAATAGGCGTGGTTGGGGTGGGTCAGTCGGCGGCCTTTCGCGGGGGGCTGCCGCGTGCGCGCAGGGCGAGCGCGGGCATGGGGCCGGGGCGATAGCGGCGGATTTCGGCGGGGGTGTATTTGCCGTGGCGGGGTTCGGGCGCCGGGGCGGGTTGGGGCGGGCGGGGCCTGGGCCGGCGGGGCCGTGGGGGTGGCGACGGCAGGGTGAGGGCGGGGGGGAGTTGGGTTCCGAGCATGCGGGCGATCGGGCGCAGGAGGCGGCCGGCTTGCGGAGTGGCGGCGAGGAACGCGGCGAGGTCGGGGGTGGCGAGGAGGTAGGTGAGCTGGCTGGCGTGGTTGGCGGCGTGGAAGCCGACGGCGTGGACGATCCAGGCGGGGGTGGTGGGCAGGCGGGGGCGCACGGCCTGGTGGGGGCGGGCGGGGCGCACGCGGGCGGGGCGGGGGCGGGGCAGGGTGTTGGATTGCCAGCGCGCGTGGAGGGCGGCGAGGCGCTCGATGGTGCGCAGGAGGTAGGCCTGCAGGAGGGGTAAAATGGGCGCGCGAGGGAGATCGCGCCCGATCAGGGGCGCGATGGCGGCGTGGAGATCCCGGAAGATGTTGGTGAGGAGTGTGATTGGTGATTTCATTGGGTGTAGAATATATGACTAAGGCGGGGGGTGCAAGGATTTTTTTCATTGGCTGGGATGAATTTTTTCGGGTGACGGCGGCAGAGGGCGGGGGGATGCGGCGTTCGATTTGTTGCCCTGGGAAGCGGCGGGCGGGGCGGGTCAGCGGCGGATGATCTCGATCTCGGCGCGGCGGGGGAGGGCGGATTCGATGCCTGCTTGGAGGCCGGTGAGGTCGAGGTGACGGAGGTTGAGGAGGGCGGCGAGGGGGGTGAGGTCGGTGACCTTGGTGTAAGAGAGGTCGAGGGATTGGAGGGCGGTGAGGGGGGCGACGTGGGTGCCCACAACAGCCGCTCGGGCGGGATCGATTCCCGGCCAACCGGCGAATACAGCGCGTCGAACTCGGGTGACATCGCCTTCAGGGTGGCATTCACAATCTCTCGGATCATCCTCAGAGGGTGATCCGCGCGAACCAGCTTCTCGATGTCAACGTAGCTGAATAGCGATCCAGCCACCGCTTCGTTCCCCGGCATTGTCCCTCCAACTCAGATGGGACAGGGGAATCACAATCTGGCGCCAAACCGCTACTGGTTTTCAGCGGCGTGCTAACGGTGCCGATTCACACCTTGAATTACGGCACAACAGGTTGCTACCGTATTAATCGCAAAAAATAACCGATTGCGGTCCGAATGTCGCGCAGCGGGTCGTGGGTCATAAGGGACCTGCAGTCAGGGAGACAATCAATCCGGGTTGCAATCATGGGCTCTGGAAGCCTCGGTGGGATTATCGGCGGACGTCTGGCTGCCTCTGGCGCGGATGTCTTGTTCATAGCCCGAGGCGCGCATCTCCAGGCGCTGAAGACGACTGGCCTGAAGGTCATTAGCTCCCTCGGTGACCTGTCTCTTGCCACCGTCAATGCCACCGATGATCCTACTAGCGGGGCACCTGCTGACATCGTGCTGTTCACGGTTAAGGGGCCAGATACCGAGAGTGCGGCGGACACCATTCGTCCTCTCGTTGGACCTCGCACTGGAATCATCAGCCTTCAGAATGGTGTCAGTGGCATCAGCGCACTGGCCAAGCGGTACGGCGAGAGTGCAGTGCTTCCGGGCGCGACGATGATTTCTGGTACTGTCGAAGGGCCAGGTGTTATTCGCCATGTCGGCTCCGGAGACCAATTCACAATCGGTGAATGGGACGGGACAATTTCGTCGAGGGCCTTGGCATTCCAGGCAGCGGCACGCGCGGCGGCCTTGAAGGTGGACTTGAGCGACTCGATCCACAGCGTTGTCTGGTCGAAGCTGGTAGCCATGGCGTCAATTTCCGCCATTACCTGCCTGACCCGCTTGCCGGTGCGAACTTGCGCCACGGTGCCTGAACTCAGGGATCTCGTGACCGACGCGATGCGGGAGGTCATGGCGGTGGCGAAGGCGCGAGGCGTTGAGATCGACCAGGATCTCCCAACGAAGATGGTCGCATTCGCACAGACGGTTGACCCCAACTGGAAAACCTCAATGTGCAATGACCTCGAAGCGGGCAAGCCGATCGAGATCGAGACAATCTCAGGCGATCTGCATTATCTCGGTCAGGAGTTGGGAATTCCGACGCCGGTGCACAGCCTGGCGTTCCGCGCATTGAAGTATTACGCCTCTCCCCAGCGAAAGGTGGAATGACGGACGGCTACGAAGGTCCTCGCGACGCTGATATAGCCGCCGCCAGTGCAATGCTGTCGGCTATGTGCGTCGCTGATTGATTGATTTGGTTCAGTGACGGCTTGTAGTCGTCCAGGAAGCTGCCAGAGGCTATTTCGGAATCAAGGTGGAACGTCTGGCGAGAAGGGCTGGATGGCCCGGCCAGATGTGATTCCGAACAAGTGTTCGAATCCTTGCCGCAGACGTCGTGTGAACACCGACTACCCGCAGGCAGCATAGTCGCGTGGGTCTACGTTAGGGAAGTGACGTGACCGACGCCGAGTGGTTGATCCTTTCGCCGTTTCTTCCACCGCCGAGGGGCTACGCCTGTCCGCGCAAGTGGGAGATGCGGGATATCGACAATGCCATCTTCTACGTGCTGCGCGGCGGCATTGCGTGAAGTCTGCTGCCAAAGGACTTCCCGCCGGGGTCCACGGCGTATTGCTGTTTTGCCCGGCTCAGCGACGATGGCACCTGAAAGCGGATCAACCATCACGTGGTCATGCTCGACCGCGAACGTGTTGGCCGCGAGGCAAGCCCGACGGCTGCCGTGATCGACAGCCAGAGCTTCAGGACGACCGAGAGTGGCGGCATCCGGGGCTATGACGCGGGAAAGAAGATCAAGGGCCGCAAGCGCCACGCCATGGTGGACACTGATGGCCGAGCGTTCAAGCTGCAGGGCCCTGCAGCCGATAGTCAGGACCGCGACGGGGGTGGGCCGCTGCTGCGGGCATCGCGGGCGAGTTGGGTTTTGCTATTTCGCGAGGGCGCGAGGTTCTTGAAGGTCCTGGAGATCATGACGCCTGGATGATTTTGCGGCGCGCGGGGCATGGCGGGTGTGGGGTTGTTGCGCGGGGAGGTTGGGCGAGGGCGGGGATGTGGCGCAATGGCGGTGCTGTTTCGTGCATCAATGGATGGGGGTCTGGGGCCTAAGGCCCCAGCGGGTGTAGGGCGGCGCCCTGCGCTTGCTTGGTTTGGGGTGGTTGGGGTGGTTGGGGCGTCGGGGCGGGGGCTTGGGTGGGGTGGCGAGGAAGGAAGCGTGGATTGCTTCGCGAGGGCTCGCAATGACGGGGTTGGCGGGGTTGGCGGGGTTGTGATTTGGGGTTGGGGGCCATGGGCGGCGGCCCTTGGCGGGTCGAGGGTAGGGCCTCGCCTTGACGGGGTTGGGATGGTTGGGGTGGCGAGGAAGGAAGCGTGGATTGCTTCGCAAGGGCTCGCAGTGACGGGGTTGGCTGGGTTGGCTGGGTTGGCGGGGTTGGTGGGGTTGGCGGGGTTGGCGGGGTGGTGATTTGGGGTTGGGGTCCAGGGGCGACGGCGCTTGGCGGGTCGGGGGCGGGGCCTTGGCTTGCTTCCAGGCGGCTACTTGGCGAGGGCGCGGAGGGCGGCTTCGGGTTCGCGTTCGACGATGCGCAGGAGGGCTCGGGCGGGGGCGTCGGGTTGGCGGCGGGCTTGTTCCCAGTCGCGCAGGGTGGCCAGGGGGATGCGGAGGTGGCGGGCGAAGGCGGCCTGGGTGAGGTTGAGGCGGCGACGGATGGTTTGGATGCGGGCGGCTTCCCATTCCTCGTCGGTGAGGATGGGGGCGACGTCGGGGTCGGCGGCGATCTGGGCGGCGATGTCTCGGTCGGTCATGGCGTCGATGGCGGCCCAGTTGGTTTCGGCCATGGCCTTGGCGATCATTTCTGGGGTGACACGGACCATCACGGTGGGTTTGGTTGCCATCGGTCGATCTCCTTCCGGTTGGCCTTACGCAGGGAAATGGGGCGCAGGGTGTTGCTGCGTGTTGTGTAGACCAGGCAGTGCAGGCGGCGACCGATAAGGCCAAAGGCGATCATGCGGTGTTCGCCATAGTCCTGCCGGGTGTCTTGGTATTCGATAACAAGGTTGGCGAGAACTTCGACCGCGAGGATGAGCGGGAGGCCGCGATCGCGGGGGTTGCGTTCATCCTTGGCGGGGTCGAACTCGATTTCCACTGGCAATCATGTAATACCAATCGGCCGAATGATCGACCTATACCGAAGCTAAACCTGGGCTCTGCCCAGACCCGCCAGGGGCCGAGCCCCTGGACCTCAACTCATTGAAAATGAATGGGGTTCCAAGGGCCGCCGGCCCTTGGTGGGTCCAGGGCAAAGCCCTGGCCTTTTCTCTCTTCATGGGTCAGTCGCTTGGTCGGATGGTATAAGGCATTGGCGTAGTTCTTGCAAGGGATGGGGGTATGGGGCCTCAGGCCCCAGCGGGTGACGTGACGCGACGGCGCGTCGCACGGGCGGAGCCCTGGGCTTTGCTGTTTGCGGTGGGGAGTCGGATGGCGCTTCGCTTATCCGTTGGGGTGGACGGCCCCACGGCATCAAGTGCCACAGTTCGCCGTTGCTGCAGAACCAGGAGCCGTCCATGACCGAGATTACACGCGTTGCCATCGATACGTCCAAGTCCGTCTTC
>JANPIH010000116.1:0-4220 GCA_031424895.1 Rhodospirillales bacterium
TGGAATCCCGGCGTGACCACAGCCTCCGGCTGCAGCAGCACAACCGCCGCCGAGGCAATCGCCAGCGACCGCAACGAGATTGCAGGCCGGTCGAACAGTTTCGCCCCGAACCCGATCAGCGCGATAATGTAGGTCCGCTGCGTCGCCACCTCCATGCCTGAGATGAAGAAGTAGAGCGTGCGCGCCACGATGGCCGCAAACGCCGCCGCCCGTACGCTCGGCACGCGCAGCGCCAGCGGCTCGATCAGCGGCCACCCCATCCGCACGAAGAAGAACACCACCCCGCCGACCAGCACCATGTGTACGCCCGAGATGGACAGCAGGTGCGCCAGCCCCGACAGCCGCAACGCCTCGGCATCCGCCGGAGTCACGAAACTCCGGTCGCCCGACACCATCGCTGCCGCCATGCCCCCGCCGCTCGGCCCCGCTGCAGCATTCACATGCTCCGCCAGTGCCCGCCGCACCGCTCCCAGCCAGTGGATCACCGCATCAGCCACACCCGAAGGCGGTCGCGTTGGCAATGGCTCACACGCGCCGATCGCAAACCCGACGCCGCCCAGCTGCTGGAACCACGCATCGCGGTGAAACTCATAATCCCCCGGCACAACCGGCCGCGGCGGCGGCGACAATATCGCGCGACATCCGACAGCCCGCCCCGGCACCAGTCCCAGCACCCACCGCGCCGGCTCATCCGGCGCCGTCATGTACGCTGCCGCCCCAAGCGCCAGCGCCAGTGGCAGCAGCAACGGCCACCGCAGCGCCTGGTCATTCACCGCGCCCGCCAGAAACCGGCGCGCACCCCTCACCACGCCGGGGCGTTCAGCCTCATCGCGAAGGCTTGCCAGTGAAGGAGCTGATGTGGTCTTCAGAGCGCGCGCTCCGGCCTTCGGATGCGCGTGCTACGCATGTGCTGGAACCCGATGACGGTCGTCACCCGCTTCGCCCCCTCGCCCACCGGCTACCTCCATATCGGAGGCGCGCGGACTGCCCTGTTTTCTTGGCTATACGCGCGCGCCAAGGGCGGCAAGTTCCTGCTGAGGATCGAGGACACCGACAAGGAGCGCTCCACTCTCGCCGCCGTCGACGCCATCCTCGACGGCCTCAACTGGCTCGGCCTCGGCGGCGACGAACCGCCGCTGCTGCAATCCACGCGTGCCGACCGCCACGCCGAGATCGCGCTCGAGCTGGTCAAGCGCGGCGCCGCCTATCACTGCCCCGTCACGGCGGAAGAGCTGCAGGCCCGCCGCGACGAAGCCGAACAACTGCAAAAGAAGAAAGCCGCCGAAGGCAGCCTGTCAGACGCAGACGCTGCACGCATGGCCGCCCTCCTGAGCCCGTTCCGCTCCCCATGGCGCGATCCCACGCGTCCCCTCCCAGCCGGCGCGCCAACGGTCGTGCGCCTCCGCATGCCCGACCTTGGCGACCTCACCGTCGCCGATCACGTGCAGGGCACAGTCTCGCGCGCCTACGCCGACATCGACGACCTGATCCTGCTCCGCTCCGACGGCACGCCCACCTACATGCTCGCCGTCGTCGTTGATGATCACGACATGGGCGTCACCCACGTTATCCGCGGGGACGACCACTTCCTCAACACCTTCCGCCAGCTGCCGATCTATCACGGCATGGGCTGGCCCCAGCCGGACTACAGCCACATCCCGCTGATCCACGGGCCGGACGGCAAGAAGCTCTCCAAGCGCCACGGCGCCACCGCCGTCGACGAATACCGCGACACGCTCGGCTACCTGCCCGAGGCCATGCGCAATTACCTCCTCCGCCTCGGCTGGTCTCATGGCGACGACGAGATCATCTCCGACGAACAGGCGATTGCGTGGTTCGGCCTCGACGGCCTTAACAAGGCCCCGGCCCGGCTCGACTTCGCAAAGCTGGACTCGGTCAACAAGCACTACATGGCGCTCGCGGACGACCAGCGCCTCTTCGACCTCTGGATACAGCGCCCCGAGGCCCGGGCCCTGCCGGAAGCCACGCAGCCGCGCATCCGCGCCGCCATGCCCCACCTCAAGACCCGCGCCGCCAACCTGGTCCAGCTCGGCGAGCAGGCCCGCTTCCTGACCGACCTCCGCCCTATCACCCCGACCGGCAAAGCTGCTGACCAGGTGAACCCGGAAGCAAAGGCCCGCTTGGCCGCCCTGCTGCCCCAGCTGGAGGGGCTCACGGAATGGTCAGAACCCGCGATCAAGGAACAACTTGCCCATTTCTGCGGCCAGAACGGCATCAGCCTTGGAAAAATAGGCCCTGTTTTGCGTGCGGTTCTTACCGGAGGGGCGCCCGCGCCCGATATTGCACTTGTGCTGGCCTTGCTAGGCCGTAATGAAGCTTTCGCACGTATCGAGGATCATGCGGATGCCGGAGCGTAAAGCTCGCGCTCGCCGCTGGATTTTGAGGAGAAACGGCCGATGGAGAACAAGGTAACCCCCAAGGGCAAGGCGAGCATTACCGCCAACGGGAAAACCGTCGAAATGCCGGTCTACAGCGGCTCGATCGGCCCAGATGTCATCGATATCGGCAAGCTCCACGCCCAGACCGGCATGTTCACGCTGGACCCGGGCTTCACCTCGACCGCCAGCTGCGAAAGCCAGATCACCTACATCGACGGCGACGCCGGCATCCTGCTCCACCGCGGCTATCCGATCGACCAGCTGGCCGAGAAATCGAACTTCCTCGAAGTCTGCTACCTGCTGCTCCATGGCGAGCTGCCCAACGCCACCGAGGGCTCGGACTTCGTCCGCACGATCACGCGGCACACCATGCTGCACGCACAGTTTGATCGCTTCTTCGAAGGCTTCCGCCGCGACGCGCACCCGATGGCCATCATGTGCGGTGCCGTCGGCGCGCTCTCCGCCTTCTATCACGACTCCACGAACGTAGATGACCCGGTGCAGCGCAAGGTCGCCCAGCACCGCATGATCGCAAAAATGCCGACGATCGCCGCGCGCGCCTTCAAGTATTCTTCCGGCCAGCCCTTCGTAAGCCCGCGCAACGAATACGACTACGCCTCGAACTTCCTGCGCATGTGCTTCGCCGTTCCTGCCGAGGACTACGAGATCAACCCGGTGCTCGCGCGCGCGATGGACCGCATCTTCATCCTGCACGCCGACCACGAGCAGAACGCCTCGACGTCGACCGTGCGCCTCGCCGGTTCGTCAGGCGCCAACCCGTTCGCGTGCATCGCGGCCGGCATCGCCTGCCTCTGGGGCCCGGCCCACGGCGGCGCCAACGAAGCGGCACTCAACATGCTGCAGGAGATCGGCACGGTCGAGAACGTGAAGAAGCATGTCGACAAGGTGAAGAACAAGGTCGACGGCGTCCGCCTCATGGGCTTCGGCCACCGCGTCTACAAGAACTACGATCCGCGCGCGACGGTGATGCAGAAGACCTGCCGCGAAGTGCTCAAGGAAGTCGGCATCAACGATCCGCTTCTTGAAGTCGCCATGGAGCTGGAACGCATCGCCCTGTCGGACGAATACTTCATCGAGAAGAAGCTCTACCCGAACGTCGATTTCTATTCCGGCATCACGCTGAAGGCGATGGGCTTCCCGGTGACGATGTTCACCGTGCTGTTCGCCCTCGCCCGCACCGTGGGCTGGATCGCCCAGTGGGAAGAGATGACCACCGACAACACACAACGCATCGGCCGCCCCCGCCAGATCTACACCGGCGCGCCGCAACGCAACTACGTCCCGCTGTCGGCGCGCTAGTCGTCACGGCACAACAACAACCGAAAGGGCGGCTCGCAAGAGCCGCCCTTTTTGTTTGTTCGGCACTCAGGACAGCCGCAGTATCGTCTCCGCCGCGATCTCGGCCGCCGGCCGCCCCGTTCCCTTCATCACGACAATCGCCTTCGCCTGCGCATCCTGCTGCGCCCGCAGCGCGTCCGGCTTCGTCAGCCGGGCGATTGCCGCCTCCGCAATCAGATCGGCGCGAAACCGCGTCTGGATGAACTCCGGGATCACCTCGGCATCCGCCGCCACATTCACCAGCGCCGAATACTTCGACTTGAACAGGAAGCCGCGCAGCAGCGCCCAGGTGATCCATCCCAGCCGATATCCCGTCACCACAGCCGCGCCCTGCGCCGCCAGCTCAGTCGTCACCGTGCCTGAGCATGCAATTGCCACCGTCATCGCCGCATACGCATCCGCCTTCTCGTCCTCGTCGCGCACCAGCACGATCGGATAAGCCTGCTCCTTCGCCTGTCGCTC
>JANPIH010000117.1:0-22793 GCA_031424895.1 Rhodospirillales bacterium
TATGGGGCCGAGCCCCTGGACCTCCAACTTGTTTTAATGATTGGGTTTCCAAAGGCCCTCGGCCTTTGGTGGGTCCAGGGCAAAGCCCTGGCCTTGCCTATTCCTGACTTTCTCGCACCCGCTCAATCCCGCCGCCCATACACCGCATAGCGCCCGTGCCGCCCCACCTCCACGTAGTGCGACCACACCTCCGCAAACAGCGGATGCCGCGCGAAAAACGCCTCCAGGCTGAACGCCTGCCCGCCGCAATCCGGAATCGCCGACACGCTGTCGATCACCACCACCGCCGGCGGCGCCCGCGCGAAATCCTCCGCCACGCTGCGATACACGAAGAACTCCGGCCGCCCCATCTCCCACGCCTCGCGATACCGCCGCCCGTTCGCCGGGCATTCATGGTATGCCCCCTCCAGCAGCCAGATGTTCATCGTCCGCAGCGTCATCCGCGCCTCGGCATAGTTCACCGCCGGATAGATCGGCGCGATCCCCGGCGACAGCACCAGCACCCGCTCCCCCGCCGCATGCTCCTGCAACATCCGCGTCAGCGCATAGCCATCGGACTGCCGCCAGCCGATCTGGTTCCACGGCGCTTCCCCCTCGGCCACCAGATACAGCGCGAAGAACGCCGACAGCCCCGACGCCACCCGCACCGCCGCCACCCGGCACATCCCCGCCCCCAGCCCATCCAGCCACCGCGCCGCCAGCACAACGCCGAGCCCACAGCCGAACAGCTCGATCGGCATGATGTGGTACGACCACCCCTTGTGCTGCGCCAACGCCGACGCCAGCGCCCCCACCCCCGCCAGCGACAGCACCCGCGGCAGCGCCCCCCCGCCCCGCCACGCCAGCACCACCAGCACCGCCAGCAGCGCCACCACCGTCCCCATCCGCGGAATCGCCAGCAATCCCCACGGCGTCTGCCCGCCATTGTCCAGGTAGTAGTCCATCACCAGCGGCACCACGCTGCCGAGATAATCGGGAAACAACACCGGCAGCGACACCGCATACAGCGCCCAAACCCCCGCCATCCCCCACGGCACCGGATCGCGCAGCGCCGCCTTCATGCCGCCCGCCCGCCACCGCCCCACCCGCCACCGGGCCACCAGCACCGTCGCCTCCACCAGTGCCGGAACCGCCAGGAAATGCGGCTTCATCGCGAACCCCACCGCCGCCACCACTCCCGCCAGAACCCCCAGCCGCGCGCTCGCCCCCTCCATCCTCCCCCCCGCCATCCTGCGCGCCGCCACCAGCAGGTACGGCACCGCCAGCGCCGCCATCAGCGTCTCCCGCTGCCCGAAATCATACCCCGCACCGAACGCCACCAGCCCGGGCAGCACATCCAGCACCGCCCGCTCCACCGCCCCCTCGCGCGCCCGGTCGCGCACCGCCAGCGACAACACCCAAACCCCCAGGCACAGCGCCAGCAGGCACAGCTGCAACGCCACCACCCCGTCCATCCCTGTCGCCCGCGACAGCGCCGCCGGCACCAGGTTCAGCACGAACACCAGCGGCGGGTTCACGTCGATCAGGTCCACATACAGCCGCTCGCCCGCCAGCCACCGCTCGGAAAAGCTCAACACCGCCGCCACGTCGTGGTTCACCGGCGGCGCCAGCAGCATCGGCACGAACAGCAGCGCCGGCACCAGCGCCGGCCACGCCCGCAGCAACGCCGCCCACACGCCCGCCAAGGCGGCACGCGGACCGGCAGCCAGGGGAAGCGGGGAAACGGCGGACATATTCCCCCATTCTCCCCGACCGTCGCGGCACGAACAAGGCCACGTCATTTTGCTCTGCGCGCCGGCCCCGATCTGTGCCAGAAAACCAGCATGGAGCCCGCCGAATACACGCTCATGGACGCCGCCGAGGACGGGATGTGGTGGTACCGCGCCCTGCACGCCCGCATCACCGACGCCCTCGCCAGCGTCCACGGCCGCGTGCTCGATGCCGGCTGCGGCACCGGCGGCCTGCTCGCCCGCCTGCAAGCCCGCCCCACCCTCGAGCTCTACGGCCTGGAATACGAAGCAATCGCCGCCCCCCGCGCCGCCGCCAAGTCCGGCGCCTACATCGCCCGCGGCAGCATCAACGCCCTGCCCTTCGCCGATGCCAGCTTCCAGGCCGTCGTCAGCGCCGACGTCCTCTGCCACACGGCCGTCACCCCGGCCCTCGCCCTCGCCGAACTCCGCCGCGTCCTGGCCCCCGGCGGCCTCCTTGTCCTAAACCTGCCCTCCTACCAGTGGCTCATGAGTGCCCATGACCGCCAGGTCCACACCGCCCGCCGCACCACCGCCCCCGCCCTCGCCCAGGACCTCGCCGCCGCCGGCTTCACCCAGGTCCACGCGCGCTACTGGAACAGCCTTCTGCTGCCGCTGATGATCCTCCAGCGCAAGGTCCTCGCGCGCGACAAAGGCGGCGAAACCCACCCCGCCGGCGGCAAAGGCGGCAAAATGGTGTCCGACGTCGCCGCGTTTCCGCCCCTGATCGATGCCACATTCCATGCGCTGACGGCGCTGGAGCGGCGCCTGGGCCTCAAGCTGCCAGCCGGCGGCTCGGTCCTGGCCACCGCGCGCAAGCCGGAGGTCCCCGCATGACCGCCCCGCCCGCATGACGACCCACGAGGACAAACCCAGGATGCGCTACGTCCCCAAATCCGCCCTCACCGCCGCCGCCGGCCACATGGCCCTGCTGTCCGCCCCCCCAATCGGCCTCTCCCTCGGCCTCTCCATCGTCGTCCCCGTCTACCGCGGTGCCGCCACCGTCGGCATGCTGGTGGAGGCACTGGCCGCCCTGCGCCCCGAAGGCGGCATGGAAGTCATCCTCGTCAACGACGGCAGCCCCGACAATTCCGGCGAAATCTGCCGCGCCATCGCCGACGCCCCGCCCACCATCCACGGCACCGACCAGAAACTCCCCGTCGTCTACATCGAGCACGCCCGCAACTACGGCGAGCACAACGCGGTCATGACCGGCCTGCGCCACGCCCGCGGCCAGTTCGTCATCACCATGGACGACGACCTGCAGAACCCGCCCGAGGAGGTGACGAAACTCTACGACCACGCCCGCCTCGGCAACTGGGACGTCGTCTACACCCGCTACGCCAGCAAAAAACACGCCGCCTGGCGCAACATCGGCAGCCAGTTCGCCAACAAGGTCGCCGACTGGCTGCTCGACAAGCCGAAAGGCCTCTACCTCTCCTCCTTCCGGTGCATGTCGGCGCTGGTCGTGCGCAGCGTCGCCCGCTACCGCGGCCCCTACCCCTACATCGACGGCCTCGTCATGGAGGTCACCCAGCGCATCGACAGCATCGAGGTCCGCCACCTTCCCCGCGCCGAAGGCCGCAGCAACTACACCGTCAAGCGCCTCGTCCGCCTCTGGCTCAACCTCGCCACCTCCTTCTCCCTCGCCCCGCTGCGCGTCGCCATCCTGGCCGGCATCGCCATGGCCACCCTCGGCATCGCCGGCGCCGCGTTCACCATCTTCGAGGCCCTGTTCAACCACGAAACCCCCTCCGGCTGGGCCTCCACCATGACCGTCATCCTCCTGCTCTCCGGCGTGCAGTCGATGATCCTCGGCGTCATGGGCGAATACATTGGCCGCACCTTCCTCTCGGCCAACGGCAAGCCCCAAGGCACCGTGCGGATGATCCAGCGTAGCCGCCCCACCCGCGCCATGCCCGTCCCCGCCATCCCCGCCCCGCCCATCACCAGCAGCCGCGACGAAGCAGCCTGACCTAATGTATTGGGCCGTCCTCGCCGCCGCGATCGTCACCTCCATGGCCGGCCAAACCCTGCTCAAGGCCGGCGCCGGCGCGGCGGACTTCATCGCCCAGCTGCTCGACTGGCGCACCATCGTCGGCCTCGGCCTCTACGGTGCCGCGGCAATCCTCTACATCGTCGCCCTGCGCCGCATCCCCATGTCCGTCGCCCTGCCCTTCACCGCCGTCTCCTACGTCGCCGCCATGCTCATCGGCCACTACGGCTTCGGCGAATCCCTCACCCTCCAACACATCGCCGCCATGACCCTTATCTGCGCCGGCGTCGTCATGCTCGCATTCGCGTAGAGGAAAGAAAGAATCTTCTTTTTGTGAACAAAAAGAAGCAAAAAAACTTTATTCATTGCCAGTATTTCCGATTGTGACCAATCGCAATATACACTGTAAACAAAGCCCTCTCCCCTTTGGCGAGAGGGTTGGGTGAGGGGTAGGCCGCGCGCCCAGCGTCATTCACTTAGGCCCGCCGGCAGAATGCCGAGAAACACTGCACAAAACGCCCCCAGCTTCGCGCCTCCCCCCATCACCTCCAGGGCGATCGCCCCCACCCCGGCATCTGAAAAAAATCCTTGCCATCCGCCGAAGAGTTAGATATATAATCTGCATGTCAGCACCTCACCCCACCTTGGCCGAAAGGGCCGCCGCATTGCGCGTCGCCACCCTTGCGACCGAAGCGCCCTGCTGGCTGCCCGATGCCCTGCACGCCATGATCCTTGCCTGCCTCGCCCGCATCTTCGGCCGCCTGGAAAACATGATCCAGCTCTGGGCCCAGGGCCTCCTCCCCCCCATCGCCCCCATCACCCCCCGCCACCGCACGCAGCGCCCCCACGCGCCGAAATCCCGCCGCCCGCGCCAAACCCGCGCCCGCGCCCCCAAACCCACCGCGGAAGCACACGCGCGCACCCCGCGCCGCCACATCTGGTGGCACGCCGCCCAAGGTGCCGCCGCCACCCGCACCGCCCCCCCACGCCGCCCCCGCCCCGCCCGCGACCCGCCACACCCCGAATCCGCCGCAAAAACCCCGCCCCGGTCGGTCGCCCCTACACGCCCTATTTGTTACGATCTCAAAACATTTACCGCCCCCTGGCCAACCCCGCCCCAGCCGACCTACCCTCCCCAAATGCGAAACCTCCTCACCGACATCCCCGGCATCGCCGTCGGCCACGCCACCGACATCGAAACCGGCACCGGCGCCACCGCCATCATCTTCGACGAAGCCGCCACGGCGTCCGCCATCATCCTCGGCGGCGCCCCCGGCAGCCGCGACACCGCACTCCTCGAACCCGAGATGACCCAGCAGAAGGTCAACGCCTTCGTCCTATCCGGCGGCTCCATCTACGGCCTCGATGCCGCCGGCGGCGTCCAGGCCTGGCTGCGCGAAAACAACCGCGGCCAACGCCTGCGCGACGCCCTCATCCCCATCGTCCCCCAGGCGATCCTGTTCGACCTCCTGAACGGCGGCAACAAGAACTGGGGACGCTTCTCCCCCTACCGCGAGCTCGGCTGGCAGGCAGCAACTGCCGCCACCCACGGTGCCTTCGAACTCGGCACCGTCGGCGCCGGCACCGGCGCCACCACCTCGACGGTAAAGGGCGGCATCGGCTCCGCCAGCATGAAACTGCCCCAGGGCACCACCGTCGCCGCCATCGTCGCCGTCAATTCCGTCGGCACCGCCACCATCGGCGACACCCCCCACTTCTGGGCCGCCCCCTACGAGATCGGCCAGGAATTCGGCGGCCTCGGCCTCCCCGCCACCTTCGACCTCCGCCCCCGCCTCAAAGGCCTCCCCCCGCCCGCCACCGCCACCACCATCGGCCTGATCGCCACCGACGCCATCCTCACCAAGGCCGAATGCAAACGCCTCGCCATCATGGCAAACGACGGCCTTGCCCGCGCCATCCTCCCCGCCCACGCCCCCGGCGACGGCGACACCGTCTTCGCAGCCAGCACCGGAACCATCCCCCTGGCCGACCCGATGGACCTCACCCTGATCGGCCACGCCGCCACCCTGGTCTTCGCCCGCGCCATCGCCCGCGGAGTCTACGAAGCCACGGCGCTGCCTTACCCGCCGGGAGTGCCGAGTTGGAAGGACAGGTTCGGCAAGTAAGATTCTTCTTTTTCTGAAGAAAAAGAAGCAAAAAGACTTTCTATCCTTTTACGAGATACCCAGTGCAGGCAGTGTCTGGAATTCCAGCATGTAGCCGTTCGGGTCCTTCGCCATGAAACCCTTCACGCCATAGGCTTCGCTGAACCGCACCGGCCCTTCCGGCACCACCCCGTTGGCCACCAGATGCGCATGCCACCCCTCCGGATCGGGCGTCACGAAACTGACGATCACGCCCTTGGGCTCCACATGCCGCCCCGGCCGCACCTGGCACACGCCGAGGTAGCTCGACGGACCCTGCTGGAAGATCCGGCACCCGCCACCATTCTCGCCCGTCTGCTCCGCCTTCAGCTCCAACCCGACCACCTCAGCATAGAACCGCGCCGTCCCGACCAAATCCGGCGTATAAATCCAAGTAATCGACCGAACCACCCCGGGATGACCCATTTTTCGCGTTCCTTATGAATGAAGTTTTTTTGCTTCTTTTTGTTCACAAAAAGAAGACTGTGCCTTCAGAAATCGAGATCCGCATAGTGATCCGGCGTCGTCATCCCAGCGATCCGCTCCGCCAGCAAGGGCCGAAAGCTTGGCCGCGATTTCATGCGCGCATACCATTCCCGTGCCGCCGGGCTGCGTTGCCAGTCCACGTCCCCGGTGAAGTCCAGCACCGAGAGATGCGCCGCGGCGGCAAAGTCGGCCAGCGAGATCGTCGCCCCGGCCAGGTAGCGTCGCGTCTCGGCCAGCCAGCCCAGGTAGTCCAGGTGCGGCTTGATCGCCCCATACCCTGCCCGCAGCAGCGCTGCGTCCGGCTGCCCGCGGTTGGACATGCGCTTGAGGTATTTCTCCCCGGTGAGGTTGCGCGTCACTTCGCTGTCGAACTTCTCGTCGAACCACGCCAGCAGCCGCCGCACCTCCACCCGTTCCGCCAGCGTGGTGCCCATCATCGGCGTATCCGGATAGGCCTCCTCCAGGTATTCGCAGATCACCCCGGAATGCGGGATCGCCAGCCCGTTTTCCTCCAGCAGCGTCGGCACCGTGCCGGCCGGGTTCAGTTCCAGGTATTCGTCCCGCGGCTCCCACACCTTCTCGACCCGCAATTCGAACGGCAGCTTCTTCTCGGCCAGCACCAGCCGCACCTTGCGGCACGAAGCGGACAGGGGAAGGTGAAACAGGGTGCGCATGGGCCGGCGTTATCGCACCCCGGCCACGCCCGTGCTAGAGTGCGAACACGCGGCGCCACCAGAGCGCCGGCCGGGGCAACGTTCGGAGTCACACCATGAAGCGCCGCCATTTCCTCGCCGCGGGCGCGGCAACAACCTTCGCCGCGCGCAGCGCCCGCGCCCAGGCACCGGCCGTCGGCGGCCGGACCAAGACAATCACTCACGTGCCGCAGGCCAACCTCACCAGCCTCGACCCGGTCTGGACCACCGCCGTGGTCAGCCGCAACCACGCTGGCCTGATCTGGGAGACCCTCTACGGCCGCGACGAGAAACTCGACCCCAAGCCGCAGATGCTCGAGGGCGATCTCGTGGAGGATAACGGCCTGCGCTGGACGATGAAGCTGCGCGAGGGCCTGAACTTCCACGACGGCGAGCGCGTGCTGGCCCGCGACTGCGTGGCCTCGCTCAAGCGCTGGATGCGCCGCGACCAGATCGGCCAGACCATTGCCGGGCGCATGGACGAGCTCGTCGCCACCGACGACCGCACGCTGGTGTTCCGCCTGAAGAAGCCCTTCTCCTCCCTGCCTTATGCGCTGGCCCGTACCCAGCCCACGCCGGTGATCATGCCCGAACGGCTGGCTGAGACCGACCCGTTCAAGCAGGTACCGGAGATCGTGGGCAGTGGCCCGTTCCGCTGGGTGGCCAACGAATACGTGGCCGGAAACCGCGCCGTTTACGCCAAGAACGAGAAGTACAACCCCCGCCCGGAGCCGGCCAGCTTCTGCGCCGGCGGCTATCGTGTGTTCGTCGACCGCGTGGAATGGCGCATCATCCCCGATGCCTCGACCGCGGCCAACGCGCTGATCAACGGCGAGGTTGACTGGGTGGACGCGCCGCTGCCCGACCTGCTGCCGATGCTGCGCCGCGCCCAGGGCGTGCGGGTGGAGCCGATCGACATCTACGGCACCTTCGGCGTGTTCCGCTTCAACCAGCTCCACGGCGCCACCGCCAATGCCGGCGTCCGCCGCGCCATGGTAGCGGCGCTCGACATGGTGGAGGTGATGACCGCCGTGATGGGCGAGGACAAAAGCCTCTACAAGGCCCCGGTCGGTTTCTTCCTGCCCGGGACGCCGAGCGAGAACGACGCCGGCATGGCGGCGGTAACGAAGCGGCACAGCGAGGCGGAGATCCGCGCCATGCTGAAGGCGGCCGGCTACGGCGGCGAGCGCATCGTCCTGATGCACCCCACCGACCAGACCTTCTACGACGCGATGTGCCAAGTCGCGACCGCATCGTGGAAGAAGGTCGGGCTGAACATCGACAGCGTGCACACCGACTGGGGCACCGTGGTGCAGCGCCGCACCAACAAGGAGCCGCTGGACAAGGGTGGCTGGAGCGTGTTCCCCGCCGGCTTCCCGGCGGGCGAATACGGCAACCCGATCACCGCCACCAACCTGCGCGGCAACGGCGCCGGGGCCTGGTTCGGCTGGCCGGAAGACAACGTGGTGGAGGACATGCGCGACCGGTGGATGGACAGCACCGACCCTGCAGAGCAGAAGCGCCTGGACCGCGAGATCCAGGCCCGCAGCTTCGAGACGGTGCCGTTCATTCCCCTCGGCCAGTACATGCCGCCCGCCGGCACGCGGAGGAACCTGACCGGCATCCTGAAGGGCGCGATGCCGGTGTTCTGGAACGTCCAGAAGGGGTGAATGCCGGGCGCCCGGGCCGGGTTCCCGCGCCCGGGCGCCACGTCGGAATGGAAAGTTTCCTCACGACCTCGTCATCCGGCGGCACCGTTTCCGCCATTTGCGCGCCATGTTCCTGGGGCCAAGTAGGGCTGTGGAAGCCGCATGATCCCCCAGGAGTCGCGTGCCCATGACCGATGCCGACTACAGCCGCAAGATCGACGAGATCGACCGTTTGCTGAACGACCCTGATGTCCGGCTGGAGCCGGCGCGGGTCTGGGCATTGCTGGCCGAGGTTCGCAGTGAGGAGCCCGCTACGCCGAGCGCCGAGCGCCAATAAGGAATTCGCGGTTTCCTTCCGGCCCGGTGATCGGGCTCTCGACCACCCCCAGCACCGCCCAGCCGGGCAATCCCGCCCACCACGCCACAATCTCGTCGCAGACGCGCTGGTGAACCGCCGGGTCGCGCACCACGCCCTTGCCGCCAACCTCGCCCGGCCCGGCCTCGAATTGCGGCTTGATCAGCGCGATTGCCCACGCACCCGGGGCGCAAAGGCCAAGCGGCGCGGGCAGCACGGTGCGCAGGCCGATGAAGCTCGCATCGCACACCACCGCGCCGATCGGCTCGGCCTCGTTCAACGCATTGGCCGTCAGGTGGCGGGCATTGCTGCGCTCATGCACCACCACACGCGCGTCGCTGCGCAGCTTCCAGGCCAGCTGGCCATGACCGACATCCACGGCATGGACGCGCACGGCCCCGTTGGCCAGCAGCACGTCGGTGAAGCCGCCGGTCGAGGCGCCGATGTCCAGGCACACCAGCCCCGCCGGCGAAAGCGCGAAGTGCGTCAGTCCGTGCGCGAGTTTCAGCCCGCCGCGGGAAACCCATGGATGGTCCTGCCCGCGCACTTCCAGCGGCGTCTCGGGCGCCACCGACTGGCCGGCCTTGGCGATGCGGGCGGTGCCGGAGAAAACCTTGCCGGCCAGGATCAGCGCCTGGGCACGGGCGCGGGTGTCGACCAGGCCGCGATCGACCAGGGCCACGTCGGCACGTTGTTTCATGGGCGGTCGGCGAACTTCATGCCAAGGCGGCCTTGACGGTCGCCTCGATGTCATTCGCGGTCAGCCCGGCCTGGGCCATCTGCTTCGCCGGCGATTCGTGGTCGATGAAGATATCCGGGAAGGTCATCGGGCGGATGCGAAGGCGGCCGTCCAGCAGGCCCTTCCAGGCGAGGTGGTGGAGCACCAGCGCCGAGAAGCCGCCAGTGCTGCCTTCCTCGATCGTGACCAGCAGCTCGTGCTCGCGGGCCAGGCATTCGAGCAACGCGGTGTCGAGCGGCTTGGCGAAGCGGGCGTCGGCGACGGTGCAGGAGATACCCTGCGCGTCGAGAGCGTCGGCCGCCTTCAGCGCGTCGGCCAGGCGGGGGCCGAGCGACAGCAGGGCAACGCTTGTGCCTTCGCGCAGCACGCGGCCCCGCCCCAGCGGCAGGACCGTACCGCGTTTCGGCACCTCGACCAGCCCGGTCGCCTCGCCGCGGGGGAAGCGCACGGCGCTCGGCCGGTCGTCGATGGTGGCCAGGGTGGCGACGGCGTGGGCCAGTTCGGCCTCGTCGCTGGGGGCCATCAGCACGATGCCGGGCAGGCAGCCGAGATAGGCGAGGTCGAAGCTGCCGGCATGGGTGGCGCCATCGGCCCCCACCAGCCCGGCGCGGTCCAGGGCGAAGCGCACCGGCAGCGACTGGATGGCGACGTCGTGCACCACCTGGTCGTAGGCGCGCTGCATGAAGGTGGAATAGATCGCCACGAACGGCTTCAGCCCCTCGGTCGCCATGCCGGCGGCGAAAGTGACGGCGTGCTGTTCGGCGATGCCGACATCGAAGGTTCTGGTGGGATGCGCCTTGGCGAAGCGGTCGAGCCCGGTGCCGCCTGGCATGGCGGCGGTGACGGCGACGATGGCGGGGTCGGCATCGGCCGCGGCGACCAGGGCGTCGGCGAAGATCCGCGTGTAGGTCGGCGGGCCAGGCGGGGCCTTGGCCTGTTCGCCGGTCAGCACGTTGAACTTGCTGACGGCGTGCAGCTTGTCCGCACTCGCCTCGGCCGGCGCGTAGCCGCGGCCCTTGTTGGTGATGACGTGCAGCAGAATCGGGCCGTGGTCATCCGCCTCGCGCACGTTGCGCAGCACCGGCAGCAGGTGGTCGAGATTGTGGCCGTCGATTGGGCCGACATAGTAGAAGCCCAGTTCCTCGAACAGCGTTCCGCCGGTGAGGATGCCGCGGGCGTATTCCTCGGCGCGGCGCGCGGTGCGCTCCAGCCCCTTGGGGAAGCGGCGGGCCATGCGGGCGGCCAATTCTCGCAGGGTGAGGAACGACTGCGAGGACAGCAGGCGCGAGAGATAGGCGCTCATCGCGCCGACCGGGGGGGCGATCGACATGTCGTTGTCGTTCAGCACCACGACCAGGCGCGAGCGCAAATGGCCCGCGTTGTTCATCGCCTCGTAGGCCATGCCTGCGCTCATCGCCCCGTCGCCGATGACCGCGACCACATTCCGGGTGTCCTTCGCCATGCCGGGGATGGCGGATTTAAGGTCGCGGGCGACGGCCATGCCGAGGCCGGCGGAGATCGAAGTGGAGGAATGGGCAGCGCCGAACGGGTCGTATTCGCTTTCGGCGCGCCGCGTGAAGCCGGACAGGCCGCCGCCCTGGCGCAGAGTGCGGATGCGGTCGCGCCGGCCGGTGAGGATTTTGTGCGGGTAGCACTGGTGGCCGACATCCCAGATCAGCCGGTCGGTCGGCGTGTCGAAGATGGCGTGGATGGCGACAGTGAGTTCCACCACGCCGAGCGAGGCGCCGAGATGGCCGCCGGTGGTGGACACGGCGTCGATGGTCTCCGCGCGCAATTCGTCGGCGAGCTGGCGCAGTTGTTCGGCCGAGAAGTTGCGCAGGTCGGCGGGGGTGCGGACGCGGTCGAGCAGCGGCGTGTCGGGCCGGGTGGCGGCGCTGGACGGCAGGACGGGGGCGTTCACCGCACGGCATCCTGCAGCAAGGCACCATCATATATGGCCAGGGAACGGGCGCGGCGAACGGTGTGACCCTCGATGGCACGCATCGGAAACTCCTGGAACCGCGTGTTCCCGAAGGCTAGCCCAGGTTTGGGCTGCGCGACCAGCCATGCCGCCGCGATCATCGTTTCACAGGAGGGTGTGCGACACGGCGGAGAAGGTCGGCATCAAGCCCGTGCTCAAGCGGATCTAACGCGGCCTGATCGGCGATCTCGTCCGCTCCTGACCCCGGCGCATGCAGGGTTGAGGGGCGGCGGCAGGCGGCCCACACTCGGCCCCGAACGGGGCGGAGTCGGGCCATGAAGATCGCGCGCATCGAGGCGTTCCAGGTGCAGTGGGCGCCGGGCGATCCGCCGGCACAGCGCAGTGCCTTCGTGCGCGTGCACGCCGATGACGGGCGGATGGGGCTGGGCGAGGCCTCGCCGATGCAGGGCGGGCGGGCCTCCCTCGACATGATCGTGCACAACATCGCGCCTGCGCTGGTCGGCGCCGACCCGCTGGACCATGCGGTGCTGCAGGACCGGCTGATGCACCGGCTGGTGAAGCTGGGGCCGGAGGGGGCGCTGTCTGGCGCGCTGGCGGCGATCGACATCGCGCTGTGGGACCTCAAGGGCCAGTTGCTGGGCCAGCCGATCTGGAAATTGCTGGGCGGGGCGTGGCGGACGGCGCTGCCGTTCTATTCGTCGATCGGCGGCAATGGGCGCGGCCGTTCGATGGAAGAGGTGCTGCGCATCGTGGAGAGGCGGCTGGCCGACAAGCCGGCGGCGATCAAGATCAGGTTCGACAACGACCGCGTGGATTTGGACACCGAGATCCCCGACCACCTCGCCAAGGCCCGCGCCGTGCGCAAGCTGGTGGGGCCCGACTTCCCCTTGGCCTTCGATGCCAACAACGGATACTCGTATTCGGGCGCCATGCGGGTGGGCCGCGTGCTGGAGGAGCTGGGCTTCTGGTGGTTCGAGGAGCCGGTGCAGCACTACAACCCGCGCCTGCTGGGCGAACTGGCGCAGCGCCTGTCGATCACCGTGTCGACCGGGGAGCAGGACTACACGCTCGCGGCCGTGGCCGAGCTGATCGATGCCGGGGTGCGCATGGTGCAGCCGGATATCGTGAAGATGGGCGGCATCACCGGGCTGTTGCGCTGTGCGGCGCTGTGCCAGGCGCATGGCGTGGAGCTGGTGCCGCACCAGACGCAGCCGACGGTCGGGCACATGGCGAACCTGCACATCGCGGCCACGCAGTTGCACGCGACCAAGCCGGTGGAGCTGAACGATCCGTCGCCGCGCATGCATGCGGTGTTCCGCAACCCGCCGAAGCCCGATGCCGAGGGGCTGTTCCACCTGCCGACCGCGCCGGGGCTGGGGCTGGAGATCGACGAGGCGGCGCTCGCGCGGATGCGTGTCGATCTCTGATGCTGCATTTGACCAAGCTTTGTGTCGGCATCGGCGAGGTGGCCGAGCTGCGGCGGCTGCAGGCGGCGCGGCTGGCGCGTGGAGAGGTGCTGCGCCACCTCACCCGCAGCTTTCCGCGCCGGGCACAGGAGATCATTGACGGCGGTTCGCTGTACTGGGTGATCGCCGGGGCCATGGTGGTGCGCCAGCGCGTGGTGGACATCCAGGAGGCGGCCTACGACGACGGTTCCAGATGCGCCGCATTGTTCTTCGACGCGGAACTGGTGGCGGTGGCGGGGCGGCCGACCAAGCCCTTCCAGGGCTGGCGCTACCTCGACCCCGCCGCGGCCCCGCCGGACCTGGCCGCCGGCGCGACGGCCGAGGGAAGCGAGTCGCTGCCGGATTCGCTGCGGCGCGAACTTGAATCGCTGGGGCTACTGTAGGACGCCGTTGCATGCCCGCTATGCAATTCCATGCGGCCCTTGCGGGATATGGGGAAGAGGTATACATGGATTTTTAGTAACATACAGCCTTGAGTTCGCCCATTACCTGATCATCCGATCGGGATACGGCGCCTGGCACGGAGCACCTACCATGTTCTCCCGTCGCAGTCTTTTCATTGCCTTGGGGCTCGCGCTGCCCATGGCCGCCGCGGCCACGGCCGAGGCGGCGACCACACCGCGCACGCGTACGCAGCGCCGTAGCGCGAAGCCCGCGACTGCCGCCAAGCCCGCGACGGCCGCGACCGCCTCCAAGCCGCGCCGCCAGCGCCGCGCTGAGACCGAAACCGACACGATCGCACCCGCCAAGGGCTGACCGCAACCCGGGGGCCGGCGCCACAAGGCGTCTTGCCCTGCCGCGGCGCCTGCCCCTAACGTTGCCAGCGGAAGGGAGGAGGGCGCGGATGCGCGGCATGATCGGGGGGCTCCTGGCAGCATGGCTCGCCGCCGCGCCGGCCGCACATGCCCAGAAATCCGCCGACATTCTGCGCATCGCCTGGCGCGATGCCGTGGCCACGCTCGACCCCTACTACAACCAGCAGCGCTCCGGGCTGATCCTGGCGCACCACCTGTTCGACGGGCTGGTGCACCGCGACCCCGAGGCGTTCATCCTGCGGCCGCTGCTCGCCACCTCCTGGCGCTATGTCGATGAGACAACGCTGGAGTTCGAGCTGCGCCGCGGCGTGATATTCCACGACGGCAGCCCGTTCACCGCAGACGACGTGGTGTACACCGTGACCACCATCCTGGCCGACCCCGGCGTGTCGGTGCCGAGCAACTTCGCCTGGCTGGACGGGGCGGAGAAGGTGGACAGCCACCGCGTGCGCCTGAAGCTGAAGCGCGTTTTCCCTGCCGCGATCGAATACGTCGCGATGGTGCTGCCGATCTGGCCGCAGGCGGCGCGCGAGCGGATGGGGGCGGAGGCGTTTGCGCAGGCGCCTATCGGCGCGGGACCCTATCGCTTCGTAGGGCGCGAGGGCTGGCGGCGGCTGATGCTGGAGCGGTTCGACGGCTACTACGCGGACAGCCCGAAGGGCCGCCCAGCCATCGCGCGGCTGCAGATCGACCAGGTGCCCGACGCCGCGGCCGAGCTGGACGCGCTGCTGGGCGGGCGGGCCGACTGGATCTGGAACTTTCTGGCCGACAGCAACGACACCATCGCCCGCACCCCGGGGCTGCAGGCGCTGCGGGCGGAGAGCATGCGGGTGGGTTATCTGTCGCTGGATGCCGCCGGGCGCACGGGGACGGACAATCCGCTAACGCGGCAGAAGGTGCGCCAGGCGATTTTCCACGCCATCGACCGCCAGGCCTTCGCGCGCCAGGTGGTGCAGGGCGGCTCCCGCGTGCCGGAGGCGCCGTGCTTCCCAACCCAGTTCGGCTGCGATGCCGTCGCCGCGGTGCGCTACGACTACAATCCGGCGCGAGCGAGGGCGCTGCTGGCGGAGGCGGGGTATCCGGACGGGTTCGACACCGAGCTGGTGACCTATGTGCTGCCGCAATGGGCGGCGGCGATCCAGGGCTACCTGAAGGGGGTGGGCATCCATGCGCGCATCACTCACCGCCCGGTGGCCGAGGTGGTGCAGGCGTCGCTGGGCGGGGACGTGCCGATCGGACAGCTGGCGTGGGGCAGCTTCTCGATCAACGACGTCTCGGCGTTCCTGCCGTTTTTCTTCGGCGGCGGGGCGAACGACTATACGCGCGACCCGGCGCTGGCGGCCCTGATCGCGCAGGGGGGGGCGAGCACCAACCCGAACGAGCGCCGGCGCTTCTACAGCCAGGCGATCCGGCTGATCTCCGAGCAGGCCTACATGGTGCCGCTGAACACCTATGTGACGACCTATGGCGTCAGCCGCACGCTGGCGTTCCGGCCGTACACCGACGAACTGCCGCGATTCTATCTTGCTTCCTGGCGCTGAACCCAAATTCGCGCTGAAATCCGCCAACAAACGCGGGAGACGGCGCATGAGCACGGTCATGACATGGGACGAGTGGATGCGGCACGACGCGACCGCCCTGGCCGGGCTGGTGCGGGCCGGGCAGGTGACGGCGGCGGAGCTGGCAGCACAGGTGCAGGCGGCGGTGACCAAGGTGGACCCGGCGATCGGCGCGGTGGTCGAGCTGTTCGACGACGTAATCGCGGACCCGCTGCGCGACGGGATGGACTCGGGCGGGGCATTCGCCGGCGTGCCCTACCTGATGAAGGACCTCGGCCCGACTCTGAAGGGGCGACGGCAGGAAATGGGCGCACAGCTGATGATGGGCAACACGGCGCGCGAGGACAGCTTCCTGACCGGGAAGATCCGTGCGGCGGGGCTGAACATCATCGGGCGCACCACCACGCCGGAGTTCGGCACCTGCGGCTCGGTGGAGAATGAGCGTGTGTATGTCTCGCGCAATCCGTGGGACCAGGCCTACACCACCGGCGGCTCCTCGGCCGGGACGGGGGCGGCGGTGGCGGCCGGCGTGCTGCCGATGAGCCATGCCAGCGACGGCGGCGGCTCGATCCGCATTCCCGCCGGGATCAACGGCAATGTCGGGCTGAAACCGTCGCGCGGCGTGTTCTCGGCGGCGCCTGGCGGGTCGGACCTGATGGCGCTGGTGTCGACGCAGGGGTGCCACAGCCGCACCATCCGCGATACGGCGGCGTTCCTCGATGCCTGCCGCGGCGGCGCGCCGGGGGAGTTCATGCCGTTCTGGTCGCCAGACGAGCCTTACGCGACGCTGGTGCAGCGCGACCCTGGGCGGTTGCGGATCGCGCTGTCGCACGAATGGGGGGACTACAAGGCAACGCCGCATATCGCCGCCGAGCTGGAGCGGGCGGGGCGGCTGCTGGAGGGGCTGGGGCACCACGTGGAATGGGCGGTGCCGGAGGTGGATTTCCGCGCCGGATATGCCGCGCAGACCACCTGCTACATCACCAACATCGCGCAGAACGTGGAACGGTTGTCGCGGCTGCGCGGGCATGCCACGCCGCCGCGGGCGTTGATCGAATCGATGAACTGGCGCATCTGGGACTACGGGCGCGACATCACCTACACGCAGCGCGCGGACATGCAGGCGGGGTTCAACAGCACCAGCCGGGCGTTCGGGCAGTTCTTCACGCGCTGGGACGTGATCCTGACGCCGATCTCGACAGCGACCACGCATCGGCGCGGAACGATGGACTACCTGACGCTGAACGAGACCGACACGCCGCTGGCCTGGTTCGAGAAACTGTGGGGGATGTACGCGTATACGCCGCTGGCCAATCTGTGCGGCACGCCGGGGCTGTCGCTGCCGATGGCGGCGCATGACAACGGGCTGCCGCTAGGCATCCAGGCGCTCGGCGCGCAGGGGAGCGACGGAATGTTGCTTCAACTCGGAGCGCAGGTGGAGCGGGCGCTGGGCGGGAAATGGAATGGGGCGCGTGTGCCGGGGGTGCATGTGACGAAGTAAGGAAGCGCTTCTTTTTTGAAAAAAAGAAGCAAAAAACTTTCACCCTTTCGTTCCGCGTTGACCGCGGCGTAAATGAATGAAGTTTTTTTGCTTCTTTTTGTTCACAAAAAAAAGTCTCCCTACTCTTCCGGCTCCGTCGTGAACGTCAGCGGATGCCCTGCCTTGCGCGCGGCGTCCGTGGCCCGTGTGGCCTTGCTTTCCGCGATGTCCTTCGTGAACACCGCGACCACGCAGGCGCCGCGCTGGTGGGCGGTGAGCATCACCCGGCTGGCGATGCCTTCGTTCATGCCGAATTCCACCTTCAGCACGCGCACCACGAATTCCCGTGGCGTGTAGTCGTCGTTCAGCAGGATGACCTTGTGCAGCTTCGGCCGCTCGGTCTTGGGCAGCAGCTTCGGCTTCAGGACCGTGTCGGAGTTGGTGTCGGTCATGCGACGGCGCCTTCTGGCGGAAGTGGCGCCGGATATATCGGGCGGCGCGGCCTGGCCGCAAGCGTGCCTATTCCGTTGCGGGTGGATAGCTGCAGCCCCTAGGCTGACGGCTTCGAGCAGGAGACCATGCCATGCGGATCACCACAAGGCTGGCGGCACCCCTGGCAGCGGCGCTGCTGCTCACAGGCCCCGCGGCGGGGCAGGAGATCGCGCTGGGCTACGGCACGGCGGTGACCTCGATCGACCCGCACTTCCACAATCTCGCGTCGAACATCAAGATATCGGTGCATCTCTTCGACCGCCTGGTGGACCAGGACGCGCAGCAGCGCGCGGTGCCCGGGCTCGCCACCTCTTGGCGGGCGATCGACGACACCACCTGGGAGTTCTCGCTGCGCCGCGATGCACTCTTCCATGACGGGCAGGCCTTCGAGGCGGAGGACGTGGCAGCCACGCTGCGCCGGGTGCCATGGGTGCCGAACTCGCCAAACTCCTTCGTCACCTACACCCGCGCGATCACCGAGACGGTGGTGGTGGATGCGCATACCGTCCGCTTCCGCACCGCCACGCCGTATCCGCTGCTGCCGGTCGACCTGTCGTCGGTGAACATTGTCTCCCGCCGGCACGAGAAGGCGACGACGGCGGAGTTCAACAACGGCACGGCGGCGATCGGCACCGGCCCGTTCCGTTTCGTGGAGTACCTGCCGGGGGACCGCATCAACCTGGTGCGCAACGACACCTACTGGGGGCCGAAGCCGCATTGGGCGCGGGCCAGCCTGCGCATCATCACCGGCGCGCCGTCCCGCGTGGCGGCGCTGCTGGCCGGCGACGTGCAGGCGATCGACGATGTGCCGCCGACCGATGCCGTGAAGCTGGCCGCGGACCGCAACGTGACGCTGCTGCGCGGCAAGTCCAACTCCGTGCTGTTCCTGCACATGGACCAGTTCCGCGACCAGGCCCCGTTCGTAACCGACAAGGCAGGCACGCCGCTGGCGACGAACCCGTTCAAGGACCGTCGGGTACGCCAGGCGGTGTCCAAGGCGATCAACCGCCAGGGGCTGGTGGACCGGGTGATGGAAGGCATGGCGACCCCCGCCGCCAGCCTGCTGGCCGACGGGTTCTTCGGCTCCAGCCCGCGCCTGAAGCCCGAGGCCTACGACCCCGAGGGCGCGCGCAAGCTGCTGGCGGAGGCTGGCTATCCCAACGGGTTCGGCATCACGCTGCACGGGCCGGTCGGGCGCTACGTGAACGACAATCTCGTGGCCCAGGCGATCGCGCCGATGCTGGTGCGCGTGGGCATCGACACCAAGGTGGTGGTGCAGCCCTGGGCGCCGTTCATCGGCGCGGCCAGCCCGCCGGGCTATGCGTACAGCTTCATCCTGATCGGCAACTCCGCCACCACGGGCGAGGCCTCGTTCGGGCTGCGGGTGCAATTCGCGACGGTCGATTTGCAGAAAGGCATGGGTGGGTCGAACCGCGCGCGGTATTCCAACCCGCGCATCGACAGCCTGATCGACCAGGCGATGGCCACGATCGACGATTCGCGGCGCGAGGCGCTGCTGCAGGAAACCAGCGAGGTGGCGATCGGCGACCAGGCCGTGGTGCCGCTGTTCCATGCCGACAACCTGTTCGCGGTGCGCCGGGGCCTTGCCTACACGCCGCGGGCGGAGGGCTATATGCCGGCGCACCTGGTGCGGCCGCAGAACTGAGGCGGCGCGGCCCTCACCTGCGCCGCAGCAGCAAAGCCGCATGCACCACGCCCATCGCGGCCAGTTGCGCGCCGCACAGGATGAACGGGACCTCCCAGCCCCAGTGCGGCACGGCGGCGGCGAACACTGTGGGGCCGATCACGTAGCCCATGAAGCACAGCATGGTGGACCCTGCGGTCGCGTCCGCCACCCCGCCCGGGGGGGCGAGGCGGGCGACCTCTGCCAGGTAGATGCCGTTCCAAGAGGCGCCGAAGAACCCCGCAACCGCCGCGACAGTGGCGACCAGCCACAGCGGGGCATCGAGCGGCAGCAGCGCGTAGCCCGTGACGGCGGCGGCGGCCAGGAAGGCCTGCACCACGAGGTTCACTGCGGCATTGCCGGTCCGGTCCGCGACCCACCCGAGCAGGATGCGGGCGATGGTGCCGGCCGCCTGGAGGCAGGCAAAGGCGAAGCCCGCGGCGGCCAGGCTTAGCCCGCGCTGGGTGAGGTAGGTGACGGAGAAGCTGAACAATGCCCCCTGCACCACCGCGAAGGAGAAGGCGAGCGCGGTCAGCGGCAGCAGCGCCGGCGCGCGCCGCAGTGTGGAGAAGGGGGTGGCCAGATTGCGCCCGCCGAACAGGATGCGTGGGTGCACGGAGCGGGTCGGGTCGCGGTCGGCATCCAGCACGCGGCGCAACGGCTGGATCGCCAACACGGACAGCGCGCCGGCCGCCATCGCCAGCAGCAGCGCCGGCAGGCCGCCGAACAGGACTGCAACCGGGGCGATGACCAGCCCGGCCAGCGCGCCACCGGCAGGGGCGCCTGCCTGCTTGATGGAAAAGATCAGCGAGCGGTGGGCGGCCGGCGCGGTCGCCTGGAGCATGCGGCTGCCAGCCGGCGGCGTGGGGCCATAGCCGAGACCCATGAGCACCGCGCCGGCGAGCAGCGCGGGCCAGAGCCCGATCGAGGACACCGCCAGGCCGATCACCGCCACGGCGGTGCCCAGTTGCAAGCTGGCCACCGGCCCCAGCCGCGCCAAAATCGGGCTGCCGAAGGCCATGTAGGCGATGCTGGCCAGCGATGAGAGCGAGGAGAGGTTGCCGATGCGCTCCGGCGCCACGCCGGCGGAGGCGGTCAGCAGCGGCGCGAGCACCGGCAGCGCTTGGCCCATGAAGGTTGAAACCATCTGAGCCAGCATCGCGGCACCGAGGGCCGACAACCAAAGGGGGAGCTTCATTGCCGGCACGGTGCGGGGATCGGCACGCGTGGTCAACCGGCACGGCGCGTGACGGAACGATGAAGCCGCGCCCGCGATTGACCTCGATCAAGGTGGCGGCACCACCAACCGCGCGACACGTTGCCTTGAACGACCGCGCCTTGAACGACCGCCATCGCACAGGAAGGAGCCACAATGGCCAAGCACATGAAGGCCGCGATCTTCGTCGAGCCGGGACGCATCGTGCTCGACGAGAAGCCGATCCCGGAGCCGGGGCCGCTGGATGCGCTGGTGCGCATCACCACCACCACGATCTGCGGCACCGACGTGCACATCCTCAAGGGCGAATACCCGGTGCAGAGAGGCCTGACGATCGGGCATGAGCCGGTGGGCGTGATCGAGAAGCTGGGCTCGGGGGTCGAGGGCTACCGCGAGGGGCAGCGCGTGATCGCCGGCGCCATCACGCCATCCGGCTATTCCAATGCCTGCCTGTGCGGCTGCCTGTCGCAGGACGGCAGGGGCACCAAGCACGGCTTCAAGGCGATGGGCGGCTGGCGCTTCGGCAACACCATCGATGGGACCCAGGCGGAATACGTGCTGGTGCCGGACGCGATGGTGAACCTGGCCGTGGTGCCCGACGAACTCACCGACGAGCAGGTGCTGATGTGCCCGGACATCATGTCCACCGGCTTCTCCGGCGCCGAACGCGGCGGCATCCGCATCGGCGACATGGTGGCGGTGTTCGCGCAGGGGCCGATCGGGCTGTGCGCGACGGCGGGGGCCAAGCTGATGGGGGCTGCGACCATCATCGGCGTGGACGGCATCGCCAAGCGCCTGACCATGGCCCGCGCGGTGGGCGCGGACATCACGCTCGACTTCCACGACCGCGACCCGGTCGAGGCGATCATGGAAATCACCGACGGGCGTGGGGTGGACGTGGCGATCGAGGCGCTGGGCACGCAGCAGACCTTCGAGGCGGCGCTCCGCGTGCTGCGGCCAGGGGGCACGCTGTCGAGCCTGGGGGTGTATTCGGGCGACCTGAAAATCCCGCTCGGCGCCTTCGCGGCGGGGCTCGGCGACCACACGATCGTCACCACGCTGTGCCCGGGCGGCAAGGAGCGGATGCGGCGGCTGATGGATGTAATCCGCAGCGGGCGGGTGGACCTGAAGCCGATGGTGACGCACCGTTTCAAGCTGGACGACATCGAGGCGGCATACGACCTGTTCAGCAACCAGCGCGACGGGGTGCTGAAGGTGGCGATTACGCCCTAAGGCAAGAATCTTCTTTTTCTGAAGAAAAAGAAGCAAAAAGACTTTTTATCCATTTGCACCGAGCGCGCCGGTTGCCCACCCCGCCAATGGATAGAAGTTTTTTGGTTCTTTTTTTCAAAAAAGAACGTGCTTACTTTCCGTCGAGAAACGCGGCCACAACCGGATTGCGACGCATCACGGCCATCTCGTCCTCGCTGGGCAGTTGCGGCTTGTCGCGTTGCTGGTTGACCATGCACAGGAAGCCCATAGGCGCGCCGGCGGTGGCGCGGAACTGATGCCAGAGGCAGGGCGGAATGGTGACGAGATCGTTCTGTTTCACGGCGTGGACCACATCGCCGAGCAGGCAGTGGCCTTCGCCGCGCAGGATCAGCACGCCGTGCATGTGTTCGTGGCGTTCCAGGCTGGAATGGCCGCCGGCATCCATCTCGAAGTAGCGCAGTTCGCAACCGAAGCCGGCGTCGTTGAACAGGGTCTGGCGGGTGATTGCGCGGAAGGGGGCGGTGGCGTCTTCCTTGTAGGGGTGGAGCGGAACGTCGCCCCAGCGCCAGTCGGCGAAGGCGCGGATGGTGCCGTTGGTTTCGCTGACCATGCTTAACCTACCGGAAGCTGTGGGTGGCGACGGCGCGGGTGAAGGCGGCGGCTTCGTCGGCCAGGCGCTCGCGGGCTTCAAGCAGGCTGCCGCCGATCAGCACCATGGCGCGTGGGCCGTAGAAGTCGAGGATCTCGGGCACGCGGTCCAGGGTCATGCCGCCGGCGGGGACAGGCATGGCCGGCGCGATTGCGTGCCAGTCGGCGCGCGCAGCGTCGGCCAGAGCGGTGCAGGTCTGCGGCGAATAGCCGAAGCGGCCGCCATGGCTGGGGAAGATCACGGCGTCGGCGCCGAACAGGCGGAACAGCTTGCCGATCAGCAACGGGGCCGCGATGCGCGCCGCGCCGCCCATGCTGGGGTGGGCGACGAACGCGAAATCCGGGTTCTCGCGCACCAGGGCGTGGAAGGTGGAGACGCCGGCGACCATCGGCGCCATCACGACGGAATCGAGCCCGGCTTCGCGCGCCTGGCGGATCTGGCGGCGCATCGTCTCCAGCGTGCCGGAGAG
>JANPIH010000118.1:0-1589 GCA_031424895.1 Rhodospirillales bacterium
GTCCATCAAAACGCCGATCGAGCCGATCAAGCTCGCCTTGTCGACAAAAATCTTGTCGGCCGCAGCGGCAACGTAATAGCCGCCCGAGGCACAGACATCATTCACTACGGCATATAGCGGGATCTTCGGGTACTTAGCCCGCAGACGTTTGATTTCGTCGTTGATCTGGCCTGCCTGCACGGGGCTGCCGCCCGGGCTGTTGATACGCAGCACCACCCCCTGGGTTTTGCTGTCTTTGAAGGCGGCACGCAAGCCGTCGATAACCCGCTCCGCCGACGCTTCCGCGGTGTCGGCGATCACGCCGCGAATATCGATTACGGCGGTATGTCGCGCCGTCGCAACGCCGGCGCCGTTTCGCAGCCATCCCATTGCGGCAACCAGCACAAAGGTCAGATACAGGAATGTCAATATCTTAAAGAAAATACCCCAGCGCCGCGAACGCCGCTGTTCGTCCAGCGCGGAATACGCTAGCTTCTGGATAGCCTTGCGTTCCCAGTTAGGTTCGGTCGTATCGTTCATAGGATTAAGGTTCCAACCAATAGAGGTGTCCGTCGTGCTCTTCCACCGGCACTTTGACCAAGCTGAGGCCTTTGCAAGGACCGGCACAGCAATAGCCGCTGTCGGGGAAGAATACCGCGCCATGGGTGGCGCAAATCAAGTATACCGTGCTTTCGTCAAAAAACTCGCCCTCCTGCCAATCCAATTGCGTTCCCTGATGTGGGCAAGTATTAAGATAGGCATAGGCTTTGCCATCCTTGCGCACGGCGAAGGCCGGCAACGATTTTGTTCCCCATTGCAAATCGAAGCGCACACCGGTACCGCCGTCTTCAACACGGCCCGCTTCGCAGATCAAGTGTGTTGCATCAACCATGAACGTAATACAGGAACTGAATCCACGCACGCCAGCGGATTGAGCGCGCGAAGGTCGTCGCCATCGTGCGCCCCATAACTAACGGCCACGGCGGCGACCCCGGCATTTCGCGCCATCAACAAATCGTGGCAGGTGTCGCCGATCATCAAAGTATGGTCCGGCGACACACCGAGGGCCTCCATGACTTCCAGCAACATGGCCGGATTCGGTTTCGGAAAACTTTCGTCGGCGCAGCGGGTTGTGTGGAAGCGTTTACCGATGCCGGTTTGCTCGAATGAACGCTGCAACCCAACCCGGCTCTTACCCGTCGCCACCGCAAGCCAATGGCCGGCCTGCTCCAGCTCTTCCAACAGACCATCAATGCCGTCGAATAACGGCGCTTCGTGATCGCGCCCCAAGAAATGATGGCGATAACGTTCCATGAACGGCGGATAATCGCGCTCCGTGAGATCCGGCAGAAGGCGCTGCATCGAGTCCGTGAGGCCCAGGCCGATCACATAACGCGAGTCCCGCGCCGAAGGCGCCGGCAGCTTCAAGTCCTCACAAGCGCGCTGAATCGAACTGACGATAAGGCCCGCCGAGTCGATTACCGTGCCGTCCCAATCGAAGACTAAAAGTTGAAATTGCCGCGCCATGAAAAATACTGTTTGAATGAATCAATCGCCGCGTAGTTTGCACTAAAAAGCGGCGGCATGCCAGAAGGCAAGCGGGGCGACTC
>JANPIH010000119.1:0-126426 GCA_031424895.1 Rhodospirillales bacterium
CACCGCGCTCAGACGCAAAATGACCGAACTCCATGTGCCGTCATGCAGGGATGTCGTGTTCATCCCCGCACCGAATCACATCAAGCCGCGTCGGGAAAAGACCCTTCGATTCGCGCCTATGGGGCCGAGCCCCTGGACCTCAATCAATTTGTTGCGATAACGTATTGATTTGGGCGTGCTGAGGCGCATGGCGGAAGACGCTTTTTCCAGAAACAGCACTTCTGACCGGCGGGACCTTGGCCGTCGGGTGATGGGAGACGTCGAGGGAGGGAGCGAATCTCGGCTTCCTCGCGACCTGCGGGGCGCCGGTTGGGAAGGAAGGATCTCCACATGGAGACGGAGAGACGAAGAGAAGCAGGCAGAAAGAGTCTTGCTTGCTTCTCTCTGTGTCTCAGTCTCCATGGGAATCCTCGCTTCCGCCACCGCGCGATCGGCGGTGCGGGCATGGGTGGGCGCGCCATGCGGTGCCGGGGCGAGGGAGTGGACGGAATAAGAGTCCTGGCGCGCTTCGCGCGGCCAGGGATTCGCCGGGTTGGTTCGTACGGTTCTCGGGCGTTCCAGGGGCGGGGGGAGGAGGCCGGCCTGCCACAGGCGGATCATCTCCTCCAGGCGACCGAAGATGCGGACGAGGCACGCCAGAATCAGGGCGTGAATCGGCGCTGGTAGCCAGGCGTGCGCGGGGGTCGCCAAGGTGGCGGCGCGCAGGGTGGCGACCGAGTCGGCCAGGGGGGAGGGGTGCGGGGGCATGGGGCCTTCACTGGTTTGTGGGGATGGTGTGGAGTGAATATAACTATCTGATGTTAGTGTTGCAAGGGGTTTGTAGGATTTTTTTTCGGACGGCTGGGCTCCGCCCTGGCCTGCCGGGGGTCGAGGGTATGTTCTGGCGGGCCTTGGCGTTTATACCGAGCGAGCAGCCTGCCCCTCACCCTACTCCTCTCCCCCAAGGGGCGAGGGAGTTGTTTCAATGAATTAAATCTACTTTGTTACTGAAAGTAATGGGATCCAAGGGCCGCCGGCCCTTGGTGGGTCCAGGGTGAAACCCTGGCCTTGCCTTCGTACGTTGCAGCACGACGGGCCCTATCCCGCGAGCGAGGGAACTCGGGCCAGGAGTGCTGCGTGCAGCGTTTCGCGGCGTGACCACAGCGAGCGGTACCACTGCGTTCGCGCGTGCATCTGGTAGGCGAGCATGCGGTGCGCCGCCACTTCGCGCCGGGCGGTTTCGGCCATGGCGCGGGTGGCTTCGCGATGCGTGGCGAGGTGCATGAGGTGGTCGTGGAGGTTTTGCGGGTTGGTGAACAGCAGGCCGTTTTCGCCGTCGCGGATGCTGTCGGCGTAGACGGTTGGCGAGGCGAGGGCCACGGCGCGGTGGGCGGCGGCTTCCAGGAATTTGAGGTCGGACTTGCAGCGGTTGAACAGCGTGTCGCGCAGCGGCATGAACGAGACCTCGCAGCGCGACAGGATTTCGAGATATGTCGCATAGTCGCACAGCGGCGTGAAGGTTTTGTGCGGGGTGTCCAGCGCGTCGAAGAACGCCTGGTCGGCGATCACCTGGAAATGCAGCGCCTCGCCCGCATCGGCCGCCGCGGCGTTCAGTGCGTCCATGTGCCCTGGCCAGTCTTCCTCGCGGTTCAGCGCGGCGAACAGCACCGTCAGCCGGTTGGGGTCGGTGAAGTTGGCTGGTTCCGGCAGGTGGAGCAGGGCATTCGGGAACACCGCGACTTCCGGGTTCTCGCGCGCCAGCACGTCGGCCAGCACCGGGGTGGAGGTCTGGATGGCGTGCACGGCATCGAAATTATGCACGTCGGAGCGGTAGAGGATGGGGATCTGGGATGGGTGGTCGTCGAACTCGCACACCACCATCCAGCCGCGGATGATCAGTCCGCGGACCAGTGCGAGACCCTCCGCGCCCAGCAGGGCGGGGCGGTGGAGGATGAAGATGGCGGGTGCCCCGTCGGTTTCCGGCACCCCTTCCGGCTGGGCGATGATGGCGGTGGTGATCGCCGGCTCGCTGGACAGCGCCTGCATCGGCTCGACCACGCGCACCTGGCTGACCCCGCCGATCGGCGGCAGCATGGAGGAGAAGATGCGCAGCGGGGGCAGGGACGTCGTAGCCGCGCGCCAGACGATCTGCGTGGCGGGGCTATCGGCCGACTGCGTCGAGGGGCCATGGTCGGAGGGTGGCAGGGCCATCTCCTGCGCGTCGAGCGCATGCAGTCCGGCATCGAGGAGCAACTGGTGCTGCGCCTCCAGCGAACCCGCCGTGGCGCAGAACACGATGATGCCGCCCGGTGCGAGCAGGCGCGCCAGTTCTGCCAGGAGGTCCACCGGTCTGGCCAGCGCCGCGACCATCCTGGCGTCGACGAGAATGCAATCGGCCGGAGGCAGCGGCGGCAGCGGTCCGGGCTCGGGGGCGAGGCAATACACCTGGTCCAGGACCGTGCTGGCACGGCGCGCGAGGTGGGGGTCCGCCTCGATCCCGATCACCCGGCTGCGCGGATTGCGCCGGCGGAACGCAGCACCGATCGATCCGTCGCCGCAGCCCAGGAGCAGCACGACCGCCGCGGAAAGGGGGATCCTGTCGACCGGGCTTGACCCACCGACATCGGGAGCAGCGGAGCCGCCGGGCATGGGGGGCAACAGGGTCTCCGTTCGCAACGGACTTACCCTACCGTGGGGCGGGGTGGCGCGGTAGGGTAGGTCGCACAGCTTGCGGTGACGTGAAGGGAGGGCCGGGTGGCGGCGAAGGAGCAGGCGTTGATCCGCCCGGCGGATGCCGCCGACCTGCCCGCGGTGGAGCGCATCGTGCGCGCCGCCTACGCGATGTACATCGCGCGCATCGGCAAGCCGCCGGGGCCGATGCTGGACGACTATGCCGCCCTGGTCCGCGCCCATTGCGTCTGGGTGGCCGGTACGCCGGTGGCGGGGCTCGTGGTGCTGCTTGCCGAGCCGGACCACCTGTTGCTGGACAACGTGGCGGTCGACCCGGCCGCACAGGGGCAAGGGCTGGGCCGCGCGCTGATCACCTTCGCGGCCGATGAGGCGCGGCGGCGTGGGTATCGCGAAATGCGGCTGTACACGCACCAGACGATGACGGAGAACATCGCACTCTATGCCCGCACCGGCTGGCAGGAGACGGGGCGGGGTGAGCAGGATGGGTTTGAACGGGTGTTCTTCAGGAAAGATGTTCTTTTTTGAAAAAAAGAACCAAAAAACTTTTGTCCATTTGCATCGCGCTAAAAGGACTAGGCGCGGCGCAATGAACGAAAGTCTTTTTTGCTTCTTTTTTCTACAGAAAAAAGAAGATTCTTTTCTTCAGTCCAGCTTGTAGATCGCCTCCGCGTTGCTCCGGAAGATCATCCGCTTCTCCGCCTCGGTCAGCGCGCAGGGGAAGGCGTGGCGCGGGTCGTCGAAATCCCAGTGCGGGTAGTCGGTGGCGAACAGGATGCGGTCCCAACCGATCCAGTCAATCGTGCGGCGCAGGTCTTCGGGGCGTTCGGGCTCCTCCATGGGCTGGGTGGAGACCCAGAGGTTGCGCTTCATGTAGGCGCTGGGCGGCATTTTCAGGTGCGGCACTTCTGATTGCATCTTCCGCCAGTGCGCATCGAGCCGCCAGCCGAGGATGGGGAGCCAGGACCAGCCGCCCTCGATCATGATGACCTTCAGGGTGGGGAAGCGCTCGAACACGCCTTCCAGCACCAGCGAGGTGGCTTGGCACTGCATGGAGTGGGTGAGGCCGTGGTGGTCTTCGACGTAGAAGCTGGGCCAGCCGGAGGCGGAGGGGGCGAAGCCGGCCTCGCCGCCGATATGCAGGCCGATGGGCAGGTTGTGGTGGGCTGCGGCCTCGAAGATCGGCCAGTATTTCGGCCGGCCGAGCGGTTCCGTGCTGCGCGAGGTGAGCTGGACCTGCGCGAAGTCGCGCTGGCGCACGCGTTTCTCGATCTCGGCGACCGAGGCGCGCGCATCCTCGAACGGGATTTGAATGGAGGCGCGCAGGCGTTTTTCCTGGCTGGTGAAGGCGGCGACCTGCCAGTCGTTGATGGCGGAGCAGACGGCGGCGGACAGTTCCAGGTTGCGCAGCAGGTTGCCGGGGAAGAGCGGTTCGAGGATGCCGTGCTCGATGTCGTAGAGGTCGAGCAGCTGGGCGCGCATGAAGTCGAGGTTGCTGCCCGGGGGGGCGCCGCCGGGGGGCCAGGCGTCGCGCCGGGCGGTGTTCGGCATGAAGCGCGGATAGGTGTTGCGCCCGGCATAGGGCTGGTGGCCCAGCTTGCCGTATTCGGCGATGTGCTTCTTCCAGCGTTCCGACAGCCAGGGGTTGAGGTCGGACTCGGCGCGCAGCGAGGGGTGGATGTCGCTGTCGATAATGCGCAGCTTCGCGGTGGCGTCGGTGGGGCGTTCGAGGACTTCGCTCATGCGATGCTCTCCTGAAGCCTGGGGTAGGTGGCCAGCGGGTTGTCGACGGTGATCCTGCGCAGGAGCGCGGGCGAAAATCCAGGTGGAACCGCGCGCTCGCCCTCGAACTGCCAGTGCGGCCAGTCGGTGGCGTAGAGCAGCATCTCGTCGCTGCCGATCTCTTCGAGGAGTTGCGCCACGATTGCCGGGTCGTCCGGCGCGTCGAAGGGCTGCATCGTCAGGCGCACATGTTCGCGGATATAGGCGGCCGGCGAGCGCTTCACCCAGGGCACTTCGGCGCGCACGCCGCGCCACGTTTTGATGGCGCGCCAGATGAAGCCGGGCAGCCAGGTGACGCCGGATTCCAGCAGCACGATGCGCAGCCCGGGATAGCGCAGGAAGGTGCCCTCGCTGATCAGGGAGAGAAGCTGGTCCTCGAACACCTGCGCGCCTGCGACATAGTCGTGCAGGTGGAAGCTGGGCCAGCCGTTCGAGGTCGGCGCGTGGCGGTACATCAGCCCGGCATGGATGCCGACCGGCAGGCCGTGGCGCTGGGCGGCCTCGAAGATCGGCCAGTAGTAGGACTTGCCGTAGAGCATCTCGGCGCCGGCCGGCAGCAGGACCTGGACGAAGCGGCGGTCGGGTGCCTTGCGGTCGATCTCCTCGGCGGCGAGGTGCGGGGCCTGGGCGGGCACGACGATGGAGGCGCGCAGGCGTGGATCGGCGTTGAGCCATTCCGCGGCGATCCAGTCGTTCAGCGCCGAGCAGATTGCCGCGCCCATGGTTTCGCTGACCGCGACCGTGCCGCCGTAGAGCGGGTTGCAGATGGCGAAGCGCGCGCCGAACGCATCCAGTGCGGCGGATTGCAGTTGCGCGAGGTCGGTGCCCGGCTTCTGCCCGGCGCGCCGCCAATCTGGCCGGCAGGCGATCGGGGAGCCGGGCGGGTAGCTCGCGAGGTCGAACCCGTCCATGCCGCGCTGGACGAAGGCGTCGGCCCAGTAGGCGTCCATGTAGGGCAGCAGCACCTTCACCGTGGGCACGCCGGGGTGGATGTCGCAGTCGATCGTTTCGGCCATGGCGCTCACATCTCCACCACGATGTAGTCCGCCTCGACCGAGACCGGGATGGTCTCGGCGACGTAAGGGCCCTTGACCAGGTCGGCACCGGGCGCGACCGAAACGGGGTACTGCCGTGCTGCGATGCGGTCCGGCTCGCACCAGGACTGGCCGGTGCGGATGTCGAACTCCCAGCCGTGCCAGGGGCAGCGGATGATCTCGCCTTGGCGCGACATGCGGTATTCGCCAGGCCGGTCGGCGGTGACGGCGTGCGTCACCAGCCCCTCGCACAGGCTGCCGCCCTGGTGCGGGCAACGGTTGAGCAGGCCGAAGAATGCGCCGCCGAGGTTGCACACGGCAATCGGCCGGCCGCGCACCATCACCAGCTTGCGCCCGCCCGGCGGCACCTCGGCGGCGGCGGCGACGACATGGCGGCTCATTGACGGCCTTTCTGTCTGAGCGTGCGATTCACGGCTCCGGTCCTTCGGCCTGCGCCGATCGCTTTGTCTGGGCGTGCGATTCACGGCTCCGGACCTTCGGCCTGCGCCGATCGCACGCTACCGGACGTAGCGCCAGTCGAACCGGTCGCCGTCGCCCTTGATGCGGCCGACCGTCGGGGTGGGGAAGTGGATCGGCAGGATCAGGGTGTCGGTGTCGGCGACCGAGCCGAGGAAGGAGCGGCGGGACTGGGCGGCTTGTTTCGCGTCGATGTCGAACACGGTTGACCAGTCGGGTTCGCGGCATTGCAGGGCGTGGTGCATCATGTCCCCCGTCACGACAGCGCGCTGGCCCCTGGAGAAGATGTTCACGCAGCAATGGCAGGGCGAGTGGCCGGGCGTGGGAGTCAGGGTGATGGTGTCGTCCAGCGCGTAGTCGTCATCGACCAGCAGGGCCTGGCCGGCCTCCATGATCGGCAGGCAGTTCATGTTCCAGACCTGGCCCGGCGGCTGCTCGCCGCGCGCCGTGGCCTTTTCCCAGTAGTCGTATTCACGCTTGTGGAAGACGTATTTGGCGTTCGGGAAGGTCGGCACCCAGCGGCCGTTGCGCAGCACGGTGTTCCAGCCGCAGTGGTCGATGTGCAGGTGGGTGCAGAAGACGTAGTCGATGGTCTCGAAGGAGAGGCCGGCAGCCTTGAAGCCATCCAGCCAGGGCGTTTTGTCGAAATCCATCGGCGCCGGATAGCCCTTGTCCTCGCCGGTGCAGGTGTCGACCAGGATGGTGTGCTTCGGCGTGCGCACCACGAAGGTCTGGTAGGTGATGACCATGCGGCCGGTGGCGTGGTCGAACACCTCCGGCTCCATGGTTTTGAAGTGCCCGGCGGCGATGGCGGGATCGTAGGCGGGGAACATGGTCTCCGGCTTCCGCCAGGGGCCGTCGCGCTCGATGATGCTGGTGATCGTGACGTCGCCGATCTGCAACTGCCGCATGTCGTTTCCCCTCGTTCTGTCCGAGCCTAGCAGCGGCAGGCGACGGAACGGAAGGTGGCCCTACTTTGCCGTGCCGCGCACATGCTCGCGCAGCACGATGTACAGCCCGGCGACGCAGATGATGGCGGCACCCAGCAGCATGGCCTGGGTCGGGATTTCGTGGAACACGAGGTAGCCGAGGATGGTGGCCCAGACGATGCTGACATAGTTGAACGGCGTGATCACCGAGGCGGGCGCCATCTGCAGCCCGCGGTTGATGCACAAATAGCCAACCATCGACAGCACGCCGACGAGAGCGAGGATCGCGCCGTCGCGCCAGCCGGGCATGATCCAGCCGCCGACGAGGCTGGTCGGCTGGTCGAGCGGCCAGGCCGAGGCGGCGGTGATCAGCAACAGCGGCACCACCTGGACCGTCACCAGCAATGTCGTCGGCGTGCCGCGCAGCCGGCGGGTGATGACCAGGGAGATCGCGTACATCACGCTGCCGGCGACCGACACGGCCGTGTAGATGGTGAAGGACAGGCCGGATGGTTGCAGCGCCACCACCACGCCGCCGAAGCCGGCCAGCACCGCGAACCAGCGCCGCCAGCCGACATGCTCGCGCAGGAAGATCGCCGACAGCGCGGTGACGTAGATCGGGCCGGCGAGGTAGATCGTGGTGCCGCCGGCCAACGGCAGTTCGACGATCGCCCAGTAGAAGCAAACCACCTCCACCGCCGACAGCATCGCCCGCCAGGCATGCAGCCAGAACCGCCCGCCGGCGCGTAGGGCGCGGATGTCGTCGCGGGTGATGAAGAAGGCCAGGATCAGCAGCACGACGACGCTGCGTGCGAACAGGATCTCACCGACCGGGTAGCCGCCGGTGAGCCATTTCGCGAGCGCATTGCTGATTGCGAAGACCAGCACGCCCAGCATGGTCACGCCGATGCCGGCCAGCAGGCGCGTGGCGTCGGGCGGGGCAGTGGGGCCGGTCGAAATGGCGGCGTTCGTCAGACCGGGCCGAGATACCGGTGCGGCAGGGGTGGCAGGGTTACGGCGATGGCGTCGCCCGGCCGCACCGTGCCGCCGCGGCGCACCGTTGCCATGATCCCCGCCTTGCGCACCAGCCCGCCGTTCGCGTCGCGGTCCAGGGTCGCGGCCATCAGCCCTGGCGCGAAGCGGTCGAGTTGCAGGCATGGGTTGCGCAGGCCGGTCACCGCGATCTCGGCCGTGTCGCCCAGGCGCAGGATGGTGCCGACCGGGAGTGCCAGCAGGTCGATGCCGCTTGTCGTTACGTTCTCGCCCATGTTGCCGGGCGCGATCGCGAAGCCCTTTGCCGCCAGTTCGTCGAACAGTTCGGCCTGGATCAGGTACACCTGGCGCAGGTTGGGCGCGGCCGGATTGCGCGCCACGCGGGAGCGGTGGCGCACGGTCACCCCGGCATGCGCGTCGCCCTCCACCCCCTGGCCTTCCAGCAGGGCGATGGCATCGCATTGCGGCTTGCTGAAGCGATGGCGGGGATTGCGCGCCACCGCCAGGACCGTTGCCGTCATCGCTGGACCTCTCCTGCTGCGGGGAGCGGATGTGGCGGGCGGGGCGGTGGCTTGTCCAGCCCCGGAAGCGGGAGCGGGCAAAGGCAAGCAAGATTCTTCCTTTTCTGAAGAAAAAGAAGCAAAAAGACTTTTCGTTCATTGTGACGGGGCTGACATGTTGGCCGGGTACGAAGTGTCGAAAGTTTTTTGGTTCTTTTTTTCAAAAAAGAACCGCTTCCTTGCCTGTCCTTCCCTGCCCGCGCATGATCCGTTCGGTTTCGGGGAGAGAGGCGCATGGACTGGTCGGCGGGCATTGCGGCGGCGGAGCGGATTGCGGGCGGGTGGAGCGACGAGGGCGGGCCGGGCGGGGCGATCCTGCTGTTGGACGCAGGCGGGCTGCGGGCGGCTTCGTGCGGCGGGTTCGCCAGCATCGAGCATGGGTTGCGGTTCACGCCCGACACGGCGATGCGCTACGCCTCGATCAGCAAGCATTTCCTGTGCGGCCTGCTAGCGCTGGATGGGCGCATCGGGTTCGACGACCGGCTTGGCCAGCATATCGAGGCGGGGGCGGTGCAGGGCGCGCTGAGCGTGGGGCGGGCGCTGGACATGACCAGCGGCCTGGCGGACGCGGCACCCACATCGTGGCTGCTGGGCAATTCGTCGTCCGCGCATATGGACCGGCACGCGCTGCGGCGCTTCGTGACGGGCATCGACGCATTGAACTACGCGCCGGGGACGGAGGTGTCCTACACCAATTCCGGCTACCGCATGGTGCAGGCGGCGCTGGAGGCCAAGGGCGTGGATTATGGCGCGGCGTTGCGCGAGCGGTTTTTCCGTCCGCTGGGGCTGACGATGCACCTGCCGGAGGACGAGGCGGAGCCGGTGGCGAACTTGGCGACCGGCTACTGGAAGTCGCCGCAGGGTTGGCGGCGCGGGCGCTACGGGCTGCATTTTTCGGCCTCGGGCGGGATTACCGGCACGGCGCGCGACCTCGCCAGCTGGGCGCATGCGCTGATGGTCGGGCGCGGACCGGCGGCGGGGTTGCTGGCGACGCTGTCGGCGCCGCGGCGGCTAGTGGACGGCACGGTGACGGGGTACGGCCTTGGGCTGGCGCGCGCGCCGCTTGGCGACCATGAGCTGATCGGCCATGGCGGCTCGCTGCCCGGCTACAAGAACCACTTCCTGATCGCCCCCGGGCTCGGCGTCGGCGTGGTGCTGCTGGCCAACCGGGACGAGATCGACCCGATGGCGCTGTGCCTGTCCGTGTTGTCGGCGCTGACCGGCACGCCGGAGCCGGCCCGCGCCTATGGCATGCTCCCCGAAGGCCGCTTCATCGCCGAGGACGCGCCTTACTGGATCGAGCACAAGGATGGCGTGCTGACCTATCTCGACGCCCAGGCGACGCTGTTCCGCGACGGGGACGACGCTGTCAGCCGCGCGGTCGAGATGCCGATGCGGCTGCGGGCCGAGGGTGGCGCGCTGGTCGGCACGATCGGGCTCGCGCCGCGCCGCTTCCGCCCCGCCACCGGCGCCGGGGTGCGGGCGGAATGGGCGGGCGAATGGGTGTGCCCGGGCCAGGGCGGGCGGTTCACGATCGCGGTGGACGGCAGCCGTGCGACGCTGACCGGCGGCGCTGGCCCGATGCGCCGCACCCTGGACCTGCTGCCGATCGCCACCGACATGGCGCTGCTGGAGCGGCAGGACGGGCCGTGGAAGCAGCGCGCCTGCCTGCATTTCACTGGCTCGGGGGTGCGGCTTTTGGTGAACCGGTCGCGGGTGTTGCGGTTTGAGAGAGCGTAAGGAAGCACGTTCTTTTTTGAAAAAAGAACCAAAAAACTTTTGACCACTTAGGCCCGACGGTGGGAACCGCCGAGCCTAAGTGGGGAAAGTCTTTTTGCTTCTTTTTCTTCAGAAAAAGAAGATTCTTACTTACTTCGCGCTGGCTGGCGCCACCGCCTTGACCTTGCTGAAGTCCACCGTCAGGCCGCCCATCTGCAGCTTGATGCTGTTGTCCTTCTGCTCCACACCGGTGGCGGTGCCGAGCACGGTGAACGGCAGCGCCTTGGCGCTGCCGTCGGCGTTGCTGCCGATGACTGCCACGCCATAGGGGCCGTCGCGCAGCTGGGTGCCGTTGATGTTGCGGCCGTTCCAGGTCCATTGGTTGCTGCCGGTGTTGGCCTGCACCAGCGTCTCGGACACCTTGGCGCCGGCGCTGTTGGTGATGATCACGGTCACCGGCGCGTCGGTGGCCGCGGTGAATTTCACCGTGGCGCTGCCGTCCTGCAGCGACAACCGGTCGGAGGCCACTTCCACCCGGCGCCCGACCATGGCGGAGGATTGCAGCACCTGCCCGCTCTGCGACAGGTCGATCAGCTGGCCGAGGCTGCGGTTGGTGGCGATCTGCTGCTCCACGCTGGCGAACTGCACCAGCTGGCTGGTGAACTCGTTGGTGTCCAGCGGGTTGGTCGGGTCCTGGTTCTGCAACTGCGTCATCAGCAACGTCAGGAAGGTCTGGAAGTTACCCGACAGCGTGCTGAGTGCGTTCGCTCCCGCGGCCAGTGGGGCGGCGGGTGCGGCCTGGGTGATGGCTTGGGTGGGGGCGATGGCCATGGGGCTCTCCTGCGCGAGGATCAGGCGGTGATGTCGATGCCGCGCGGGCGCGGGGTGCGCGGCGGCGGGAGGGTGGGCATCGGCTGTCGCTCCGGCCCGGCCTGAACGTCGCGTGGCCCGCCGTCGGCCTGCTGGCGCCCGCGACCGTCAGGCGCGCTGTCCTGGCGTTGCGGCAGGGCGGCGCCGCCGCTGTCCGGCATCGCGCCGGGCGACGGGCGGCCCGCGTCCGGCCTGGATGCCTCTGTACGGGGCGCCTCGGGACGGGGCGCCTCGGGACGGGGTGCCTCGGGGCGGGGCACCTCCGCCTCGCCCTTCGGCCTATCGGCCACCGGCGCGGGTTCGGCGAGCTGGAAGCGCAGGGTGCGTTCCTGCGGCGCGAGGCCTGCCTGGTTTAGCGCCCGGGCAAGCTGGTCCTGGTCGCGGACGAGGCGCAGCAGCGTCTCCGGCCGCTCGACGGTCAGCGTCACCTCGGCTGGGCCCTGGCCCTTGCGGTCGATGACGACCTCGATCCGCCCGAGCTCGCCGGGATCAAGCCGCAGCGTCAGGCGATGGCTGCCCTCGCCTTGGCGCGCCAGCACGGCAATGGCGCCGGCTACCTGGGCGGGCGGCTCCGGCCGGGGCGGCAAGCCGGGCGCTGCCGTGGGCCGCGATTCGGCTCGCTGTGCGGCGGGTGCGCCCTCGGGCCCCTGGACCAGCACGGGCGCGACAGCATCAGCCGGTGCCGCAGGGGCTGCGGCCGGGGTGGGCGCGGCGTCGGCGACCTGCACCGCCTGTGTCGCCGGCGGCACCGCGGCGTCCTCGGCCTGCTGACGGGGCGGTTCCGCGCTCCGCGCCTGCGGACGTGGCGCGTCGGCACGCGGGTGCTCATCGGGCGCCGACTCGTCGGACGAAGCCTCGGGCGCAGGCGGCGGCGCGGCGACCACGTCCTGCGTGAACGGCGCAGCGGTCACGATGGCACTCCCCTCCCCCGCCGCCCCGAGCGCCGGCCGCGTCGCGGCGGGGGCGTCCGGTGTCGGCGTCGGAGCTGGGGCCGCGTCGTTCGGTGCGACCCCGGGGAGCGAAGGCGCTGCGGGGGGCACGGCAGCCGTACCACGGGGCGGCGCAGCTTTGGCCACGCGCTGGGCCGCCGGGATGCTGTCGGCCGCAAGCGCGCTGTCTGGCGCCGCACCAACCGGCATCGCGTCTGCCACGGCGCCGGTCAGTCCGATGCCCGTGCGTCTGCCCGCCTGTCTGGCCGCATCGTCGATGCCCGAGACGATCGGCGCAGAACCCGCGCGAAGTTCCACGGTTGGGGGCGCTGGCGCCTGTGCCGTGTTGGGCGCATGTGCCGTGTTGGGTGCCGGTGCGGTGTTGGGCGCCGGTGTCGCGCCGGCTGCCGCAGGCATGTTGTTTAAGGCCTGCGGGTCGGCGACGGGGGTATCGGCATCGATCCCCACGGCCGCGAGTACGCCTGCGGACATGGCCGGTGCCATGCTTGGAAGCCTGTCCGGCTCCTGGCGCTCGGCCATCGGCAACGCGGCACGCGGTGCGACGGGATCCGGCGCAACGGTGTCCACCGCAGCGCGGGGCAGGGTGCCTGGCGCGGCGGGCTCTGCCGACGCATTCGCCAAAGGCAGGGCAACCACTTGGGCCAACGGTTCGCCCGATACCTTCGGTGCCGGGAGGGGCCTGGCGGTGTGAAGCGGCGGGCTGGACACGAACGGCATGGCTGCCTGCCGGTCCACGACGGGCGGCCCCTCGGCCGAGGGCGCCAGCACCGGTGATTCCACGACCATGTCGGGCATGGCGGATGGGCGAGATGCCGGCGCCCTGTCCTGGCGGTCGGCGCTCCGATCCCTGGTGATCGGCGGCTTCGGCAACACGTCATCGGCAACCGGAGAGTCAGCGATGACAGGAGCGTTGGGCGCCAGCGGTGCCGCGACCATCGCGGCGGTTTCGTTCGGAACCGGCACTGGCACCGGCACCGGCACCGGCACTGGCATTGGCACTGGCATTGGCGACGGTGCAGCGGGACCGGACATGGCCGGCGCGGCAGCGGGCCGGCCCGCTGCCGATGCCGGCTCGCCCGACTGGTGCCGCACAGGTGCCGTCGCCGGCTTACCGGCCATTGCGCGCGGTTGTGATGTGGACACCACCTCCACGCCGTCGGCGCCCCGATCGGCGGCGGCGGCGGCGGCGTGCGGCGCCAGCGCCACGTCCTCGCCCGTGCGGCCGGTGGCGGTGGCGGCACCCCCGGCGCGTGGCAGTGGCGGGGCGACCATTTCCGGCGGGCCGGATGTCGGTTGCGCGGCGTCCACGGCCGCCGGTGCTGCGGTCATCCCGCCGGTCTCGCGCGGACCGGATGGCCGCGGCGGTGCCGGGGCGGCCGTTGCCTGCGCGATGCGGCGCGGTTTGACGAGGCCGTCCCGTGGCGTGGCGCTCTCGGTCTCGACGCCCGCTTCGCCGGCCGTGCGTGCGGGTGCGCCCGCGGAGAGGACCGCAGGGGTATGGGCCGGCTCGGCGTGTTTGGAAGCAGCCGGCCCCTCGACCGTCGGCTGACCCTCGGGGCCGTCATCCACGCGCATCCGCGTCCGGCGCCGGGTTTCGGCCGGCGCGGGTTCAGCTGGCCTGGCGGCAACAGGCTGATGTGCAGCAGGGTCCGCCTCCCGGGAGTCAGCCTCCCCGATTCCAGCGTCGTCGGCTGCATCGGCGGCGTTTCCGATCGGCGCTCGTGCGAGGGCCGCCGCGTCGGGGTGAGGCGCCACCGTATTCGACCTGATCAGTGCCGCGGTCGCGCCGGCCGCGGCGCCCCGCACCATCGGCGTCGTCGTCGGATTCGTCATCGCAGGGCCTGCGGCCGGCGCCGGCGCCGGCGCCGTCGGTGGTGTGTGGGCGAAGTGCGGCGATGCCTCCGCCGGGACGATGCCCGAACCACCCGCCAGCATCCCGCCCCCCACGGCGCTGTGCGGGAGCGGCGGCGCCATTGTCGCCAGGAGCCGGGCAAACTCCCCGTCGCCACCGACCGCGCGTTCGGCGGGGACACCCAGGGTAGTCGGCAAGGACGGGGTGGGGCTGACGGATGCTGTCACAGTCTCACTCACGCTGGGGGCGGCGATGCGATTGCCATGCCGATCTCTCGCCATGCCGATCCTTCGCCGTTCCGGTCCACAGCAAGTCCCGGGCCAGAGCGACCCATCCGCGGCATGGGCCGGATTTGCGCCACTTGCCGCTCCGCGCCGCGCCCATCTCGGCAATTCCTGCCGGGCCGATCCTGCCCGGCGGCACTTGCAGCACCGGCGCCCGGCGGCCCCGAACGCCCGGAATCGCTGCGATTGCGCCACCAAGCCGCGTGGCACGTTTCCTGCGGTGCGTCGGCCAGTCAGCGGCCCGCACGTTCAGGCCGCCCATCCAACCAGGAGGTTTCCGGTGTCACTTTTCGGTGCCATGAACACCGCGATCAGCGGGCTGAAGGCGCAATCCACCGCCTTCGGCAACATCAGCGACAACGTCGCCAACACCCAGACGATCGGCTTCAAGCGGATCGACACGTCGTTCGTCAACTTCCTGACCAGCAGCTCGGCGCTGTCCAACAGCCCCGGCTCGGTGCAGACGCGGCCCGACTACCGCAATTCCGTCCAGGGCACGATCGCCCAGTCGGAGAACCCGCTGGCCATGGGCATCGTCGGCCAGGGCTTCTTCCCGGTCAGCCGCGCGGACACCGTCGGCACCGGCAGCGTCACCTTCCAGCCGCAGAATTTCTACTCCCGCGCCGGCGACTTCCAAATGGACCGCAACGGCTATCTGGTGAACAGCGCCGGCGACTACCTGAACGGCTGGTCGGCCGACACCGTCACCACCGCGATCAACCGCTCGACCGTAGCACCCATCCGCGTCACGCAAACCGTCTACAACCCGCAGCCCACCAGCGAGGTGACGCTGTCGGCCAACCTGCCGGCCACGCCCGCGAACGCCAATCCCGTCACCGCGCAGATCAACGTCTTCGATGCCCTCGGCAACTCCCATACGGTCACGCTGTCCTGGACGCGCACGGCGGCGAACGACTGGACGGTTGCGCTCAACGTGCCCGACGACGTTAACGCCCCGGCCCGCGGCACCGCGCGCGTCGCCTTCGGCCCGACCACCAGCGGCAATGCCGTGCCGCAGGGCACCGTCGGCCTGATCGGCAACCCCACCGGCAGCGTCACCGCCAGCGCCTTCACCGCCAATAGCCCGGCCAAGCTGTCCTTCGACGTCGACTTCGGCAACGGCGTGCAGTCGATCAGCCTGAACCTTGGCACCTACGGCCAGTCCGGCGGGGTGACGCAGTATTCCGGCACCGATTTCAGCCTGCGCGGCATCAACCAGAACGGCGTGCCGCCCGGCAGCTTCTCCGGCATCTCCACCACCCAGGCGGGTGACATCCAGGTGACCTACGACAACGGCCAGTCGCGCACCATCGCGCGCGTGCCCGTCGTCACCTTCAACGATCCGAACTCGTTGCAGCGCCAGGACGGCCAGGCCTTTACCAGCACGCTGGGCTCGGGCGACCCGCTGATCCAGGACGCGCGCACCAACGGCGCCGGCGGCATCGTCACCAGCTCGGTGGAGAACTCGAATGTCGACATCGCCAACGAGTTCACCAAGCTGATCGTCACCCAGCGCGCCTACTCGGCCAACACCAAGATGGTGTCCACCGCCGACCAGTTACTTCAGGAAACGCTCGACATGAAGCGCTGAGCGGCGGACCCGTCCGGGAGCCCTGAGTCATGAGCCTCGAAGCCAGCCTCTCCGTCGCCGCCAGCGGCCTGCAAGGCATCAGCCGCCACCTCGCGGTGGTGTCGCAGAACGTCGCCAATGTCGGCACGCCGGGCTACGCGCGCCAGGTGCTGCCGCAGTCGAGCGTCACCGCCGACGGGCAGGGCATGGGCGTGCGCACCGCGCCTGCGCAGCGGCAGATCGACCTGCACCTCCAGCAGGCGGCGTTGCAGCAGGCAAGCACGGTGGCGGGGCTGGAAACGCAGCGCGCGGCGCTGGCCACGATCGACGCGGTGCACGGCGCGACAGGGCAGGGCGACAACCTCGCCGGCCTGCTCGGCCGCCTGGAGCAAGGCTTCATCGCGCTGGCCACCGATCCGTCCAGCCAGCCGCGCCAGGCTGGCGTTGTCACGGCGGCGGACGCGCTGGCCCGCCAGGTCAACCGGCTCGACGCCGCCTACGGTTCCGCCCGGCAAACCGCGCAGGACACGCTGGCGGCCGGCATTGCGACGCTGAACACGACGCTGGCGGAAATCGGCGAATTGTCCACCCGCATCGTGCAGGTGCGTGGGCTCGGCCAATCCACCGCCGACCTGGAGAACCAGCGCGACGCCGCGCGCACCACGCTGGGCCAGCTGATCGATGTGCGCAGCATGGAAACCCCGGCCGGCGACCTGCTGCTGACCACGCCGACCGGGCTGAGCCTGCCGACACGGTTCACCACGCCGCCCTTCGCGGTGGCCACCGCCACGCTGGATGCCGGGTCGTTCCACCCCGGCGGCGGCACGCCCGCGGTGACGATGGGCGGCACGGACGTTACGGCGAAGCTGGGCCATGGCCGGCTTGGCGCCCATGTCGCGCTGCGCGACAGCGTGCTGCCGACCTTCCAGGCCGAGCTGGACGAATTCGCAGCCCACCTCTCCCGCCGCTTCGAGGCCCAGGGGCTGCGCCTGTTCAGCGATGCCGCAGGGATCGTGCCGGCCGGCGGCGGCGTGCCGGTCCAGAACGGCTATGTCGGCTATGCCGGCGCGATCGGCGTCAACCCGGCCATCACCGACAATCCCGCCTTGGTGCGCGACGGCACCCACGACGTCGCGGACGACCCCTTCGGCCCCACGGCGTTCACGGCCAACCCTGCCACCGGCCCGGCCGGCTTCGCCACCCTGGTGCAGCGCGTGCTGTCCTTCGGCCTCGGCACCGAGGTTCGGCCCGGCGTCACCCAACCCCTCGCGGAACGCACCGGCCTCGGCGCCACCGGCCTGCTGGAGGCGCCCTACGCCTCGCCCGCCAAGCTGTCCGACCTCGCGGTCGCGCTGGTGTCGACCCAGACCCGCATCGGCGCCGAAGCCGAGTTCGGGCTCGACTCCGCCCGCACGCTGCAAACCGCGCTCGACGACCGCCTGGCCGCCAACAGCGCGGTCAGCGTGGACCAGGAAATGACGGTGATGCTCCAGCTGCAAAGTGCCTACGCCGCCAATGCCCGGGTGATTTCCGCGGTCCAGGCGATGATGGACCAGACGCTTCAGATGCTGCGTTGAGGGAGGGCGCTACGATGACTGTCAACGGCGCAGGCTTCAGCCACCCCGCCACCTCCGGCCACGGCGCGCGCGGCAGCGTGCTGGCCAGCGCATCCCATGTGCGCGACCGCCTCGACGTGCTGACCCGCCAGGCCTCCACCGGCCGCGTCGCCGACACCTATGGCGGCCTGGGCGCGGCGGCGGCCACCAGCCTGTCGCTGCGCCCGGCGATCACCCGCATCGAGGCATGGCAGGCCAACAGCCGCGCGGTGCAGGGCCGCATGGATGTCGCCCGCTCCAGCCTGGAACAGATCAGCGCGGTCGCCTCGCAGTTCCGGGCCCGCACCGCCGACCTCAACGGTCTCAGCGCGGCCATGGTCGACAGCGTGGCGGCCGGCGCGCGCGATGCCCTGCGCACCGTCGCCACCCTGTTGAACGCGCGCTACGGAGACCAGCACGTGTTCTCCGGCCAGGACAGCGGCAGCCCGCCGGTGCCGCAGGCCGACGCCATCCTGCAATCGGGCTTCAACACCGAAATCGCCGCCGCCGTGGCCGCGCTGGACATCAACGGCGCCGCGGCCACCGTCGCCGCCACCCTGGCCACCGCCACCTCCAACGCCGCCGGCACCTCGCCCTTCTCCGCCACGCTGTCCCAGCCGGCCGGCGCGCTCGATGCCCTGGCGGCGACCGTGCCGGTGGGCGACGGCCGCCTCGTGCCCGTGGGCATCCTGGCCAGTGCCAATGCGGAGGCGGTCTCCGGCGGGGTGGGCTCCACCGGCTCCTACATGCGCGACATCCTGCGCAGCCTGGCCACGCTCGGCGCGCTGGACAGCGCACAGATCAACACCCAGGGCTTCGCCGCCCTGGTCGCCGACACGCGCACCACCCTGGAGGGCGCGATCACCGCGCTGAACGTCGATGCCGGCGTGCTGGGCGACCGCCAGGCGGCGATCCGCGATGGCCATGCCCGGCTTGAGGAAACCGCGATCGCCCTGCGCGGCCAGGTCTCCGATGTCGAGGATGTGGACATGGCCGACACGTTGTCGCGCCTTGCGCTGGTGCAGACGCAGCTTCAAGCCTCGTACCAGCTTCTGGCCGGGCTGCAGAGCCTGAGCCTGACCAAGTACCTGTCGGCGGGCTGACGCGATGCGCCCCGCCGCCCCCTTCCCGCATGCCGCCGCGTCTCCTGACGGGGGCGCGATGCCATGCGCGGCCGACGACCGCGTCCGGGCCTGACCGATGAGCCGGAAAACATCCGGTGGCCTTCACCGCGGATTAACCCCACGGCCCCACAAAGGGGCTCGCCCGCAAAATCGCGGGGGCATGCGTAACAACTGGGCAAGTAGGAAAACTGACCATGTCCCTCAATTCCGTCAATACCAACCTCAACGCCTCGATCGCGCTGCAGTCGCTGAACATGACCGCATCGCAGCTGGCGACCACGCAGAAAACCATCTCCACCGGCTATCGCGTGGCCGATGCCACCGATGACGGCGCGGCCTATGCGGTGGCGCAGCGCGTCCGCTCCGATGTCGGTGCGCTCGGCAGCGCCAACCAGCAGCTGGGCAACGTGAAGGGCCTGGTCTCCACCACGATCACCGGCCTGAACTCGGTGTCCAACACGCTGAAGACAGCGCGCGAGGTTCTGGTGAAGCTGGCCGACAGCACCACCCAGGGCGACCAGCGCAACCAGTACGTGGCGCAATACCAGTCGCTGATGTCGAACGTGAAAACGTTCATCCAGGATGCTGGCTACAACAACAAGTCGCTGATCGGCGACATCACCGGCGGCAACGGCACGTTCGGCGGCGTGGCGGTGATCCGCAACGAGGTGGGCGCCACCTACGGTATCGCCGCCTTCGGTGGCTCGGCATTCTTCGCCTCGGTGAACTTCACCTCCACGCAGCTTGCCTCGGCCGACAGCGTGGTGGCGGCGATCACCGCGAGCGGCACGTTCCTGAACGCGCTGTCCACGCTGGGCACCCAGCTCAACACCTACGGCGCGGCCTCGAAATACGTCGACAACCAGATCAGCTACAACAACGACAAGATGGACAGCCTGAACGGCGGCCTCGGCTCGCTGATCGATGCCGACCTCGCCAAGGAGTCGGCGAAGCTTCAGGCCCTGCAGATCCGCCAGCAGCTGGGCACCCAGGCGCTGTCGATCGCCAACCAGGCACCGCAGAGCCTGCTGAGCCTGTTCAAGTAAGCGGCACCAGCGTGACCCGGGGCCGGGCAGGACGCCCACGCCCCGGTTTGCCCGCCGCACAACGCCGGGCCCTCAAGGAGAAAATATGTCCATCCTCGTGCTGGAGCTTCGGCAGGGCGAGATGATGATCGTGAATGGTGCGCCGATCCGCTTCCGCACCAAGTCGCGCATCGAACTCACCGCCCGTGCCCGCTTCCTTTTCGGCAAGCAGATCATGGCGCCCGACCAGGCCGACAGCCCGGCCAGGCGCATCTACTTCGCGTTGCAGTCGGCCTATATCGGCACCGACGAAGAACGCGTCCTCGGGCTGGAGGCGGCGCGGGAACTGATCACCGCCTTCAAGGCCGCCACCACCTCGGCCCTGGCGCGCGAGATCCTCGACCGCGCCCAGGCCTGCGCCGAGGCCGACGACTGCTATCAGGCTCTGAAGCTCGCCCGTCGCATCATCCGCCACGAGGATGCCGTGCTCGGGCGAAACCAGGATGCCCCGATCTCTCCCACCACACCGGCGCTGGTGGCCACCGCGGCGCGCGCCTGAGCCTGGCGCGCGGCCTCCCAGGAAAAAGGAATGCTCCTCATGCAAAACGGCATGGAACAGGCCATGAAGGCCTACGCTGCCTCATCAGCGCACCGCAGCCCGCGCGACCAGGAGGCGGAGGTGTTCCGACGCGCCACCGCCGCGCTGCGCAGCGGCCGCAACGCCAACCCGGTGCTGCAGGTTCGCGCCCTGGCCGACAATTCGCGGCTGTGGACCACCGTGATCGACCTGATGCGCGATCCGGACAACGCGCTGCCGCCCTCGCTGCGCGCCTCTATCGTCTCGGTGGGCCTGGCCGTCCAGCGCGAGATGCAGCGCGATGCCCCGGACTTCGACTTCCTGATCGATGTCAACGAGGACATCGCCGCCGGCCTGTCCGGCCCCGCCTAGGGCGCGGAGCGGTGGCCCAGGTGTCCGGTTCCGCGCTGGTCAGCCTGTTCAGCACCTTTGTGCCGTCGGGCTCGCTTGCCGCCACCCGGTTTGGCTTCGCAACGCCGGGGATGTCCGTGGGCGGCGATCCGCTGACCGCGCTGCGCCTGGCCGAGAAGAACCGCGTGAAGGAAGTGGCACGAGCGGCCAAGGAGCCGGAAACGCTGCGCGATGTCGCGGCCTTCCGCAAGGCCGTCGGCCGTGCCACCAGTATCGAGAAGGCGTTGGACAACCCCGACGTGCTGAAGGTGCTGCTCACCGCCAACGGCTTGGCCGACAAGCTCGCCTATCCGGCCCTGGCCAGGAAGGTGCTTCTGTCCGACCCGTCGGAGCCGACCGCCCTGGTCAACCGCCTGGGCGACGGCCGCTGGCGCGCGGTGGTCAAGGCGTTCGATTTCGCAGGCAAGGGACTGGCGGCGCTGCAGGACCCCAAGACAATGGCCACGCTCGCCGATGGCTACGTCGAGGTGTCATGGCGCAAGGGGCTGCAAAAGGTCACCCCGGGCCTGGCCGACGCCCTTGATTTCCGCGAGCGGGCGTCTCGCTTCACCTCCGCGATCGATATCCTCGGCGACCCCGTGCTGCGCCGCGTTGTCACCACCGCGCTCGGCATCCCGCAGGAGATCGCCTTCCAGGAACTGCCCGCGCAGGAAAAGGCAATCACCAACCGCCTCCAGATCGACCGCCTGCAGGATCGCAAGTTCGTGGACGCGCTGAGCCAGCGCTACCTGCTCGAACGGCAGAAGGCGGCCCCTCCCACCCAACCTGATTTCGGTACGCTGGCCGTGCAGTTGCGCGGCCTGATCGCCTGATCCGTCTTCGCCACACGCTCAAAAGGAGCTGCCGATGACATATATCGCCCAACCCGATACCGCCCTCCCCGATACTGCACATTTGGGCCGCCGCATCCGCGAGATGATCGCCACCGGCCGCGTCCATGCCGCCCGCCCGCTGCTGGGCGCGCTGCGCCGCATGGCGCCGCCCTCGGCCGAGTTGTGCGACATGGAGGCCCGGCTGCTGCTGCGCGAAGGCCGCGTGGCCGATGCACTGACCGAGCTTGATGCCGGAATTCTGCAAAACGCCAACTCGGTCGCCCTGCGCATCATCCGCGCGGATGCGCGCATCCAGACCCGCGATGTGCTCGGTGCCGCGGCCGACGCGTCCGACGCGGTGATCCTCGACCCCGGCAATGCCCAGGCCAAGGCGGTGCTGGGCGTCGTGCTGCTGGAGATGAACCGGCCGGAGGACGCGCTGCCCTGCCTGCGCGACGCCGCCGCCGCCGACCCGCGCAACACCGCCTGCATCCGCGCCTATGCCATCGCGCTGGAACGCTCCGGCAGCCGAGATGCCGCCGTGGCCGTTCTGGAGGAGGGTATCGCCCGCTGCCCGGGCGATGTTCTGCTGCGGGTGGCCGCGATCATGGTAGCCATGCGGGAGCGCGACTTCGCCCGTGCCGCGGACCTTGCCGAGGCGGCACGATGCGTCGGGGTGGCCGACGCCTGCGTATTCGGCCTGCGCGGCCATGCGCTTTCCAGCCTCGGGCGCCACGAGGAAGCCGGCGAGGCTTATTCCGAGGCACTGAAGCTGGCACCGGACGATCCCTATGTCCGCCACCTGGTCGCCGCTGCCGGCCTGCTGCCGCAATCGTCGCGTGCCCCCGCGCCATACCTGGAAACGGTGTTCGACGGCTATGCAAGCCGCTTCGAATCCCACCTGATCGGCCTGCACTACCGCGTGCCCGGCCTGCTGCGCGCCGCACTGCTGGAACATCGCCCGAACCTTGCCGAGGGCGAGGCATTGGGCCCGGTGCTCGACCTCGGCTGCGGCACCGGCCTGATGGGCGTGGTGCTGTCCGACCTGAAGCCGGGCCCGCTCATCGGCGTGGACCTCTCCGAAGGGATGCTGGCCGAGGCGCGCGACAAGGGCCTCTACACCACGCTGGTCCAGGACGACCTGGAACGCTTCCTGGCCGAGGACACCACCGCCTGGCCGCTGATCCTGGCGGCGGACGTGTTCTGCTATTTCGGCGTGCTCGATGACGTGTTGCGCCTGTCCCGTGCCCGCATGGCCCCGGGAGGCCTGCTGATGTTCACCATCGAGGAGATGGACGAAGCTCTGGGCGAGGCGAGCCCTGATGCCGGTGACCGTGGCTGGCACCTCGGCCGCCAGGGCCGTTTCTCGCATCGCCGCGCCTATGTGGAGCGCGCCGCGGCCGAGGCGGGCTTCGCGCTGCGCCTGCTGCGCGCCTCTGCCCTGCGCACCGAGGCGGAAGCCGGCGTGCCAGGGCTGGTCTGTGTGCTGGAGCGGACGCGCCATGACGGCTGACGCAGGGCTGGCCGCCCGCGTACCAGCAGCCGGCGCCGGTCCGCCACCCGCGGGCCCCGACCGGCTTGAAGCCTGGGATGGCGCCCGCTATGCGGATCTTGGCATGTCGTTGCTCCGTCATGACCGGGTCGCCGAGGCGCTGGTCGCCCTGCGCGGCGCGGTCGCGCATGGCGACCGGCGCCCGCCCACCCTGCTGAACCTCGCCCTTGCCGAGGAGCATGCCGGCGATGCCGCCCAGGCCCGGGCCATGATGCGCGCGTTGCGCGATGCGATGCCCGACTGGGATGAGCCGCCGTTGCGCCTGGGCGAAAGCCTGCGCCGGGCCGGCGATCTCGCCGGCGCCGAGGCCGAGTACGAACGGGTGCTGGAGATCAACCCGCAACGCCCGGAGGCACTGCTCAGCCTGGCTGCCCTGCTGATGCTGCGCCACGAGGCAATGCGCGCGCAGATGCTGCTGCTGCGCTGCTGCGCCCGCGCGCCCGACCGTGGCGACGCGTGGGATGCGCTGGGCCTTTCGCTGCTGATGACGGGCGACATCCCCGCCGCCGAGTCTGCCTTTGCCGAGGCCCAGCGCCTGCTGCCCGGCAGCATCGACATCGCCGTGCGGCGCGCCGAGGCTGCTGCCCTGGCCGGCAGTGGCGCCGAGGAATTGGCCCGCCTCGATCTCGCCAGCCTCGCCGATCCCGCCAACGTCGCCCTGCTGACGGCGCGCGGCGTGCTGCTCGGCAAGCTCGGCCAGCGCGACGAGGCGGTCGACGTGCTGGAGGCCGCCGTGGCCCTGGCGCCGGACGCGCTGGTGCCCACGGTCGCGCTGGCCAACGCGCTCGCCGTCGGCAGCCGGGCCAGGCACGCCGTGGACGTGCTGCGCCGCGCCGTGGCGCTGTCGCCAGGCGACGCCAACCTGCGCAACAACCTCGCCGCGACCCTGGTCCGCATCTACCGCTACGACGAAGGTCGCGTGATGCTGGAGGCGCTGATCGTCGAGCACGGCCCGCAACTCAATTTCCTGTGCAACCTCACCAACGCCCTCGTCTCCCTCGGCCTGCAGGAGGAAGGGGTCGCCCGCGCCCGACAGGCGGTGGCGTTTTATCCCGCCGCCCACCTGGCCTGGCGCTCGCTGGGCAACGCGCTCGCCTACCATCCCGACGTTTCGGGGCAGGCGCTGCTGGAGGCCTATCGCGGCGTCGGCCGCACCCTGCCCCGCATCGCCCCCACCCCGTTCGCCAACAAGCCGGACCCGGAGCGCCGGCTGCGCCTGGGCCTGCTCTCGCCCACGCTCAAGACCCACCCCGTCGGCTGGCTGACCGTCGCCGGATTCGAGGCGCTGGACCCCGACGCCTTCGAGATGGTCTGCTTCGGGCAACCCGAATCCAACGACCCGATCCAGCGCCGCTTCCGGGCGGTCGCGTCCGGCTGGCACGTCGTGGACACCGAAGAGCGCACCGCCCTGGCCCGGCGCATCCGTGACGCGGGCATCGACATCCTGGTCGAATTGTCCGGCTTCGGCGATCGCGGCCTGATCGGCGTCTGCGCCGACCGCCCCGCCCCGGTGCAGGTCAAGTGGGTTGGCATGCAGAACCATTCCACGGGCGTGCCCGAGATGGACTGGATGCTCACCGACCGCTGGGAAACGCCGGAAGGGTTCGACCGCCATTACTCGGAACGCCTGCTGCGCCTGCCGGACGGCTACGTGTGCTACTCGCCGCCGCCCTACGCGCCGGATGTCGCCCCGCTGCCGGCGCAGCACCGCGGCCACCCGACCTTCGGCTGCTTCAACAACACCGCCAAGATCACGCCGGTGGTGATCGCCACCTGGGCGCGCATCCTGCACGCAATGCCGCAGGCGCGGCTGGTGCTGAAGGCGCAGCAGATCGGCGAGCCGGCCGCGCGGAACCACTTCGCCGCCGCCTTCGCCGCCCACGCCGTCGCCGCCGACCGGCTCGAACTGCGCGGCGGGTCGCCGCACCGCGACCTGCTGGCCCAGTATGCCGACATCGACGTGGTGCTCGACCCCTTCCCCTACAGCGGCGGCCTGACCACCTGCGAGGCGCTGTGGATGGGCGTGCCGACGGTGACCATGCCGGGCGAAACCTTCGCATCCCGCCATTCGGCCAGCCACATGTCCAATGCCGGCCTGCCCGACTGGGTGGTTGATGGGCTGGACGCCTATGTGGCCCGCGCGCAAGCGTCCGTCGCGGACATCGGCGCGCTGGCCGGGCTGCGCGCCGGGATGCGCGCCCGAATGCGCGCCAGCCCGCTTTGCGATGCCCCGCGCTTCGGCCGCTCCCTCAGCGCCGCGCTGCGCCATGCCTGGCGCGACTGGTGCGCGACGCAGGCCGGTTAGGTTCCGCCGGGTCGCCGCGCTGGCGCGCTGACCTGCCTTGCCGGCCGTGCATGCTTTTCACCATGGCATCGGGAAGATAACGCTGCTTATCATCCCCCCTGTGACCGACCAACCAGACCTGCTGTTCCTGCTGCACGACATCGCCCGCCTCCTGCGCGTGTCCGGCGACCGTCGCGCCCGTGCCCACGGCATGACCCGTGCCCAATGGGTCATCCTGTGGCAACTGGAACGCCAGCCCGGCCTGTCCCAGAAGGAACTCTCCGAGATCATGGAGGTCGAGCCGATCACCGTCGCTCGTCTGGTTGATCGCCTAGACGTCCGCGGCATGGTGGAACGGCGCGACGACCCGGCGGATCGGCGCATCTGGCGCCTGCACCTGTTGCCGCCCGCCTTCCCGGTGCTCGACCACATGCGCGGTGAGCGTGACGAGGTCGCCGCCGTTCTGGTCGCCGGACTCCTGCCGCAATCGCTTGAAACCGTGCGCCAGTCGCTGATCGCCATGAAGGCCAACATCGGCACCGACCTTCGCGCCAGGCCGGCCGACCCGTCGGCTGTCGTCCCTGAAGCGCCATCTTCGCCACTGTCGTCCCTTCCAGCCATTTTACCACCCGTTCCGCTTCGCCCCGCCGTCCGTCGACGGGCGGCGCGCGCCGAACCGGAATTGCAGCAGGACCGCCCCTGACCATGTCGCAATCCGCCGCCGCGCCCCGGCTCGTCGCCCCCGAGGAAACCCCGCTCCACGCCCGGCAGCGCTCCAGGGTCCTGCGCCCGCTGCTGATGCTCGGCGGCATCGCGGTGGTGGCGGTTGCCTCGTTCCTCTACTGGCTGAATGGTGGCCGCTACGTCTCGATCGACAACGCCTATGTCCGCGCCGCCAAGGTCGCCGTCAGCACCGACGTATCCGGCACGGTCATCGAGGTGAACGTCCGCGAGGGCCAGCGCGTGAAGGCCGGCGACGTGCTGTTCCGCCTCAACCCCCACAAGTTCCAGATCGCGCTCGACGGCGCCCGCGCCAACCTCGCCCAGGTCGAACTGTCGCTGCGCGCCATGAAGGTCGATTATCAGCGCATGCTGCGCGACATCGAGGCGCAGGACGCCAAGGTCCAGGCCGACCAGGCAGCCTTCGAACGCTACTCGAACCTGGTCCGTGGCGGCGGCGTCACCCGGGCCGATTACGACGAGATCCGCTTCCGCCTCGCCGCCAACAAGGCGGTGGTGGCCAGCCTGACGGAGCTGGCGCAGGTTCAGCTCGCCAAGCTGGGCGGCAACCCCGATGTCGACGTGCGCACGATGCCGCAATACCTGCTCGCCAGGTCCACCGTGGACGAGGTCGAACGCCAGCTGAGCAAGGCCACCTTCATCGCCCCGTTCAACGGCGTCGCCACACAGGTGGAAAGCCTGCAGCCCGGCATGTACATGACCTCCGGCATGGCCGCCTTCGGGCTGATCTCGCACGAGCGCGTGTGGGTGGAGGCGAGCCCGAAAGAGACCGACCTCACCTATGTGAACGAGGGCGACTCGGTGCGGGTCACGGTGGACACCTACCCCGGCCGCGTCTGGCGCGGCATCGTGGAAAGCATCTCGCCGGCCAGCGGCGCCGAGTTCTCCGTCCTGCCGGCCCAGAACGCGTCGGGCAACTGGGTGAAGGTGGTGCAGCGCATCCCGCTGCGGGTGAAGGTCGAGCGCGCCCCCGGCGACCCCGAATTGCGCGCCGGCATGAGCGTGGTCGTGCGGATCGATACCGGCCACGTCCGCCACGTCTCGGACCTCTGGCCGCGCTGATCGGGCCGTGTCCGGCGCCAGCACACCCGCGAATGCCTCCATCGTCACGCCGCTCGGGCTCGGCCAGCGGCGGCTGCTGACCGGCTGCGCCATGACGGCGGTGCTGATGCAGATCCTGGATTCCACCATCTCCATCGTGGCGCTGCCCTACATGCAGGGCAGCCTGTCGGCCACGATGGACCAGATCACCTGGGTGCTCAGCTCCTACATCATCGTCTCGGCCATCATGACCGCGCCGGTCGGCTGGCTCGCCAACCGCTTCGGGCGCCGCAACCTGTTCGTGTTCTCCATGATCGGCTTCACCTGCACCTCCATCCTGTGCGGCATGGCGCAGACGCTGGAGCAGATGGTCGCCTTCCGCATCCTCCAGGGCACGTTCGGCGCGGCGCTGGCGCCGCTGGCCCAGGCGACGATGCTGGACATCTACCCCTTCGAGCAGCGTGCGCAGGCGATGGCCATCTTCGGCATGGGCATCATGATCGGCCCGATCATGGGCCCCACCCTGGGTGGCTTCCTGACCGACTGGTTCCACTGGCGCTGGGTGTTCTACGTCAACGTGCCGTTCGGCATCATGGCCACGATCGGCCTGTTGCTGTTCATGCCGAAAACCGTGCAGCGCCCGGAGCTGCGCTTCGACTGGACCGGCTTCGCGGTGCTGGCGCTGGCCATCGGCAGCTTCCAGCTGATGCTCGACCGCGGCCAGGGCGAGGACTGGTTCACCTCGGCGGAGATCATCGCCTGGGCGGTGCTCGCCGGGCTCGGCTTCTACCTGTTCATGGTGCACATGTTCACCTCCGACAGGCCGCTGATCCCCCGAGGCGTTTTTCGCGACCGCAACTTCGTGGCCGCGATGACCATGATGTTCTGCACCGGCGCCATCCTGATGGCCAGCTCCGCCCTGCTGGCGCCGTTCCTGCAGAAGCTGTCCGGCTACCCGCCGTCGGAGGCAGGGATGCTGCTGGCCCCGCGCGGCATGGGCACGATGGTGGCCATGGTGATCGCCTCGCGCCTCGGCGGGCGCTACATCGACCAGCGCAAGCTGATGGCCTTCGGGCTGACCGGCCTCGGCCTCACCCTGCACAGCATGACCACCTGGACGCCCGAGATGCCGTCCTCGCTCATCACCACCACCCTGGTGATCCAGGGCTTCTGCATGGGCTTCGTGTTCAACCCGATGACGGTGGTCGCCTTCGCCACCCTGCCGCCGCAGTTCCGCGCCGACGCCGCCGCCCTGCAGAACCTGGCGCGCAACACCGGGGCAGCGATCGGCATCGCCGTTACCTCCTTCATGCTGACGCGCAACACCCAGATCGTGCACGCCGACATCGCGGCCAACATCACCCCCTTCCCCCGCTTCACGCCGATGGGCGAGGCGGCGCACCGCCTGCTGGACCCCACGACGGCTCGCGGCGCCGGGCTGCTGGACGCGATGATCACGCGCGAGGCGCAGATCGTGGCCTTCGCCAACGACTACCAGATGCTCAGCTACATGGTGATCCCGCCGCTGGTGGTGCTGTTCATGATGCGCCGGCCACCCCGCGTGGCCCCGGTGGCGCCCGGCCCCCGCCCTCTCCCCGCGCCCGTCCCCGTTGCCCCCGCCGTTCTGGTTCCCGCCGCCCCGGTCCTGCCCGGCCGCGCGGCCAGCGCCGCGGAATGACATGAGCGAGGTTGTCCGCCACCGCGGCCCCGGTCCGCGACTCCCGCGTGGTGCGGCCCGATGAACGATGTGGTTCGCCATCGCGGCCTGATCAGCATGTTCTGCATGATGGGCGTGCTGATGGTGGTGCTCGACAGCACCATCTCCATTGTCGCCCTGCCCTACATGCAGGGCTCGCTCTCGGCCACGATGGACCAGATCACCTGGGTGATCTCCTCCTACATCATCGTCTCGGCGATCATGACCGCCCCGGTCGGCTGGCTGTCCAACCGCTTCGGCCGTAAGAACCTCTATCTCACCTGCCTGCTCGGCTTCACCGCCACCACCATCCTGGCCGGCGCGGTGCAGTCGCTCGAACAGATGATCGCCTGCCGCATCCTCCAGGGCACCTTCGGCGCCGCCCTGGTGCCGCTGTCCCAGGCCACCATGCTCGACATCTACCCCGCCGAGCAGCGCGCCCGCGCCATGGCCTATTTCGGCATGGGCGTGATGATCGGCCCGATCATGGGCCCCACCCTCGGCGGCTACCTCACCGAATGGTTCCACTGGCGCTGGGTGTTCTACGTCAACGTCCCGCTCGGCATCGCCGCCGCGGCCGGCCTCGCCCTGCTGATGCCGGCCACCCTGCCGCAGCGCGCGCTGCGCTTCGACTGGACCGGCTTCGCCGTGCTCGCACTCGGCGTCGGCGCCATGCAGATCATGCTCGACCGCGGTTCGCTGAAGGACTGGTTCACCTCCACCGAGATCATCATCGCCGCCGTGCTCGGCGGCCTCGGCCTCTATCTGTTCGTCGTCCACATGCTCACGGCGGAGAAGCCGTTCATTCCGCGCGCCCTGTTCCACGACAGGAACTTCACCACGGCCATGCTGGTGATGTTCGCCAGCAACACGGTGATGATGTCCTCCTCCACCCTGCTCGCCCCCTATCTGCAGAAGATGTCGGGCTACCCCGTCGCCGATGCCGGCCTGCTGCTCGCCCCGCGCGGCTTCGGCACCATGGCCGCGATGCTCGTCTGCTCCCGCCTCGGCCCCTACACCGACCAGCGCAAGCTGATCGCCATCGGCCTCATCATGCTCAGCCTCTCCCTTTACGACATGAGCACCTGGACCCCGGATGTCAGCCAGCGCTGGCTGGTCATCATGATGCTGGTCCAGGGCGTGGCGATGGGCCTGATCTGGAATCCGCTCACCGTCGTGTCGTTCTCCACGCTCCCCGCCCCCCTGCGCGGCGATGCGGCGGCGGTGCAGAGCCTGGGGCGCAACATCGGGGCTGCGATCGGCATCTCGATCACCACCTTCTCCCTCTCGCACTGGATCCAGGCGAGCCACGCCGGCCTCGCCGCGACCTTCACCCCCTTCACCCGCCCCATTCCCGGCGAGCACGGCGCCGCCCAGTTCCTCGACGCCACCACCCCGCACGGCGCCATCATGCTGGACCGCATCATCAACCGCGAGGCGATGATCATCGCCTACAGCAACGACTTCCTGATGATGAGCTTGGTCGCCATCCCTTGCATGGCGCTGGTGCTGATGATGCGCAAGGTGACCGCACCGGCCCCCGCACGCGCACCCCCGGGCCCCCCGCCGTCCGGCCCGCCCCCGGAGCGCAGCGCAGCACCCCCCCAGCCGGCGGCCCATGGCGGCGGGACCGACCGGGCCCGCGCCGCAGCTTCCCCCTCGCGCTGACCGCATGAGCGCGACCCAACACGCTGCCCCGGTCCGCCACCGCGCCCTCATCGCCGGCTGCGCGATGATGGCGACGATGATGACAGTGCTGGATTCCACCATCTCGATCGTGGCGCTGCCGTATATGCAGGGCAGCCTGAACACCACGCTCGACCAGACCACCTGGGTGCTGACCAGCTACATCATTGCCTCCGCCATCATGACCGCGCCGGCGGGATGGCTTGCCCAGCGCTTCGGGCGCAAGAACATGTTCATCGTCTGCATCACCGGCTTCACCACCTTCTCGATGCTGAGTGGTTCGGCGCAATCGCTGGAGCAAATGGTGATGTTCCGCGTGCTCCAGGGCGTGACCGGGGCCGCCCTGGTGCCGCTGAGCCAGGCGACCATGCTCGACATCTTTCCGTTCGAGCAGCGCGCCCAGGCGATGGCGATCTTCGGCATCGGCGTGATGGTCGGACCGATCATGGGCCCCACGCTGGGTGGCTTCCTGACCGACACGTTGTCATGGCGCTGGGTGTTCTTCGTCAACCTGCCCTTCGGCGTGATCGCGTTGGCAGGGCTGGCGCTGTTCATGCCCGGAACCGCGATGAAACCCGATTTGCGCTTCGACTGGACGGGGTTCGCAGCGTTGGCGCTGGCCATCGGCATGTTGCAGCTGATGCTGGATCGCGGCCAGACGGAGGACTGGTTCGCATCCGGCGAGATCATCGCCAAGGCCGTCCTGGCCGGGCTCGGCTTCTACTTGTTCCTGGTGCACATGTTCACCGCGCAGAAGCCGTTCATCCCGCCGGTTATTTTCCGCGACCGCAACTTCACCGGCGGGCTGGTGATGATGTGCTTCACCATGGCGATCCTGCTTTCCAGCTCGGCCCTGCTGGCGCCGTACCTGCAAACCCTGTCGGGCTATCCGGTGGCCGACACCGGGCTGTTGCTGGCGCCGCGCGGCATGGGCACGGTGTGCGCCATGCTGATCGCGGGCAAGCTCGGCACGCGCGTGGACCAGCGCTACATGGTCGGCTTCGGCCTGCTGCTGCTCGGCTGGGCGCTGCGCGACATGAGCACCTGGACGCCGGACGTGCCGATCCCAACCCTGGTCACCGGCATGGTGATCCAGGGCTTCTGCATGGGCTGCATCTTCAATCCGCTGACCGTGCTGGCCTTCGCAACCCTGCCCGCGCAGTACCGCGGCGATGCGGCGGCACTGCAGGCGCTGGCGCGCAACATCGGCGGTGCCGCGGGGATTTCCGTCACCTCCTTCATGCTGGTGTCAGGCGCCCAGGTGTCCCATGCCGGGCTGGCCGCCACCGTCACGCCCTACAACCGCCCACTTTACGAGGACCGCCGCGCCGCCGCCCTGCTCGACCCGGCGACCGTGCAAGGGGCGGCCCGGCTGAGTGCCGCGGTCAAGCGCGAGGCGCTGATCATCAGCTACAACAACGATTTCCGCCTGCTCAGCTACCTCACGATCCCCTCGCTCGCCATGCTCCTGCTGCTGCGCCGCGCACCACGGCCAGGCACGCTTGCAACAGCAAGGTAGGGCTGGGCTCCGCCCAGACTCGCCCGGGTCTGCGACCCAGGACCCCAATCGCTTAAGAATGGGGGTCTGGGGCCTCAGGCCCCAGCCTTCACCTGGATGACTTCATGCCCAAAATGATCCGAAAGTCCGATCTGCCCACCAAGCCCTGCGCCGCCTGTGCCCGCCCCTTTGCCTGGCGCAAGAAATGGGCGCGCGACTGGGAGGCGGTGAAATTCTGCTCCGATGCCTGCCGCCGTCTTGCGCGCGGCGGCGCAACGGCCGCACCCTCCGCGCCGGAGTCCGGGAGGGAACGCTGATGGCCGTGAACCGCAAGAAGATCCTGCTGCCCACCGAGATGGCCCGCGCCGGCTGGGCGGTGCTGGAAGGGCGCGATGACCTCGAACCCGTCCCCTTCGGCCCCGAGCTGTCGACCGAGGCCTTCCACGAACACCTCGCCACCGCCGCCGGCGTGGCACTCTGGGGCCGCCCGTTCCCCGCCGCCTCCGTCGCCGCCGCGCCGCACCTGGAGGTCGTCAGCCGCATCGGCGTCGGTTACGACGCAGTCGATGTTCCGGCGCTCAGCGCGCGCGGCATCCCGCTGTTCATCGCCGGCACCGCCAACTCGGTGTCCGTCGCCGAGCAGGCGCTGTTCTTCATGTTCCACCTTGCCCGCAACGGCACCGCCCAGGACCGCGTGGTGCGCGGCGGGGACTGGTCGGGCAAGTTCACGCACAAGCTGTTCGACCTCTATGGCAAGACCCTGCTTGTCGTCGGCTTCGGGCGTATCGGCACCCGGCTTGCCGCCCGTTGCCGCGCCTTGGAGATGGATGTCCACATCCACGACCCCTTCGTGGCCGAGGACATGATCCGCGCCCGTGGCTGCACCCCCGCCCCCAGCCTCGACGCCATTCTGCCGCGGGCCCACTTCGTCAGCATCCATTGCCCACGCAAGCCCGATACCATCGGCATGTTCAACGCGGCCCGCCTCGCCCTGATGAAGCCCGGCGCGTTCCTGGTGAACACCGCGCGCGGCGGCATCATCGACGAGGCGGCACTGCACGTAGCACTCACCACCGGCACGCTCGCCGGCGCCGGGCTCGATGTGTTCGCGACCGAGCCCGCGCCGCACTCGCCGCTGTTCGACCTGGCGAATGTCATCCTTGCGCCGCACATGGCCGGCGTTACGCAGGAGGCGCTGGACCGCATGGCGGTGGCCTGCGTGCGCAACATCCTGTCCGCCATCGACGGAAGGCCGGAGGCGGAGAACGTGGTCAACAAGCAGGTCCTGGCATGACCGACGACACCACTCCCGGCGTGAAGGCCGTCTCCCCCAACGGCACCGTGCCCTATCTGGAACACCAGGGGGCGACGCTGTGGGGGAGCCAGGCGATCTGCGAGTACTGCGCCGCGTTCGCCCCCGCGCCATGACCGGAAGCGCCACCGGTCTCGACCATGTCGGCGTCGCCGTTCCGGACCTCGACGCCGCGGCGGCGGAGTGGGTGGCGCTGGGCTTCGCCGTCCAGCCGCTTGCCCCGCACATGGCGGATGGCAAGCCGACCGGCACCGGCAACTGCAACATCATGCTGCGCGAAGGCTATATCGAGTTGCTCGCCACCATCGACCTGGCCCGGCCGAGCGCCACCATCGCTCGCTTTCTTGCCCAACACACCGGCATCCATGTTCTGACCCTGGCGACCGACGACGAGGACGCGGCCCTGGCCCGCCTCGGCCGCGCCGGGTTCACCACCGCCATCGCCCGCTCCAGCCGCCCCGCCCCGCCGGCCCGGGGTGAGGCCGCGTTCGCCCGCCTGCCGCTGGCCGAGGCCGACCCCCGGCTTCAGCTGCTGCGCCACCTGACGCCGGGGTTGGTTTGGCAGGAGACGTTCCTGACCCATCCCAACGGCGCCCGCGCCCTGCGCGAGGTGATCGTTGCCGCCGATCCACCTGCGGTGTTCGCCGCCCGGTTGGCCCGCGCCGCCGGGCGGCCGGTGGTGCCGGACCCGCTCGGCGGCCTCGCCCTGCGCCTGCCGGGTGGCCAGGTTCGCATCCTGCCGCCCGAGGCCGCCGCCCGGCTGCTGCCTGGCACGCCGATTCCGGTGCTGCCGGCGATCGTGGGCATCGTCGTCGAGACCGACGATCTTGCCGCCAAGGGACGCACCGGGCGGGCCAGCGGGGTCACGGTCGTGTTCACGGCCTAGCGCCACGCTGGCGCGGTGGGGGCTTGATACGTATGGTGACGCGATTTTCCGGAGTCGTCCCGCATGCGCCTGCCCGCCTTTTCGCGCCCCGCATGGGTGCGCCTGCTCTGGGTCGTCGGCGGCCTCGTGCTTGCCCTGCCCGCCATGGCCTCGGACCTCGTGGGGCATCGCGCCCTGTATACGTTGAGCCTGGAAACCGCCCGCGGCGACATCATCGGCGCCAGCGGGACGATGGGCTATGAGGTGATCGACGCCTGCGACGCCTGGGCGATCCGCCAGCGCCTGACAATCACGGTCACCAGCCGCGACGGCACCGACATCGACCTGGCGGCCGACTATACCACCTGGGAAAGCAAGGACGGCCTGCAGCTTCGCTTCCGCATGCGCCAGACCACCGAGGATGCGGTGGTCAGCGAGCTTGCCGGCACCGCGAGCCTGGAACGCACCGGCGGCCCCGGGCGGGCGGTGTATTCCCTGCCGCCCGACACCGTGCGCGAACTGCCGGCCGGCACCCTGTTCCCGACCGCCCATACCGAGGCGTTGCTGGCGGTTGCCCGGGCCGGAATGCGCTTCTACGCGGTGCCGCTGTTCGACGGCACCAGCGCCGAAGGCGTCAATGACAGCACGGCCGCCATCGCCGGCTGGTCGCCCCCCGCACCCAGCGCCTGGCCAGGGCTCACGCCGCTGTCCAGCACCCGCGTGCGCCTCGCCTTCTTCGAACGTGACGCCGGCAAGCAGCAGCCGGAATACGAGGTGGGCATGCGCTACTGGGAGAACGGCGTGGCCGACCAGCTTGTGATGGATTTCGGCGACTATGTGCTGGCGGGGAAGCTGACGGAACTGACGCTGCCTAAGTCGGGCTGCTGAAGCGGTAGCAAGAATCTTCTTTTTCTGAAGAAAAAGAAGCAAAAAGACTTTGTGTCCATTTGCGCCGCGCTTCAAGGTTCAGCCGGGCGCGATGTCATGAAAGTTTTTTGGTTCTTTTTTTCAAAAAAGAACTGCTTACTTGCTGAATCCCCTTCCCTTGACGACCGCCGACGCGCCGAATTTGGCGCGCAGGGTGTCGATGGCTGTTTGGGCGGCGGCCCGGCGGGGTTGGGTGGGGTCGGCGAGGTCGGGTGGGTCGGCTTGGGTGGCGGGGGCGAGGGGTTGGGCGCCGATGCCGATGAGGCGGTAGGGGGTTCCGTCCACTTCGCGGGCGAGCAGGGTTCGGGCGGTGTTGAACAGCAGGTCGGGCAGGCGGGTGGGGTGGGGGAGGCGCTGGGTTCGGGTGCGGCTGGCGAAGGCGGCGGTTTTCAGTTTCAGGACCACGCCGGCGGCGGCGTAGTCCGAGGCGCGCAGGCGGGTGGCGAGTTTTTCGGACAGGTGCCAGAGCTCGCGTTCCAGGGCGGCCTGGTCGGCGAGGTCGGTGGCGAAGGTGGTTTCGGCGCTGATCGACTTGGTTTCGCGGTTGGGGTGGACGGATCGGCTGTCTTGGCCAAGGGCGCGTTGGACGAGGCTGGGGCCGTCGTCGCCGAGGCGGCGGCGGGCGGTGGGTTCGTCGATCGCCTGGAGGTGGGCGAGCTTGGTGATGCCCAGGGATTCCAGTTTCTTCGCCAGGGCGGGGCCGATTCCGGGGAGGAGGCGGACGGGTTCGGGGGCGAGGAGGCGGGGGGCTTCGGCGCCGATGACGCAGAAGCCGCGGGGCTTGTCGCGGCCGGCGGCGATCTTGGCCATGAGGCGGTTGCGGGCGAGGCCGATGGAGATGGTGACGCCGACCTGGCGTTCGACTTCCAGCGCGAACTTCGCGAGGACGGCGACGGGGGGGGCTCCGTGGAGGGCCTGGGTTCCGGCGAGGTCGAGGACGGCTTCGTCGATGGACAGCGGTTGGACGAGGGGGGTGAGGGTTTCCATGAGGCCGCGGATCTGGCGGGCGGCGGCGGTGTATTTGGCGAAATCGGGCTTGATGACGACGGCGTCGGGGCAGGCTTTCAGGGCCTTGAACATCGGCATGGCGCTGCGGATGCCGTGGATGCGGGCGACGTAGCAGGCGGCGGCGACGACGCCGCGGACGCCGCCGCCGACGATGACGGGGCGGGCCATGAGTTCGGGGCGGTCGCGCTTTTCGACGCTGGCGAAGAAGGCGTCGCAATCGACGTGGGCGATGGTGAGGGCGAACAGCTCTGGATGGCGAACGATGCGGCGGTGGCCGCAGGCGGGGCAGGCTTGGGCCTCGCCGGGGTCGGTGAAGCAGTCTCGGCAGAGGGCGGGCATCAGGCGGGGTTTTGTTGCGAAAGTGGCATGATAGCGGGCGTGATTCGGCGCCCCGCCGTTGGGGCGGGTTTTTTGGAGCGGATGGGGGTTTGGGCGTGGGGTGGTGGGGCGCGGACGGGGCGCGTGCGCGTGCGGGGGGGCAGGGGGCGTGGGGGGGCGGCCGGGCGCAGGCCGCGGGCGGGGAAGCCGCGCAGGATCCAATCGGGGAAGCGGTGCAGGGCGATGGCGTCTGCGTGGGGGGCGCCGCTGTGCTGCGGCATGCGAAGGGGGGGTGCGGGGTGGCTTTGGGCGCCGTTGTGCCAGGGGTGGGCGCGGTGTTCCAGGCGGCCGAGGATGGTGGCCAGGAGGGCGAGGAACAGGGTCTCCAGCGTGGACCGGCGTGCGGACGCGGCTCCGCGGCCCGCCGTAATGGCGGTGCGCAGGGTGGCGAGCAGCTCGGCCAGGGGAAGGGGCGTGGAGGGCATGGAGATAATATAACTAACTATTGTTAGGGATGCAAGGGGTTTTTTGGGGAATTTTTGGTTCGGGGGGCGCGGGCGCGGCGGTGGTGGGGGGTGGTTCCGGGGGTGGGAGGCGGGTGGTGGGACGAAGTTCAGATTCAACACAGAGGCACGGAGAAGCAAGGCAAGGGCGAAGGATTGAGGATGCGAATACACTCGACAGTAGTTCAAGTTTTTTATGAATGAAGTTTTTTTGCTTCTTTTTGTTCACAAAAAGAAGGCCTTTTTTTCAACGTTGCGACGAGTCGGATGGCGCTTCGCTTATCCGACTTACGGGGGGGGTGGCCAGAGCCAGGCGGCGCCGCGGACGCCGGAGGAGTCGCCGTGTTGGTTTTTGACGATGGGGGTGTGGACGAAGTCGGAGAAGACGTGGGGGGAGATGAGGGCGGGGAGTTGTTCGTAGAGGTGGGCGAGGTTGGACAGGCCGCCGCCGAGGACGATGATGTCGGGGTCGAGGATGTTGATGATGACGGCCAGGCCGCGGGCGAGGCGGTCGGCGTGGCGGTTGACCGCGGCCTGGGCGTTCGGGTCGCCGGCCTGGGCGCGGGCAACCACAGCATGGCCGTCTCGTGCGTCGGGGCCGTCGCAGTCCATGGCGAGGCCGGGGCCGGAGACCAGGGTTTCCAGGCAGTTGCGGTGGCCGCACCAGCACATGGTGCCGGGGAGTTCGTCGGCGGTGGGCCAGGGCAGGGGGGTGTGGCCCCATTCGCCGGTGACGTGGTTTCGGCCGCGGATGACGCGCCCGTCGACGACGATGCCGCCGCCGCAGCCGGTGCCGAGGATGACGCCGAAGACCACGCCGTGGCCGGCGCCGGCGCCGTCGGCGGCTTCGGAGAGGGCGAAGCAGTTGGCGTCGTTCTCGACGCGTATCTCGCGGCCGAGGAGGGCGGCGATGTCGCGGTCGAAGGGGTGGCCGTTGAGCGCGATGGTGTTGGCGTTCTTGACCATGCCGGTGACGGGGGAGATGACGCCGGGGATGCCGAAGCCGACCGAGGCCCGATGCAGGCCATGGCTGTCGGCCATCTTCTGCTCGATGCCCAGCACCATGTCGGCCATGCCGCGGACGGAGGCGTCGTAGCCGTGCGGCGTGGGAACGCGATGGCGGTGCAGCAGGGTGCCGTCGGGGGCGAGGGCGGCGATTTCGGTTTTGGTGCCGCCCAGGTCGATGCCGATTCGGAAGTCGTATGGCCGGAAGTCGTATGCGGTGCTCATGCCGCCATGGTGCGCCGGCGGGCGGCTGGGCTCAAGCGAAAGGAAGGCCAGGGGCGGGGTCCCATAGGCGCGAAGATAATACCAACCCTCGTTGATTTCGACCCATCGAACGAGAGCAAGATTGGGCTCTGCCCAAGCCCGCCAGGGGCCAAGCCCCTGGACCTTATCCTATTGAAAAATAATGGGGTTCCAAGGGCCGACGGCCCTTTGAACCCCAATAACTAGAATATGTTGAGGTCCAGGGGCTCGGCCCGTCGCGCGAAGGCGCGCGCCGGACCGGGCGGGTCTGGGCAGAGCCCAGCCTTCCCAACCTTCGCGCTTATGGGGCGGAGTCCCTGGTCTCTCTTACCCGGCCGCTCAGAAGCTGCCGAGGAAGTCCCGCTTGCCGATTTCCACGCCGTTGTGGCGCAGGATGTTGTAGGCGGTGGCGCAATGGAACGTCAGGTTCGGGATCACGAACCCGACCAGGTAGCGCTGCCCGGTGAACGACATTTCGCCGGCGCGCATCTTCAGCACCACTTCGCGCTCCTCGCTTCCGTCGATCTCGCCGGCCGGGATGGCTTCGATCACCGCCAGTGTGTCAGCGATGCGCTGCTTCATCGAGCCGAAATTCGCTTCAACGTCCGGCAGGGTCGGGACTTCGTGCCCGGCCAGGCGCAGTGCGCCGCCGCGGGCCATGTCGCAGGCGATCTGGATCTGGCGCCAGAGCGGGAACATATCCGGCGCGAGGCGGTCGTTGGCCAGGACCGACGGGTCGACCTTCTTCGCCTCGGCGAAAGCCGCCGCCTTGTCGATATTGGCGGACAAGGCGCCGAGCAGGGTCTTCATCATCGGCACGGCGGCCGCATACATCGTCATGGCCATTACAGGCTTCCCCCTTTGCGGCCGGCCATCGCACCGAGGCGAAGGCGCAGCGCGTTCAGCTTGATGAACCCTTGGGCGTCGAACTGGTCGTACGCCCCCTGGTCCTCCTCGAATGTCACCACCTTTATCGAATAAAGGCTGTTCGGGCTTTCACGCCCGATGCACGACACGTTGCCCTTGTACAGCTTCATGCGAACGTTGCCAGTGACGCTTTTCTGGCTTTCGTCGATCAGCGCCTGGAGCATGCGGCGTTCCGGGGCGAACCAGAAGCCGTTGTAGATCAGCTCCGCGTAGCGCGGCATGATGCTGTCCTTGAGGTGGGCGGCCTCACGGTCGAGCGTGATGCTCTCGATGCTGCGGTGGGCGGCCAGCAGGATGGTGCCACCTGGGGTTTCGTAGACGCCGCGGGATTTCATGCCGACGAAGCGGTTCTCGACGAGGTCCAGCCGGCCGATGCCGTTGGCGCGGCCGAGTTCGTTGAGTTTGGTAAGCAGCGTGGCCGGCGACATCTTCACGCCGTCGATCGCCACCGGGTCGCCGCGTTCGAAGTCGATCGAGACGATGGTGGCGCGGTCGGGCGCGTCCTCGGGGCGGATGGTGCGCTGGTAGACCATCTCGTCGGCCTCGACGGCGGGGTCTTCGAGGATTTTTCCTTCCGACGAGGAGTGCAGCAGGTTGGCATCGACGGAGAACGGCGCGTCGCCGCGCTTGTCCTTGGCGATGGGGATCTGGTTGGCTTCGGCGAACTCGATCAACTTTGTACGGCTGGTGAGGTCCCATTCGCGCCAGGGGGCAATGATCTTGATGTCGGGCTTGAGCGCGTAGTAGCTCAGCTCGAAGCGCACCTGGTCGTTGCCCTTGCCGGTGGCGCCGTGGGCGACCGCGTCAGCACCCACCTCCTCGGCGATCTCGATCTGGCGCTGGGCGATCAGCGGGCGGGCGATGGAGGTGCCGAGCAGGTATTGGCCCTCGTACACCGCGTTGGCGCGGAACATCGGGAACACGAAATCGCGGGTGAAGGTCTCGCGCAGGTCGTTGATGTAGATCCGCTTGATCCCCATCATCTCGGCCTTCTGGCGCGCGGGCTCCAGTTCCTCGCCCTGGCCGAGGTCGGCGGTGAAGGTGATCACCTCGCACTTGTACGTGGTTTGCAGCCACCGGAGGATCACGCTGGTGTCCAGCCCCCCGGAATAGGCCAGCACGACCTTCTTCACATCCTTCACGCGCATGCCCGCGGCCCTCTCCGGCTGCCTGTCGATGGCGCGAGGTAGCACCGGGCGGGGTTGTTGCGCCAGAGCGTGATCGTCGGAGGCGAAATCGCCGGAGACGTGAATCACGCGATCAAGCAAAAACCTGGAGCATGGGCCGCGCTTCTATCGGCGCGGATCATGCTCCAGGTGGGTGGAAGGCGGGCAGGGCTGCGGAGGGTCAGAGCGGGGGCATCTGGCCCGGCAGGCCGGGCACGCCCGGCATCGGAATTTCAGGCCCGGGCTGCGACGGCGCCGGGATTTCGGGGCCGGGCAGGACGGGCGATGGCATCTCGGGCACGGGGTTGGCCGGCATCTCGTCTGGCGCGCCGGGGGTGGGCGGGTCTTGCGGTACGGGAATGCCTGGGGGAATCGACGTGGACATGATGCGGTCTCCTTGCCCTGCCTCAACCCGCCCGCGGGCTTAGCGGTTCCGCCGCAGCACCAGTGACAGCCAGGCGCCGAACAGCAGGATCGCCGCCGCGTCGAACAGGAAGGCGCCCTGGTAGCCCAGCCGCGCGATCAGCCCGCCCATCGCCAGCGCGCCGATGCTTTGGCCGAGGAACAGCATCAGCGCGAAGGTGGCCACGGCGGTGGCGCGGGCGTGGGGCAGCATCTCGGTGGCGCGGGCCTGGAGCACGCCGTGCAGCAGGTAGAACCCCATGCCGATCGTCAGTTGCGCCGCCACCAGCGCCGGCACGAAGGCGTCGCGCGCCGGGAACAGCACCGTGGCAGCCACGCCGGCGGCCATCATCGCGCCGCCCAGCAACACCATGCGCGGCTCGCCCAGCCGCGGCACCAGCACGCGGGCCGCGCGGATATAGGCGAGCGCGCCGAGCCCGAAACACGCCAGCACCAGCCCGACGGCGGCATAGGACAGGCCGAACGCCTCGTGCATGTACGGCGCCAGGAACGGGAAGCTGCCCATCAGCACCGCGCCATCGACCACGGCGGCGAAGAGGACCAGGCGGGCCATCGGCGAGCGGGCCATCGACAGGTAGTTGGACGCCGAGAACGTCGCGCCGCCGCGCCGGTCCGCCAGGGTGGCCATCCGCCGCGCCAGCACCACCGTGATCGCCGCCGTGCCCGCGGCCAGCAGCAGGAACACCCCGCGCCAGCCGAGGAACTGGCCGAACACGCCGCCCAGCGGCCCGGCCATCACCTGGCCCATCACGGTGCCGTTGAGGTAGCGGCTGAGCATCACCTGGCGCTCGCGGTAGTCCACCGCATCGGCCACATAGGCCATGCCCAGCGGCACCACGGCGGCCGAGGCCCCGCCGGCGGCGATGCGCGCCAGCGTCAGCCCCTCCAGCGAGCCGGCCAGCGCGCAGGCGATGTTGGCCAGCGTCAGCAGTGCCAACGCCGCCGCCGTCACCCGCAGCTTGCCGAAGCGGTCGCCGAGCGGGCCGAGGAAAATCTGGCACAGGCCATACGGCAGGGTGAAGGCCGCCACCACCACGGCCAGTGCCGGGATGGTGGTGCCGAAATCCGACGCGATCACATGCAGCAGCGGGTCGGTCATCCGCATGCCGGTGACCGACAGGAAGCCGGCCGTCGCCAGCAGCGCCAGCGGCAGCACGACCGGGGCAGGTTGGGTCATGCTGCATTGCACACCGCCGCGCCGCGCGCCGCAAGCCGTTGACCGCGCGGGGCCGCGGCGCGAGCATCAGGCGGACACGCGCGAGGATTCCGCCATGCCCCAGCCCAGCCACATCTCCGCCCTCGGCGTGCCCGACCCCGGCACGCTGGACGACGACCTCAAGACCATCTGGGCCAAGTGCGTGGAAAAGCTCGGCTTCGTGCCGAACGTGTACTCCACCTACAGCAAGCGCCCGCAGCGGCTGCGCCACTTCATGGCGATGTACAACGAGATCATGTACGCGCCCTCCGGCCTTTCGAAGCTGGAACGGGAGATGATCGCCGTCGTCGTCTCCTCGGCCAATCGCTGCTACTACTGCCTGGTCGCCCATGGTGCTGCGGTGCGGGCCCTGTCCGGCGACGCGGAACTGGGCGAGATGATGGCGCTCAACTACCGCGTGGCGAAGCTCGATCCCCGCCAGCGCGCGATGCTCGACTTCGCCTGGAAGATGACCACCACCCCCAACCTGGTCGACGACGCCGACCGCGAGGCGCTGCGTGGCCACGGGCTGTCGGAGGAAGACATCTTCGACCTGGCCGAGACGACGGCGTTCTTCAACCTGTCCAACCGGATGGCCTCGGCGACCGACATGATGCCGAACGCGGAATATCACCGCGCCGACCGCGGCACCCCGTTCGTCCCGCCGCCGCGCAAGGGTTGATCGCCAATTGGAGAAGGAAAGGCCAGGGCTTTGCCGTCGCGGCGCGAAGCCGCGCCGCGGAGGACCCACCAAAGGCCGAGGGCCTTTGGAAACCCATTATTTTTCAGAGTAATAAGGTCCAGGGGCTTGGCCCCTGGCGGGTTTGGGCAGAGCCCAGCCTTGCCTTATCTTTGCGCTTACTTCAACACTCTCCGCAGCCACGCGCAGGCTTCGCGCATGGCTTCGGTCGCGGCGTCCACTTGGCCGGCCCAGAACAGGAAGCCGTGGTTCATGCCTTCCCAGCGCGACAGTTCGGTTGGCACGTGGGCTTCCAGCAGACGTTCGGCATAGCGCACGCCTTCGTCGCGCAGCGGGTCGTATTCGGCCACCTGGATCAGCGCGGGCGGCAGGGTGGACAGGTTGGCGGCAACCAGCGGGGCGGCGTGCGGGTTGGTCGCGGCCGATGCGTCGGCGTAGTGGGCCCAGAACCATTCCATGGTGGCGCGGGTCAGGCCGTAGCCGTTGGCGTTCTCGGCGTAGGACGGCATGTCGGCCGAGCAGTGCGCCGTTGCCGGATAGATCAGCAACTGGCCTGCCAGCCTGGGGCCGCCCTCGTCGCGGATGCGCAGCGCGGTGACGGCGGCGAGGTTGCCGCCCGCGCTGTCCCCCGCCACCACGATGCGCGCGGGATCGCCGCCGAGTTCGCCGGCATGCGCCGCGACCCAGCGCGTGGCGGCCAGGCAGTCGTCGGGGGCGGCGGGGAAGCGGTGTTCGGGGGCGAGGCGGTAGTCCACCGACACCACCAGCACGCCCGCGCCGCCGCACAGGTTGCGGCACATGCCGTCATGGGTGTCCAGGCTGCACAGCACGAAGCCGCTGCCGTGGAAGAACACGACGACCGGGAACGGTCCGGTGCCTTCCGGCGTGTAGATGCGCAGCTTCAGCGCCCCGCCCGGCCCGTCGATCGCGCGTTCGGCGACATGGGCGATCGGGGCTGCGGGCGGCAGCACTTTGACCAGCGCCTCGTAGCGGGCGCGGGCCACGGGCACCGGCAGGGTGTGGGTGCCGGGCAGGTGCGCGGCGCGGTCGAGAATGGCCTGGATCTGCGGGTCGATGGGCATGGCTGCCTCCTTCACCAAATCGTGTAGCCGCCGTCGATCAGCAGCGCGCTGCCGGTCATGTAGCGGGACGCGTCGCTGGCCAGGTAGAGCGCCAGCGGGCCGAGATCCTCCGGCTGGCCGGCATCGCCCATCGGAACGCTGGCGCGGATACTGTCGATCATCGCGGGGTTCTCGCGCGCCCAGCGTCGGTTCGGCTCGGTCATGAAGAACCCGGGCAGGATGGCGTTCACCGTGATGCGGTGTGGCGCCCAGTCCGACGCCACCGCGCGGGTGAAATGGATCACCGCCGCCTTCGCCGTCTCGTAGTGGCGCCCGCCGATGCCGCGGTTGGCGATGATGCCGCTCATCGAGGCGATGTTGATGACGCGCCCGCCCGCCGCCTCGCCCGCTTTCGAACGCGCCACCATCGCGCCGCCGATCAGCTTGGTGCAGACGAAGGTGCTGGTCAGGTTCAGGTCGATCATCGCCTGCCAGTCCGCGAGGGACTGGTCCTCGACCGGCACGTTGATGCGCCGGCCGCCGATGTTGTTGATCAGGATGTCGATCGGCCCCAGCGCCAGCGCCGCCGCGCAGGCGCGCTCGCACCCCTCCGGCGTGCCGGCATCGCCTTCGATGGTCCAGCACTGCCGGCCGCGGGCGCGGATGTCGGCGGCGGTGGCGGCCAGGCTGTCCGCGTCGCGCCCGACCATCACCACATCCGCCCCGGCATCGGCCAGCGCCAGCGCCATCTCGCGGCCCAGCCCGCGGCTGCCCCCGGTGATGAACAGGCGCCTGCCGTCGAGGCGGAAGCGGTCGAGCACGGACATGGTGAAATCCTCCTGCCCGGCACTGGACCATCGCGGCGCAGGCGAGGCAATCGGCAAGCAAGGCTGGGCTTCGCCCAGACCCGCCTGGTCCGACGCGCGCCTTCGCGCGACGGGCCAAGCCCCTGGACCTTATCCTATTGAAAAATATATGGGATCAAAGGGCCGCCGGCCCTTTGCGGGTCCCCGGCGGCGCGACTTCGCGTCGCGACGGCAGAGCCCTGGCCTTGTCTGCTTTGATGGGTTGAGAGTTCCAGGGATTGGTATAAATGGGCAGCCCTTCTGGAACCGAAGCTGGCTCGAGAGCGAAGGGAGCAAGGAATGACCGACAACTTCGTTGCCATCGAGCGCGGCCTCGGCCCCAATGGCCGCATTGCGCTGGTGCGCTTCGACCGCGGCATTCGCGCCAACCCGCTCTCCACCGAGGCGATGCGCCAACTCCGCCGCGCCGCCGAGAGCTTCGAGGACGACATGGAAACCTCCGTCGTCATCCTTACCGGCAACGGCCACGCCTTCAGCGCCGGCGCCGACCTCAAGGACGCCCGCCCCGCCGGCCAATCGATTGCCGAGCGCATCCACCGCCAGCGCAACGGCCCCAAGATGTGCGCCGCCTGGGAACGCATGGAACAGGTGACGATCGCCGCCATCGAGGGCTTCGCCATCGGCGGCGGCGCGGCGCTGGCCGTCTCGCTCGACTTCCGCTTCTGCGGCCGCTCCGCCCATTTCCGCATCCCGGAAGTGGAGCTGGGCATGAACATGTCCTGGGGCTCCATCCCGCGCATGATCGCCCTGATGGGCCCCGCCCGCACCAAGCAAGCCGTCATCCTGGCCAGCGACCGCATCCCCGCCGAGGACGCGCTGGCCTGGGGCCTGGTGGAGAACGTCGTGGACGACGGCCAGGCGCTCGACGCCGCCATGGCATTCGCCGGCCGCATCGCCGAACAACCGCCGCTGCCGGTGCGCATGAGCAAAACCACCGTCAACCGGATCGCCTTCGCGCTGTCCGAATCGATCAGCCATATGGACCCGGATCAGAACGTGCTGTCGTCGCTCACCGAGGACTACGCGGAGGGGACGGCGGCGTTTCGGGAGAAGAGGAAGCCTAGATTCAAGGGGAGGTAAGCACGTTCTTTTTTGAAAAAAAGAACCAAAAAACTTTTCCCACTTTGCACCGCGTTCAAACAATCGACTCCGATGCAAAGTGATAAATTGTCTTTTTGCTTCTTTTTCTTCAGAAAAAGAAGACTCTTTCTTACGTCCCTGCCTCCAGCAAAAGCAGCAACCCTTCCAGCACCTCCTCCGGCGGTGGCGGGCAGCCGCGCACCACGAAGTCCACCGGCAGCGTGGTGTCCACGCCGCCGGCCACGGCGTAGCTGCCTTTGAACACGCCGCCGTCGATGGCGCAGTCGCCGATGGCGATCACGAACTTGGGGTCCGGCGCCGCCTCCCACGCCGCCAGCAGCGGCGCTTGCAGTGCGCGCGTTACCGGCCCGGTCACCAGCAGCACTTCCGCCTGGCGCGGGCTGTCGACGAAGCGCAGGCCGAAGCGGGCGAGGTCGTAGACCACGCTGTCCAGCATCCGCAGCTCCAGCTCGCAGCCGCCGCAGCTGCCGGGGTTGAGGGCGTGCAGCGACAGCCCGCGGCCCAGCCGGCGGATGCCGGCCGCCTCCAGCCGCGCCGCGAGGTCCCGGGCAGCTTCGGTGTCCACCGGGGCCAGCGGCCGCGCCGCCGGGCGGGCGCGCAGGTTGCGCCAGACCCGGCGCAGCGGCGAGGGCGCGTCGTCGGTCACTGATCCATCCCCGCGTGTGAAATGCCGAAGGAGGCGCGCAGCAAGGGCCAGTCCGCGAGGTCCGCGCCGCGGGCTGCACCTTCCAGCATCGGCAGGTGCAGCCAGCCGGGATCGCGCTGGAAGGCCTGGGCGATCTGCCCGCCCTCCAGGCGCAGCCAGGTCCAGATGCCGCCGCGCGGCCCCTCGGCCCAGCCGAAGCCCTCGCCGCTGACCATCGGCAGGGTGGCGACGATCTCGCCGGCCGGCAGCTCCGTCAGCGCGGTCCGGACCATGCGCGCCGAATCGCGCAACTCGGCCAGCCACACCAGCAGCCGCGCCGCCGCATCGCCGCCCACATCCCTTGGCGCATTCCTTGGTGCCTCGCGCACCGGCGCCACGTTGAGGTCGTGGTAGGGCCGATAGCCCGGACTGCGCCGCAGGTCCCCGGCCGCCCCGCAGGCCCGCCCGGACGGCCCGCCCGCCGAGAGCGCCATTGCCAGCTTGGGCGGCACCACGCCCAGGCCTTCCAGCCGGCGCAGCAGCGGGGCGCATAGCCGGCCCAGTTCGGCGAGGTCGCGCGCCACGGCGGCGGCGGCGGCGCGCATCGCCTCCACGCCCTCCGGCGCGATGTCGGTGGCCAGCCCGCCGGGCACCACCACGTCCATCATCAGGCGGTGGCCGAACGCCCGCGTGCCGGCCCGCAGCAGCGCCTCCCGATGTGCCTGGCAGTGTGCTGCCACCAGCGGCGCGCCGGCGGCAGCGGCCAGGGCGGCGATGTCGGCCAGGTGCATCGCGATGCGCTCCGCCTCCGCACTCGCCGCGCGCAGGGCTAGCGCGCGCGGCGGCGGCAGCGTGTCGCTGGCGGCCTCGGCGGCGCGGGCGAAGGCGATGGCGTGCGCCACCGGCGCGTCCCCGGCCAGCCGGGCGGCGAAGCGGCTGGCGGCGCGGGGCGACTTGCCGCGCATCAGGGCCGGGATGCCCTTGTGCAGCCAGCCCAGCCGCGCCTGCACCCGCGCGATGCGTCCGCCGCGCACGAACAGACGGAACTGCCCGGCCTCGGCGATGCCGCCGGCCATAGGGCCAATCGGCACCTGGTCCATCCCTTCCACCGCGGCTTCCGGCGGCACCCCGGCGTGCGGCGGCGGGCGGGTGACGAGCGGGGTCGCGACCTCCCAGGCGCCATGGTCCAGCCAGGGCCGGTGGTCCAGCGCGCCGTCGGCCGCATGGCCCCACAGGTCGCGCAGTGCCCGCTCGAACAGGATTGCCCCGGGCCGCTGCGGCGACAGCGCCGGATAGCGCCCGTCGGCGACCGGGACCGAGACCGCCAGCATCCCCTCGGCATCGCGCCACAGCGCATGCACCGACAGTGCATCGCCCCACAGCGCCACGAGGGACAGCCCCGCCTCCGCCCCCAGCGCCGACCATTGCCCGGGCGAGACCGGGTGGCGCGGCCAGGGCCGGCACGGAAGGCCGCCCTGCGCGCGCAGGCTTGCCGCGAGGCCCATCACAGCGCCGCCGCCAATAGGGCGAACCAGCGCGCCACACCCGGCACCACGCCTGCCGCCACGCAAAGTGCCAGCACCAGCGCCGCGGGAATGTCCGCCAGCCCGGGTTTCCACGGCGCCTGCCACGCCGCCCATGCCGCGCGCGCCAGCCCGCCGGCCCCGGCCACCATCAGCCCTGCCAGCCCCAGCGCCAGCACCGCTGACACCTCAGCGGCCTCCACCAGCAGCGCCAGCCCTGCGCCGAACGCCGCGAACGGCGGCAGCAGCGCCAGCCCCGCCAGCGCCGCCGCGCGCACCCGCATGCTGCCCGCCATCGCCAGCGGACCCAGCAGCACCGACCCGCTCAGGAGCAGCAGCCCCGCCGCCATCGCCTCCGGCCCGCCCAGACCGAACCCGACTGTCGCCAGCCCCGTCCGGAACAACACCGCGTCCCTGGCCGGTTGCGCGCCATCGCGCCACAGCGACGCGGCGGCCCATCCGAGGCTGGCCAGCCCCAGCACCAGCAGCGCCGGCCCGGGCGCGACCATTTCGGGGTGTGCCATCGCGACCACTCGCCCGCGCAGCAGCACCAGCAGCGCCGCCGCCCCGAGCGCCGGCAATAGCATGTCGGCATGGCCGCGCCCGGCTACGCTCGCCCAGCCATGCAGCGGCGCCAACCCCGCCAGCGGCGCCAGCCCGGCGAGCAACAGGATCCAGCCGAGCGTCAGCACCCCGGGCGGCAGATCGGTCGCGGCCCCCAGCAGGAGGGCGCCGAACAACGCCAGTGCCAGCGCCGGCAGCACGGCGCGCAACGCCCGGCTTGTCGCAGCACCCCCGCCGGCACCCACCTGCAGCAGCGCCAGCACCGCGGCCTCCAGCCCGACCCAGCCGAGCACCGGCGCATCGGCCAGCACGGCCAGTTGCAACCCGGCCAGCACGCCGAGCATCTGCCCCGCGCGAACGCCGGTCCAGGCACGCCCGAGCCATGCCCCCAGCAGCCCCGCCAGCGCGACCATGATGCCGATATGCGCCGCCAGCGCATCCACGCGCAGCCCCGCCACAGCACCCGGCCGCCATGGCAGCGTCGCGGCCAGCGCCAGCGTTACTCCCGCCGTGCCCAGCGCGCCCCATCGCACGAAATCGTCGCGCCGCACGAAGGACAGCGCCACGGCCCCCGCCGCCGGCACCGCGACCACCGCCCAGGCCAAGGCGCTCACGACGTCTTTCCCGATGCTGTCGCGCGCGCTGTCATCAGGCGACGTATCGGCAGCACCATCGCCGCCGCCGGCAGCGCCAGCGTCGCCAGCGCGACCGCCGCCATGGCGGGGAACACCGGCACCGAGACCAGCGCCAGCACCAGCCCGTTCTCGATCATCAGCACGCCCGCCACCTGCCCGGCCGCGTCCCGCCGCAGCGCCGCCGCCAGCCAGCCCGCCAGCACCACCGCCGACGCCATTGCCAATCCGGGTCCCGCAACCGGCGCCACCACCACCAGCGCCAGCCCGGCCACCCCGACTCCGGCGGCAGCCAGCCCAACGGACAGGCCCGATCCATCTTCCTCCAGAACCGGCGCCAGGGCGCGCAACCCGCGCGGCAGCGCCACGGCCTTGACCGCAAGCGCCAGCGCCGCGACCGCCACGCCTTGCCAACTGCCTTGCAGCCAGGCCTGGGCGAGTGCGGCCAGCGCCAGGCACGCCGCCTGCGCCGCCACCAGCGCCCCGATCGGGCCGACGCGCCGCGCGATCAGCAGCGCCAGCGCCAGCACCAGCATCCCGGCCCCGGCAAGCGGCAGGGCGGCGCGCGCCGCCTCGTCGAGCCATACCGCGCTCATGCCGCCCCGCGCAGGGCTTGGCCGGCGAACAGCACGCCGACGCCGAGTGCTGCCAGCAGCGCCGCCAGCGCCATCAGGGCCGGCACCTGCCCCGCCCGTGGCGCCGGCACCAGGGTGCGCAGCAGCGCCACCGCCGCCGCCAGCAGAACCATCTTGGCGCCCCAGACCGGCAGGAAGATCAGCCAGTCGCCGATCGTCGTCGCCGGGTCGTGGCGTGGCGGTGGCAGCCCGGGCGGCAGCACCAGGGCGGCCAGCAATGCAAGCCACACCAGCCGCCGCAGTGCCTCCGCCGCCGCATCCAGCGCGAGATGCCGGCCGGACAGCTCGCCCGGCGCACCGCCGCCATCCGCCGCCGCGACCAGCAGCAGCGCCAGGCCCAGCGGCAGCAGTGCGGGCAACAGGCCGGGCGCCTCGTCGAACGGCACCTCCAGCACGGCCGGCAAGGCGGTGTCCCCGGCCGCCAGCGCGAAGGCGAACACCACGCCCAGCAGCGCCGGTGCGGCCAGCGTGGCGCGCGACAGCATGGCGGCGGCGCCGTGGCCTGCGGCGGCGGTGCCGGAATCCATCGCCCCCAGCACCGCCAGCGCGAGTGCCAGCCCGAGAAGCCCCACGATCACCAGCAGGTCGGCGGCCGGCGCCAGCGCCATGTGCGGGGTGAAGCTCGGCACCAGCGCGGCCGCCACCGCCAGCACCGCCAGCCGTGCCGCCGGCACCGCCCGCGAGACCGCCGAGACACCTTCACCCATCACCGGCATCTGCCCCAGGGCGCGCGCCGCGTCCCGCCACGGTTGCAGCACGGAGGGGCCGGCGCGGCCCTGCATGCGGGCCTCGAACCACGCAACCACCCCGGCCAGCAGCGGTGCCGCGGCCAGCACCAGGGCCAAATGGAGGATCTGGGCGAGGCCGGGCAGCAGCGCGCTCACCACAGCCCGGCTCCATGCAGCGCCAGCATCACGACGAGCTTCAGCCCGAGCAGCAGGGGTGCGACGCGGGCTGCGAAGCCCCGGCCGGGCCACGCCGCAAGGCGCTTGAGTGGCCATGAAGGTAGCCGCAGCCGTGGCAGCCTGTGGCCCAGCGTTCGCGCAAAACCTGCCGCGCCCAACTGCGTCGCCGGGTCGCCGAACGGCAGCCAGGAGGGGGACGGCGACTGCCCGCCCTCCCACGCCGGGGCCACCCGATGCCCCGCCGGCGCCCGCGCCCGCACCCCCAGCGCCACCACCGCCCCGGCCAGCGCCACCAGCAGTGCCAGGCCCAGCGGCGCATAGCCCTGCACCGACAGCCAGCCGCCCGGTGCCGCCGCCCCGGCCAGCATCGCCACCGCCGGACCCGCCAGCGCCAGCACGATCCCCGGCACCAGCCCGCTCAGCGCCAGCACGGCGGAGAAGGCCAGCATCGCCCAGCGCCAGGCCGGCCCGACCTCCTCGGCCGCTGCAGCACGGGGGGAGCGTGGTCGGCCGAGGAAGGCCACGCCCAGCCCGCGCAGGACCGCGAAGCCCAGCAGCGCCGCCGCCAGCCCCGCCGCCGCGACCACCGCCAGCCCCAGCGCCCACCATTCCGCCCCGCCGCCGCGCGGCAGGGTGGTGGCGGCGCGCACCAGCAGCCACAGCCCGGCGAACCCCGCGCCCGGCGGCAGCATCGCCACTGCGAGACAAGCCGCCGCGGCGGCGGCGAAGGTGAAGCGCATGCGGTGCACCAGCCCGCCCAGCCGCGCGAGCGCCTGCGAGCCGGCGCCGTGTTCCACCGCCCCCGCGGCCAGCGCGGCCAGCGCCTGCGCCCAGCCGAGCACGGCCATCAGGAACAGCGCCGCGCCCAGCGCCAGCGCCGCCGCCGGCCCGTCATCCACGCCGCGTGCCGCCACCGCCATGCCGAGGCCCAGCGCCACCAGCCCGCTGCGCGCCACCGCCACCCCGGCCATCGCGCCACGCATGTCCCGCGCCCGTGCCGCCGCAAGCCCGCCCAGCATCGCCGCCGATCCGCCTGCCATCAGCAGCGGCAGCGCCCAGCCCGGCGCCAGCGGCCCGGCGAGGTCCAGCATGCCGCGCGCCAGGAGATACAGTCCCAGCGTCGCCAGCAGTGTGCCCGCCAGCCCGCCGCCCTGCGTGCGCAGTGCGTGCGGCCAGCGATGCAGCGGCGCCAGGGCCGCCAGCGCGCCGCCCGCCACCAGCACCAGCGCCGGTGCCATCCCCGCGCCGCCCGCCGCCACCTGGGCACGCACCGCGGCGAAGCCCGGATCACCCGCCGGCAAGGCCAGCCCGATCACCAGCGCCGGCACCGCCACCCCGGCAAGCCAGGCCGGCCGCATGCCCCCGATCGCCAGGCAGGACGCCGCAACACCCAGCGCCAGCATCCCCGCCTCGGCCGCCAGCACCGCCAGCACCAGGCTGCCCAGCAGCGCGAGCAGCCCCGGCCCGGCGCCGCGCGCCAGCCCCGCCATGCCCACCGGCAGCAGCACGACAAGGAAGAACGAGGCCAACCCGTCCAGCGCCAGCACCGGCCGCACCCCGGCCACGGCGAACGGCAACGCCAGCCGCGCCGGCACCGCCCCCAGCACCAGATGCGCCAGCGCCGCCACCGTCCCCGCCCCGGCAAGCGCAAGCCCCGCCGCGCGCAGCTTCATGCGCGGCACGAGCGCGGCCAGAAGGGCGAGCACCATCAGCACCGCCCCCCCGGCCGCCAGGCCCGGCAACAGGGCGGCACTCACAAGGGCGGAACTGGCCGAGGCGGCGCTCACGGGCCACCTTGGAAGGAGGGTTCGAACGGCACACCCCGACCCTAGCCGAAGCGGCCCCTGCGCCGGAAGCCGCCCCGGAGGGTGATGCGCTGAAGGATCCAAGAAAGGGAAGGCTGGGCTCTGCCCAGACCCGCCAGGGGCCGAGCCCCTGGACCTCAACATATTCTAATTATTGGGGTTCCAAGGGCCGCCGGCCCTTGGTGGGTCATCCGTGGCGCGGCTTCGCGCCGCGACGGCAAAGCCCTGGCCTTGCCTATTTCTGCCCTTTTTTCGCGCCTATGCCTGGGTGACGCCGGGCCGCGCGCCCGCTAAAGGTCCGGGTTCGCGACGAATGAGGGACGAGGCGATGGACGAACGGTTTCTGCTGGTGGTGTTCGACGGCCTGCGCCCCGACCTGGTGCGGCCCGACACCACCCCCAACCTGATGCGCTTCGCCGCCATGGGCATCCGCTTCACGCGTGCCCGCTCCGTCTTTCCCAGCGAGACCCGCGTCTGCTCCGCCACCGTCACCACCGGCTGCCAGCCGCGCCGGCACGGGCTGGTCGCCAACCGGCTCGCCCATCCGAACGACGCCCATGTTGCCGGCCCGGCCGGGCGCACCGTCGATACAAGCCAGATGGCCAACCTGCTGGCCATGGAACAGGAGATGGGCGCGCCGCTGCTGGAGATGCCCGGCCTGGGCGCCCGCCTGGCCGCCGCCGGGCGCGACTTCGCGGTGCTGTCCAGCGGCAGCACCGGGCAGAGCCACGTGCTGAACCCCGACGCGGTTGCCCTGAACCAGCTGACGCTTTCGGTCCATGGCGCGCAGGCCTGCTCGCCCAAGGGGGCCGCGCTGCTCGCTACGCTCGACCCGCCGCCCGCCGATGGGGCCGGGCGCGCCGAGTGGATCGCCGAGGTGTTCCGCACCCGGTTCCTGCCCGATCCGCCCGCCGCGACCCTGCTGTGGCTGTGCGAGCCGGACACCTCCGGCCACTACCAGGGGCTCGGCAGTGCCGCGAACCTCGCCGCCCTGAAGCGCGCCGACGCCGCCTTCGGCCGCATCCTGGATGATTGGCAGGCAGGGCCGATGAAGGAGCGGCTGCACATCATGGCCGCCTCCGACCACGGCCACGCCACCATTACCGGCACCATCCAAGCCGCCCCGCTGTTCGCCGCAGAGCCTGCCTTCGCCCCTTGCCGCCTGATCCCCGGGGCCAGCGGCGGCGTGGTGGTGCCCGGCGGGGATGCCGCCCTGATCGCCGAGGTCGCCGCCTGGCTCATCCGCCAGGACTGGATCGGCCAGGTCTTTGCCGCCGACGGGGCCGACCTGCCCCCCGGCGTGCTGCCGCGCAGCGCCGTGCTGGTGGACCACATCCGCGCCGCCGAGGTGCTGTTCACCCTGCGCGCCGGCGCCGGGCCCGCCCCCTCCGGCCTGCCAGGCGTGACGCTCAACGACGGCGCGCTGCCGATCGGCGGCGGCACCCATGGCGGGCTGACGGCCGCCGAGATGTCGATCGTCATGATGATCGCCGGCCCCCGCGCCCGCGGCGGCGTGCTGAGCGAATGGCCGGCGGGCCTGGCCGACATCGCGCCGACGGTGCTCTCCCTGCTCGGCATCCCCGGCGGCGAGGCGATGGACGGGCGGGTGCTGGCCGAGGCGTTCGAGTCGCCGGGCATCCCTGTCGCCGCCCCGGCGCTGGAAACCTGGGAGCCCGCCGACGGCGCCTATGGCCAGCGCCTGGCCCGCACCCGCTTCGGCCGCCATACCTATATCGACTTCGGCGAGCGCCGGTAGCCACCGACGACCGTGGGCATCCAGGCGGTGCGACCCCACGTAACACCGCCATGATGACCCTCCGCTCCCTCCGCCGTATCGGCGCGTGCTGGCTTCCCCTGCTCGGCCTGCTCGCCGCCATCCCCGGCTGCGCGCCGCTGGACCTGCTGAACCGCACCGTCGACCAGGAGGGCGGCCTGGCGATCCGCCGCGACATCGCCTATGGCCCGCATCCGCGCCAGGCGATGGATGTCTGGCGCCCGGCGGCGGCCGACACCGCGCTGCCGGTGGTGGTGTTCTTCTATGGCGGCTCCTGGCAGAGCGGCAGCCGCACCGAATATCCCTTCGTTGCCGCCGACCTTGCCCGGCGCGGCCATGTGGTGGTGGTGCCCGACTATCGCCTGCACCCCGAGGCGAGCTTCCCCGCCTTTCTGGAGGATGGCGCCGCCGCCGTCGCCGCTGCCCGCCGCCGCGCCGCGGAGTGGGGCGGCGATCCGCGCCGGCTGGTGCTGATGGGCCATTCCGCCGGCGCCCACATCGCCGCCATGCTGGCGCTGGACCCGCGCTGGCTCGCCGCCGCCGGGGACAGCAGCGACAGCGTTGCCGGGCTGGTGGGTCTTGCCGGGCCGTACGACTTCCTGCCGATCACCGGGCGCGGCGTGCGCGCCGTGTTCGCCCCCGCCGCCGACCTGCGGCAGACCCAGCCGATCACCTTCGCCAGCGCAGCCGCCCCGCCCGCCCTGCTGCTGCACGGCGGCGACGACACCACCGTGCTGCCGCGCAACAGCCGCGCCCTGGCCGCGCGCATCACCGAGGCCGGCGGGCGGGCGGACCTGCGCATCTATGACGGCGTCGGCCATATCGGCATCGTGCTCGGCTTCGCCCGCGCCTTCCGCGGCTGGTCTCCGGCGCTGGAGGACAGCGTGGGCTTCATCGCCACCCTTCCGGCGCGCTAGAGTATCGGCTCGTCTTCCGGTGACCCCCCGCGCGTGAGCCCGCCCCCCACCTTGTTGCCCCCCACCCTGTTGCCCCCCACCCTGTTGACGGGCGCCACCGGCTTCGTCGGCTCGGCCGTGGCGCGCGCGCTACTGGCCCGCGGGCATCGGGTGCGCGCCCTGGTGCGGCCCGGCGGCGACCGGCGCAACCTCGCCGGGCTCGACCTGGAGCTGGTCGAGGGCGACCTGTCCGACCCCGCCTCGCTGGCCCGCGCCGTCGCCGGCTGCCGCTTCGTGCTGCATGTGGCGGCCGACTACCGCATCTGGGTGCCGGACCCGGCGGCAATGCTGCGCGCCAACGTGGACGGCACGGTGGCCCTGCTGCGCGCCGCCCATGCCGCCGGGGCGGAGCGCATCGTGCATTGCAGTTCGGTCGCCGCCCTGGGCCTGACGCAAGACGGCAGCGCCGCCGACGAGACCACGCCGGTTTCGGAGGACAGCGTCGTCGGCACCTACAAGAAGTCGAAATACCGCGCCGAGCAGGCGGTGCTGCGCCTGGTTCGCGAGGAGGGCGTTCCGGCCGTTATTGTCAACCCGGCCGCCCCGATCGGCCCGCGCGACATCAAGCCCACCCCCACCGGCCGCATGATCGCCGACGCCGCCGCCGGGCGCATGCCGGCCTATATCGACACCGGCCTGTGCGTGGTGCACGTGGACGACGTCGCCGAGGGCCACCTGCTTGCCCTCGAACACGGCCGGATCGGCGAGCGCTATATCCTGGGCGCCGAAAATCTTTCGCTGTTCGACATCCTGCGGATGGTGGCCGAGGAAGCCGGCCGGCGGCCGCCTTCCATCCGCCTTCCCGCCCCCCTGCTCTGGCCGGTGGCGCTGGCCTGCGAGGGTTTGGCCCGCTTCGGCTTCGAGCCCCTGGTCACCCGCGATCATTTGCGCATGGCACGCAAGAAGATGTTCTTCTCGTCGGCCAAGGCCGCGCGGGAGCTTGGCTATGCCCCCCGTCCGGTGCGCGAGGCGATCGCCGATGCCGTTGCCTGGTTCCGCGCCCATGGCAGGGTGCCGGCGTGATCGCCGCCCTGGTGCTGCTGGCCTGGGCCTGGCTGCTCGCGTTGCACGGGCGGTTCTGGCAGTCCGGCCCTGCGCTCGCCCCCATGCGCCCCGCCTATGCCCCGCCGGTTGCCATCGTGGTGCCGGCCCGCGACGAGGCCGCCGTCATCGCGCGCAGCCTTTGTTCCCTGCTGGAGCAGGACTATCCCGGGCCATTGCACATCGTGCTGGTGGATGACGGCTCCGCGGACGGCACGGCCCGCATTGCCCGCGCACTCCCTGGCGCAGAACGGCTCACCATCATCCCCGGCCGTCCCCGCCCCGCCGGGTGGGTGGGGAAGCTCTGGGCGGTCCACCAGGGCGTCGCCGCCACCGACGAGCCCCTCGTCCTGCTGACCGACGCGGACATCGTGCACGACCCCGCCCACCTCGCCACCCTGGTCGCCCAGCAGGAGCGCACCGGCTGCGACCTGGTCAGCGAGATGGTGCGGCTGAACACCGAGAGCCTGGCCGAGCGCGCGCTGATCCCCGCCTTCGTCTATTTCTTCCAGCTGCTCTACCCCTTCGCCCGCGTGAACGACCCACTGAATGCCACCGCCGCTGCAGCCGGTGGCACCGTGCTGGTCAGCCGCGCGGCGCTGGCCCGCATCGGCGGCATCCCCGCCATCGCCGACCGGCTGATCGACGATTGCGCGCTGGCGGCGAAGGTGAAGCAGGGCGGGCGTATCTGGCTCGGCCACAGCGACCTCGCCCGCTCCATCCGGCCCTATCCCGGCGCCGGCAGCATTTGGGCCATGGTCGCCCGCTCGGCCTATGTTCAGCTGCGCCATTCGCCGATGCTGCTGTCGGGCACGCTGCTCGGCCTTGCCCTGGTGTTCCTTGCCCCGCCGGCCCTCGCCCTGTTCGCCGATGGCAACCAGCGCCTTGCCGGCCTGCTCGCCTGGGCCGCCATGGCCGCCAGCTTCCTGCCCACCCTGCGCCGCCATGGCCGCGCCCGGCGCTGGGCGCCGCTCCTGCCGCTCATCGCCTTGTTCTACATGGCTGCCACGCTGGGGGCTGCCTGGAGCCACCATTTCGGCCGCGGCGTCGCCTGGAAGGGCCGCGCCTATGAGGCCGGTCGCGCATGAACGACAACGTGCCCGAGAATGTGGAAGCGTGGTCCGGGAAGTCGCGCGGCGACGAGAACTTCCCCGTTGGTTCCGCGCTGATCAGCGCCCGGCTGCGCCCGCATGTTCACGCCTATTACGCCTTTGCCCGCAACGCCGACGACATCGCCGACAGCCCCGACCTTGCCGCACCCGACAAGGTCCGCCGCCTCGATGTGATGGAGGACGTGCTGCTGGGAGCCCGCAACACCGGCAGCCCCAGCGCGCTTGGGCTGCGCGCCAGCCTTGCCGAGACCGGCATCGATCCGCGCCACGCCACCGACCTGCTGGTCGCCTTCCGCCAGGATGCCACCAAGCTCCGCTACGCGAACTGGGCCGAACTGCTCGACTACTGCCGCTTCTCCGCCATGCCGGTCGGCCGCCACGTGCTGTGCCTGCACGGCGAATCCGAAGACACCTTCCCCGCGTCGGATGCGCTTTGCGCCTCGCTCCAGGTGCTCAACCACCTCCAGGACCTGCAGAAGGACCTGTTGGCGCTCGACCGTTGTTACCTTCCGCAAACCCTGCTCGACCGCCATGGCACCGGCATCGACGACCTTTCCCGCCCCACCGCCACCGCGGGCATGCGCGCGGTCATCGACGCGCTGCTCGACGAATGCGACGTGCTGAACCGCACCGCGCGCGCCCTGCCCGACCGCGTGCGCGACCGCCGCCTGCGCCTGGAGGTCGCCGTCATCGTCGGCCTCGCCGAACGCCTTGCCGCCCGCCTGCGCCGCCGCGACCCGCTCGCCCGCCGCGTTCGGCTTACCCGGCGGAATGCCGTGGGGGCGCTGCTCGCGGCGCTGCGCCACTGGTGAGCACCGACGCCGAAACAGTCGAGGCCATCGTCCGCGCCGCCGGCACCAGCTTTCACCGCGGCATGGCGATCCTGCCGCCGCCGCGGCGCCGGGCGATGTACGCCATCTACGCCTTCTGCCGCATCGTCGACGACATCGCCGACGAGGACTCCCCCTTCGAAGCCCGCAAGCCCCGCCTGGAGGAATGGCGCGCCCATATCGCCGCCCTCTACCGGGGCGAGACGCACGACGCCGTCACCCGCGAACTCCGGCGGGCCATCGAGGCCTATGCCCTGAAACGCGCGGATTTCGACGCCGTGATCGACGGCATGGCGATGGACGCCGAGGCCCCCGTCGTCGCACCCGACGAAGCCACGCTGGACCTCTATTGCGACCGCGTCGCCGCCGCCGTCGGCCGCCTTTCCGTCCGCGCCTTCGGCGATGCCTCGCCCGCCGCCGACCACGTGGCCCACCACCTCGGGCGCGCCTTGCAACTCACCAACATTCTCCGCGATATCCACGAGGACGCGCAGCGCCAGCGCCTGTATCTGCCGCGCGAGCTGCTCGCCGCCCATGCCATCCCGCGCGACCCGCTTGCGGCGCTCGTCCACCCCGCGCTGCCGCAGGTTTGCGCAACCCTCGCCGCCCGCGCCCGCCAGCATTTCGAAAGCGCATCGGCGGGGATGGCCCGGTGCGACCGCCGCGCCATGAAACCCGCCCGCCTGATGGGCGCCACCTATGCCGCCATTCTCGCACGGCTCGAAGCGCGCGGCTGGCATCGGCTTGACCAACCCGTGAAACTCTCGAAATGGGCCAAGCTGCGCATCGCGTTGCGGCATCTGCTGAGGTAGAAGGAAAGCATGTTCTTTTTTGAAAAAAAGAACCAAAAAACTTTCGTCCCTTTGCACCGTGTCCGACCGGGAGCCGCGGTGCAAAGTGGAAAAAGTCTTTTTGCTTCTTTTTCTTCAGAAAAAGAAGATTCTTTCTTGCTGTTCCCATGACCCGCATTCACATCATCGGCGCCGGCCTCGCCGGGCTTTCCGCCGCCGTGGCGATCACCCAGGCGGGCCATGTCGTCACCCTGTACGAATCCGGCCCCGCCGCCGGCGGGCGCTGCCGCTCCTATTTCGATCGCGAGCTGGGGGCCCGCATCGACAACGGCAACCACCTGCTGCTGTCCGGCAACCGCGCGGCACTGGCCTATCTCGACACCATCGGCGCCGTCGGCACGCTGACCGGCCCGGCCGAGCCGCTGTTTCCCTTCATGGACCTGGGCACCGGGGAGCGCTGGATCGTCGCCCCCAATGCCGGGCGCATCCCGTGGTGGGTGTTCTCGCGGTCGCGCGGCGTGAAGGGCGCGCGCCTGGCCGACTACCTCGCGCTGCTGCGTCTGAAGCGCGCCCGGCCCCACCATACCGTGTCCGAAACACTTGCGGGCGCCGGCACCCTTTACCGCCGCCTGCTCGAACCGCTCGCCATCGCGGCGCTGAACACCATGCCCGATGTCGCCCTGGCGCGCCTGCTGGCCGCCGTGGTCGACGAAACCCTGGCCCAGGGCGGCGCCGCCTGCCGCCCCCTCGTGCCACGCGAGGGCCTGTCGGAATCCTTCGTCGACCCCGCGCTGGCCTGGCTCGCCGCGCGCGGCGCCGCGCTGCACACCAACCGCCGCGTTGCCGCCCTGCACGTTGACGGCGGCCGCGTCCACCGCCTGCACACCACCGACGGGCCGACCGACATCGGCCCCGGCGAAGCGGTCATCCTCGCCGTTCCGCCCTGGGTTGCCACCACCCTGCTCCCCGGCCTGACGGCGCCCGACGCCTTCGAGTCGATCGTCAACCTCCACTTCCGCGCCCAGGCGGACCCCGGCCCCGGCGGCTTCGTGGGCCTGGTCGGCGGCACCGCCGAATGGGTGTTCGTCAAGACCGGCCCCACTCCTGATACTTCAATCGTCTCCACCACCACCAGCGCCGCCAACCGGCATGCCGACGTCTCCGCCGACCATCTCGCTACCGTGTGCTGGGAAGAGGTCTGCGCGGCCCTCACGTTGTCCGGCCCCCGCCCGCCCTGGCGCCTGGTGCGCGAGAAACGCGCCACCTTCGCCGCCACCGCGGAGCAGGAACGCCGCCGCCCCGGGCCGCGCACCCGCCTGTCCAACCTCGCCCTGGCCGGCGACTGGACGGCCACCGGCCTGCCCGCCACCATCGAGGGTGCCATCCGCTCCGGCACCACGGCTGCTGCGGTGTTGTTGCGGTAGGAAGGATCTTCTTTTTCTGAAGAAAAAGAAGCAAAAAGACTTTTGTTCATTTGCTCCGCGCGGGAGTGTTTCACACTGAGCAAATGAATAAAAGTTTTTTGGTTCTTTTTTTCAAAAAAGAACATGCTTTCTTCCTTCCCCTTCCCTTCATCCCGCCATTGTCCTAATCACCAGCCATCATGGACCACACCCTCCTGGACGACTCCGTCGCCCGCGCCCAGGCACGCCTTCTGCGTGAACAGAAGCCCGACGGCCATTTCGTCTTCGAGCTCGAAGCCGATGCCACCATCCCGGCCGAGTTCGTCCTGCTCACCCATTTCCTGGACCGCCCCGACCTGGCACTGGAGCAGGCGATCGCCAGCTACCTCCGCCGCATCCAGGGCGACCACGGCGGCTGGCCGCTGTTCCACGGCGGCAGGTTGGACCTCTCGGCTTCGGTGAAGGCTTATTTCGCGCTGAAGATGATCGGCGACGACCCGGCCGCTCCGCACATGGCCCACGCCCGCGACGCCATCCTCGCCGCCGGCGGGGCGGAGTGCTGCAACGTGTTCACTCGCGCGCAACTGGCCCTGTTCGGCGAGGTGCCATGGCGCGCCGTGCCGGTGATGCCGGTGGAGATCATGCTGCTGCCGCGCTGGTTCCCCTTCCACCTCGACCGCGTCAGCTATTGGTCGCGCACGGTCATTGTGCCGCTGCTCGTGCTGATGGCCCTGCGCCCGACGGCCCGCAACCCGCGCGCCATCCATGTCCCGGAACTGTTCCGCACGCCGCCGGAACAGGTGGCGGGCTGGATCCGCGGCCCGTTCCGCTCTGCCTGGGGCCATGCCTTCAAGCATCTCGACCGCGTGCTGCGAAGCGTGGAGCCGCTGTTTCCCGCCGCCGCCCGCCGCCGGGCCATCGACCGTGCCGTGGCCTTCGTCGTCCCCCGCCTCAACGGCGAGGACGGCCTTGGCGGCATCTACCCCGCCATGGCCAACGCCTTGATGATGTTCGACACGCTTGGCTATCCGGCCGACCACCCCGATGTCGCCATCTGCTGGCAGGCGCTGCGCAAGCTGCTGGTCATCCGGCCCATGGAGAACGGAACATCCGAGGCCTATTGCCAACCCTGCCTCTCCCCGGTCTGGGACACCAGTCTGGCCGGCCACGCGCTGGCCGAGGCGGAAGGCAACGCCGCCCCCCCGGTCGCCGCCGCCAACGCCTGGCTGTGCGGCAAGCAGGTGAACGACCTGCTCGGCGACTGGGCCGCCGCCCGCCCGGGCGTGCCCCCCGGCGGCTGGGCCTTTCAGTATGAGAACGCCCACTACCCGGATGTGGACGACACCGCCGTCGTTGGCATGCTGCTCCACCGAGAGAACGCCGGTGCCCACGCCGAAGCGATCGACCGCGCGCGCCGATGGATCATCGGCATGCAGAGCAAAGGCGGCGGCTGGGGCGCCTTCGACGCCGACAACACCCACCACTACCTCAACCACATCCCCTTCGCCGACCACGGCGCCCTGCTCGACCCGCCGACCGCCGACGTTACCGCCCGCTGCGTGTCGTTCCTGGCCCAGATCGGCGAGAAGCTCGACAGCCCGCCCATCGCCCGCGCCGTCGCGTGGCTGAAAGCGGACCAGGAGCCGGGCGGCGCCTGGTTCGGCCGCTGGGGCACCAACTACATCTACGGCACCTGGTCCGTCCTCTGCGCGCTGAACGCCGCCCGCATCCCCCACGACGAGCCCGCCTTCCGCCGCGCGGTCCAGTTCCTTCTTTCCGTCCAGCGCGACGACGGCGGCTGGGGCGAGGACAACGAAAGCTACGCCGAAGCCCCTCACGGGCGGCACACCGTCTCCACCCCGTCGCAGACCGCCTGGGCCGTCCTCGCCCTCATGGCCGCTGGCGAGGCCCGGCACCAGGCTGTCGCGCGCGGCATCGACTACCTCTGCGCCACCCAAACCCCCGACGGCGGCTGGGACGAAGCCGCCTACACTGCCGTCGGCTTCCCGCGCGTGTTCTACCTGCGCTACCACGGCTACCGGCTGTTCTTCCCCCTGCTGGCCCTGGCCCGCTACCGCAACCTTCAGCGCAGCAATGACCGCCGCGTTGCCTGGGGGTTCTGAATCCCGTGCACCGCGGCCGGACGTACGCTATCCTGTACGCCACGGAGGGCCCGATGACCCATGTGACCTACACCGAGCTGCGCCAGAATCTCGCCCGCTACCTCGATGAGGCCGTGGACAGCCGTGCGCCCATCGTCGTCACCCGGCAGGGCGGCAAGGAGCCGGTGGTGCTGATGGCCCTGTCCGAGTTCGAAGGCTGGCAGGAAACCGTGCATCTGCTGAGCGATCCGGCCGAAGCCGCCATCCTGCTGGAGTCGATCCGGCAGGTGGAAGCCGGCCAGGTCGAGCGCCACGACATGGATGAGTTGCACGCGCTTGCCGCCTCCCGGCCCAAGGCCGCGGAGTGACCGCCCCCCACACGTGAACGTCTCGTTCAGCCCGGTTGCCTGGGCGCAGTTCCTCGCCTGGCTGTCCGACGACCTCGATGTAGTCCGTCGCATCGTTGCACTCATTGAAGACGCCAGACGCCACCCCTTCACCGGCCTGGGCAAACCCGAGCCGTTGAAAGGCCCGCTCGCCGGCTATTGGTCGCGCCGCATTACCGCCGAGCACCGCCTGGTCTATCGCGTCCGGGGCACCGGAGAGGCGCAGGAAATCGCCATCGCCCATTGCCGTCTCCACTACCGATGACCGTCGCCCTGGTCACGGGTCTCCAGGCGGAGGCCCGCCTTGCCCACCATCTGGGCATGGCCGAGGCCGGCGGCGGCACCCAAGCCGGCGCCGAGGTCGCCGCCGAACGCCTCGTGGCCCGCGGCGCGACGGCATTGGTCAGTTTCGGCTTCGCCGGCGGCCTCGACCCCGCCCTTCTTCCCGGCGCCATCGTCATCCCCGCCGAGGTGGTGGAAAGCGGCCCGTCCGCCCCAAGCCGGGCCTGGCGCACCGACCCAGCCCTAGCCGCCCGCTTCGGCCATCTCATGCCGCTGCGCGCCTTGTCCGCCGCCACCATCCTCGCCACCCTGGACGCCAAGCGCGACGCCCGCGCCGCCACCGGTGCCGCCATTGTCGACCTCGAAAGCGGTGCCGTCGCCCGCGTCGCTGCCCGCCATGGCCTGCCTTTCGCCGTCGTCCGCGCCGTTTGCGACCCCGCCGGCTTTGCCCTCCCGCCGCTTGCCCTCACCGCACTCGACGCCACCGGCCGCATCTGCGCCCGGCGCATCCTAGCCTCCCTCCTGCGCCACCCCGGCCAGATTCCCGCCCTCCTCGCCCTTGCCCGCCATGCCGCCAGCGCCCGCGCCGCCCTGTCGCACTTGACTTCGAAACCGCACGATCCATAGCTTCCCGCCACCAACGAACGGGAGACGGCGACCATGTTGAAGCGCATCGGCCGGCGCATGCTGGCGGTCACGATAGCGGCGGGCACCATCGCGGCGGCCACCCTGCTCGGTGCCGCGGCTACCCAGGCGCAGGCCGGCGAGGTCACATTCTGGACCTGGCGCCAGGAAGACCGCGCCGCCTACGCCGAGCTGTTCGCCGACTTCATGAAGGCCAACCCCGGCATCACCGTGAAGTTCGAATCCTTCGCCGTGGAGCAATACGCCACCATCCTCTCCACGGCGCTCGCCGCCGGCAAGGGCGGGGATGTCATCCACACCCGTGCCTATGGCGGCTTGGAACAGTTCGCCCGCGCGGGCTACCTCCTCCCGCTCGACCCCGCCACGGTTCCCGAGCTCGCCAACCTGCCCGACGATGCCCGCGCCAGCCTTACGCTGCGTAGCGACGGCAAGGTCTATTCCTACGCCTTCGCCAGCCAGACCCTTGGCCTGTTCATCAACAACGAGGTCTTCAAGCGCGCGGGTGCCACGCCGCCGACCACCTGGGCTGAGCTGATCACCGTGTCCAAGGCGCTGAAGGACAAGGGCATCATCCCGCTGGCCAACGGCACCGCGACGGCGTGGATGTGCGAGGTGTTCACCTCCGTGTTCACCAACCCCCTGCTCGGCCCGGGCTTCGCCGGCGAGATCCTGGCTGGCCGCGCCACCTTCGAAGACCCGCGCTACGTTGCGGCCCTGGGCCGGCTGTTGGAACTGCGCGACTTCATGCCGCCCGGCTTCAGCGGCATCGACTACCCCACCGCGCAGCAGCTCTTTCTCTCCGGCCGCGCCGCCATGTTCGCCGGTGGCAGCTTCGAGATCGCCAACTTCCGCAAGCAGAACCCGAAGCTGGACATGAGCTTCATCGCCCCCCCGGCGCCGGCCGCCGGCGCGCCGCGCCTGGTCAGCAAGTTTTTCGACGGCGGCTATGCGGTGAACGCGAAGTCCGCCAACCAGGCCGACGCCATCAAGCTCGTGCGCTTCATGGGCACCAAGCCCTTCGGCGACAAGTTCGCGGCCCTGCTGGGCAACATCTCCCCCATCCAGGGCGTGGTATTGACCGACCCGATGCTGGCCGAGGTCGCGAAGCTCAACGAAACCTCCGCCCCCTACCTGATGGCCGTCCACTTCCGCTACGAAACCCCCACCGGCTCCGAACTGCTGCAATCCGGCATCCAGAAGATGATGGCCGGCAGCATGACCCCGGCCGAAGTCGGCGCCTCGCTCACTCAGGGCATCGGGCGCTACTTCAAGCCGTTCCAGAAGTAAGATCAGGGGCTTCGCCCCCGGACCCCCAGCTGGGCCGTTGCGCGCCTTCGCGCGACGTGGCCGAGCCCCCTGGACCCTCGTGAATGGGGGTCCGGGGCCTCAGGCCCCGGCGGGTAAAGGGCAGAGCCCTGGCCTTCCTTGATGAAGCATCTCCGCCTCAATCTCTGGATTCTGTTCCTCCTGGCCCCGGCGCTCGCCATCATGGCGACCTTCGTCGCCTGGCCCTTGCTCTCTGCCCTGCGCTACGCCTTCTACAGCTTCAACGGCGTCGCCCCCGGCGCCTTCGTGGGCCTTGCCAACTTCCACGACGTGCTGTTCGCCGAGCCCTTTGCCGGCTGGACCTGGCGGGCGCTGAAGAACAACATCATCGTCTTCGCCGCGCTGATGGTGGTGCAGAACGGCCTAGCCTACCTCATCGCCTTCGCCCTGCTGAAGGCCCTGCCTGGCCACCGCGTGCATCAGGTGATCGTATTCCTGCCCGTGGTGCTCTCGGCCGTCATCGTCGGCTTCCTGTGGAAGCTGTTCCTCCACCCGCTGTTCGGCCTGGTGAACGCCGCGCTGGCCCTCGCGGGCCTTCCCGGCCGCCCCTGGCTCGGCGATGAATCCACCGCCCTGGGCAGCCTCATCTTCACCAACGCCTGGCACTGGATCGGCTTCCCCGCCCTGATCTTCCTTGCCGGCATGCAGCGCATCCAGAAGGAAACGCTGGAAGCCGCCCGCATCGACGGCGCCAACGACCGCGTGCTGCTGACGAAGATCATCTGGCCCCTGGTTGCCCCGGCCACCACGATCATCTTCACGCTGACCTTCATCGGCAGCTTCAACTGGTTCGAACTGCCCTACGTCATGAGCGGCCTGAACGGCTCCCCAGGCGGGGCCACCGACGTGCTGGGCCTGTATTTCTATCGGACCGCCTTCGGCAACACGACCTCCGGCCTGCAGGATTTCGGCCGCGGCAGCGCGCTCGCGGTGCTGATGTTCCTGTTCATCGCCACCACATCGGCCATCGCGCTGCGCTATCTGCGGCGGAGGGAAATACAGCTTTAGGCAAGAATCTTCTATTTCTGAAGAAAAAGAAGCAAAAAGACTTTTCATTCATTTGCCAATGGCACTGCCGTGCCAAGTTGGCCCGGGCGCAAGGAATGAAGTTTTTTTGCTTCTTTTTGCTCACAAAAAGAAGATTCTTTCCTTCGCATCACCACTGGCACCAGCACCAGCCAAGCCATGCGTGCCTGATATCGGTCATGCGGTCGCGACAGTGCCCCGCTGGCCGCCGCATTCGCCAGCACCCCCACCAGCACCAGCACCGCGAGCTTCTGCCCCCGCGCCGCCAGCACCAGCGTTGCGATCCCGCCCGCCACTAGCACCGCCGCGTGCCAGGGATTGAGAGGCTCCGCCACCGCGCGCAGGGTTTCCCGCATCTGCCGGCCGGCCCGGAACCGAGCCATTTCGGCGGCCGGGAGGTAGGCCTGCAAGCTTCCGGTGATCGACCCCTCCAGCCAGTCGTTGCCCAGCGTATCCCCCAGCCGCACCCGCCACAGCTGCTCCCAGACATTCGCCAGCCCGCTGCGCAGCACCCACAGCGGCTCCTGCACCAGGGTCGCGCGCACGATTGCCGATGCCTCGGGCGCCAGCGCCATCGGCCCGCCCGTTGACCACACGGGCCCCCAGTCCTTCCACAGGAACAGGTCGCTGTCGTCCGGGAACCGCCCCTGCCAGTCGCACAGCTTCCAGCCTGCCGCCGGGCATTCCCGCGCCAGCACGGCCTGCGCCGGCCCGTCCGTTACCAGCCGCGCCAGGGCAAACACGCTGCCGTAAGGCGAAATCCCGAACCGCCCATGCCCCACCGCATTGGTCGCCAGCAGCACCGCCAGCGCCACCCCCAGCGGCGCCAGCACGATCCGCCGCCCCCCCAGCAACAAGGCCACCACCCCCACCGCCAGCGCCAGCGGCAGATAGGAGAGATGGCTCGCGATCGCGAAACTCCCGAGCGCCCGCAACCACGCCTGCACCGGCCAGCCCAGCCGTGCATACCCCAGCAGGAACAGGCACAGCACCACCATCGACGCCAGAATGTCCGGCATCAGCAGCGAGGCGAACCACGGCGCCGCCGACAACGCCGCCAATCCCGCGCACAGCGCCAGATGAAACCGCCAGCCCGGCACCGCGAACGCCCCGCGCACCAGCCACAACAGATGCGACAGCACCAGAACCTGCGCCGTCAACGGCAGCCACAGCGTCAGCCGCAGATGCAACAGCGCCAGCACCGGCCCGAACACGAACGGCTTGTCCCACACCATCTGTGGCGCGCCGCCCTGCACCAGGAAGGCATGCGTGTCGCTGAATACGATCGGAAACCCGTTCACCAGCGCGGGCCACGACAGCAGCGCCGCACCGGCGAGGATGGCGAGGATCGAAGTCAGGAAAGAATCTTCTTTTTCTGTAGAAAAAGAAGCAAAAAGACTTTTGTTCATTTGCGCCGTGTCCAGGCCTGCAGAAGAATGAAAGTTTTTGGTTCTTTTTTCTCTAAAAAGAGGGCATTCTTTCCTACAAGAAACTGGCAATCTCGCCGAATCTCTTCTTCACCCCGCCCGCCACCGGCACCTCGCACCCTTCGGCCGGATACCCCACCACCAGCAGGATGCTCGGTTTCTCATGCGCCGGCCGGGCGCAGAGTTCGTTCAGGAAGTTCATCGGCGCCGGCGTATGCGTCAGCGTCGCCAGCCCCGCGTTGTGCAATGCGGCGATCAGGAACCCGGTGGCGATGCCCACGCTCTCGGGCACGTAATAGTGCTTCACCTGGCTGCCATCGGCCGCGATGCCATGCCGTTGCGCGAAGATGGCAATGAGCAGCGGCGCGGTTTCCAGGAACGGCTTGCTGGCATTGGTGCCCAGCGGCGCCAGCGCGTCGAGCCATTGCTCCGGTGCCTTGCCGCCGTGGTAGAAGGCGTATTCCTCCCGCTCGGCCAGTTCGCGCAGCCGCCGTTTGCGCGCCGGGTCGGCGATCACCGCGAAATGCCACGGCTGCTGGTTCGCCCCCGACGGTGCCCGCCCTGCGGTCTGGATCGCCGCCTCCACCACCGCCATCGGCACGGCCCGGTCGGCAAAATCGCGCACACTGCGCCGGCGCGCCATCACCGCCAGGAACGCCTCCGCGCGCGCCACCATCTCCTCCGGCGGGCGCTCGGCGAAGTCCAGCGCCTGCATTGCCGCCGCGTCCTGCATCTCTCCACCCTTCCCGACCCGGTCGGCATGGAGCAGCACCCCGCCCACCGGCGCAAGCAACCCGTTGCAAACCGCACCGGCGACACGACCTATTGTCTATCTAGGCGGGGATTGACGATGCGGACATACCTCACGGCCTATGGCGCGACCGCGCTGGTGTTCCTGGTGCTGGACGCGATCTGGCTGACCACGATGGTCGACCGCGTCTATCGCCCCGGCATCGGGCACCTGATGGCCGACCGTCCCAACCTGCCCGCCGCGGTGTCGTTCTACTTCCTGTATGTGCTCGGCGTGGTGTTCTTCGCGGTGTTGCCCGCTTTGCGCGCGCAGGACTGGACGATGGCGCTCGGCCTTGGCGCGTTGCTCGGCCTGTTCGCCTACGGCACCTACGATTTGACCAACTTGGCCACGCTCAAGGGCTGGTCGGTGCGCGTTTCGCTGATCGACATGGCCTGGGGCGGCGTCGTTACCGCCTGCGCCGCCACCGCCGGCATGCTGGCCGCCAGCTGGATGTCGCGCGGGGCATAGCGCACCCGCAGCGCGGCGGCCACGGACCGCACCACGCTGTTCCAATCCCCTGGCGTGGGCTGGCGGAACAGGCGCACTGATGCATACCAGGGCGAATCCGCCCGCGCGAGTTGCCAGCGCCAGTCCGGCGCGTGCGGCAGCATCACCCAGGCGGGCCGGCCCAGCGCCCCGGCCAGGTGCGCCACCGCGGTATCCACCGTCACCACGAGGTCCAGCGCGCTGACCAGCGCCGCGGTCGCCGCGAAATCCGGCAGTTCGGGGCCGAGGCCGGGAATGCCCAGCGGCGCCAGCTCCCTATGCCGCGGCCCCAGCTGCAGCCCCACCAGGCGCAGCCGCGGCACCGCGGCGGCAATGCGCTGGATCGGCCGCAGCAACCGCGCGGCCGAGCCGGGCGGCAGGGAGCGGTGGCGGTCGTTGGCATGGGCCTGGTTGCCGGCCCAGACCAGCCCGATCCGCGCCCCCATCCCGATCTCCCGCCGCCACGCCGCGACGCGGACCGGATCGGCGGCCAGATAGCCCTCGGCGTGCGGAACGGTCTCCACCCCCAGCAGATGCGGCAGGCTCATCTGGTCCACCCACAGATCGTGCGGCGGAAGCCCGTCGGCGCGCGCCACCACATCGACGCCCTCGATGCGCGACAGCAGCGGCACCAGCGCTGCGGCGCAGGCCAGTGTCACCCGCGCGCCGCGCGCCACCAGGGCCGGCAGGTAGCGGGCGAACTGGATCGTGTCGCCCATGCCCTGCCCGGCATGGACCAGCAGGTGTTGCCCCAAGAGCGGGCCGCCGGTCCATTCCGGGCGGGTGAGTGCTGCGAAGTCGGCGGCGAAGCGCGGGTGGCGCTTGCGCCATTCGGCATCCGCGAAGCCGCCCTCCAGGTCGCCGGCCAGCAGGCGCGCGACGGCGCGGTTCCACCAGCCGGGCGCGAAGCCGGGATCGGTGGCGATGGCGCCGTTGCACGCGGCGATGGCCTCCAGAAGCCGCCCCTCGGCGGTCAGCACCGCGCCCAGGCTGGCATGCGCCTCCGCCAGGTGCGGCGCACGGGCGATCGCCTGGCGCAGCAGCTGCGCGGCCGTGCCGGTGTCGCCGCAATCGGCACGGGCATTGGCCATGGCAAGCAGTACGGCGGCGGCATCGGGTGCCAGCGCGGCGGCCTGCTCCAATGCTGCCACAGCCTCGGTCGCGCGACCCAGGGCACGCAGGGCGACGCCCCGGGCCAGCCAGGCATCGGCCATATGTGGGGTGCGGACCAACGCCGCCTCCGCCTCCACCAGTGCCGCCTCCGGCTGGCCGGCCTGGACGAGGTGGCAGGCCAGGGCGGCGCGGGCCTGCGGATTGTCGGGCGCGAGGCCGACGGCTTGCCGCCCGGCCGTCAACGCCGCGCGCACGTCGCCGGCGCGCGAGAGAAGCTGGGCCAGGGCAAGCATGATCGCGGTGTCGCGCGGGCGTTCCTCCTGCACCGCGCGCAGCAGGGCGATCGCTTCGGTCAGCTCGCCGGTTTCGGTGCAGGCGCGGGCCAGGGCGAGGCGGGTATCGGCATGGCCGGGGCGCAGCAGGGCGGCCTGGCGCAGCGGGACGCCGGCCTCATCGGCCCGGCCGGATTCGACCAGCAGCACGCCGAGCAGGTGATGTGCCTGGGCCATATGCGGTGCCGCCTCCACCACCTCGCGATAGATGGCCTCCGCCGCTTCACGGTTGCCGGCGCGGTGCAGCGCAAGCCCCTCGGCCAGGCGCGCGAGCATGCCGGGCAGGGGAAAGGCTTCGGTCGCGTGGGTCTCGGGATCGGGCATGCGGGGCTCTCCGGAGACCCAGCCTGCCCGGCAAAGGTGAAGAGACCGCTACTGCGTGCCCCCCCTACTGCGGTCCCCAGCGGGCGGCGGCGAGGTCGTCGGTCTCTCGCGCGTCGACCCATTCCGCGCGGCCGTCGGCGAAGCTTTCCTTCTTCCAGAACGGGGCGCGGGTTTTCAGCCAGTCGATCAGGAAGGCGGTGGCCTCCAGCGCGTCGTGCCGGTGGGCGGAGGCGGCGAGCACCAGCACGATGGTCTCGCCCGGCGCCATGGGGCCGACGCGGTGGATGAGGGTGCAGCCGAGCAGCTTCCAGCGCCCGGCGGCATCTGCGGCGATGGCGGAAAGCGCCCGCTCGGTCATGCCGGGGTAGTGCTCCAGCGTCATCGCGGTGATGCGCCTGCCCTTGGCGGTTTCGCGCACCGTGCCGATGAAGCTGCCGATGCCGCCGATGTCGGTGCGCCCGGCGGTCAGCGCCGCGATCTCGGCGCCGACATCGATCGCCTCCGTCTGGACGCGGATCGTGGCCATCTCAGCCGCCCGTCACCGGCGGGAAGAAGGCGACCTCGTCGCCGGGGCGCACCGGGGCGTCCAGTGCCGCGAACTCCTGGTTCACGGCGCAGCGCACCGGGGCGGTGGTGCCGAAGGCGGCTTCGTAGCCGGGGCCGCGGGCGCGCAGCCAGGCCACCAGGGCGGCGACGGTCGCGGTGCCCGGCGGCAGCGCCACCTCCTCCTCGCCGAGGCCGATGCGTTCGCGCAGCCAGGCGAAATAGAGCAGGCGGATCGGGGCGGGCTCGGCCATCGGTGGCTATCTCGGGGGGGCGATGGTCTGCGTGGTGCCGTCCGGGCCGATCAGGGTGAGGGTGCCGTTGGCGTTGGGCATGACGATGCCGGTGCGGCCGGTGGGCAGGGTGTACGTCTCCACGCCGTTGCCGCCGATGTTGGTCACCGCGGGTCCGGAGGGGGTTTGCAGCACGCGGCCGGTGCTGGCGGCGGGGGTGGTCGCCGAAGCGGGGGGCGAGATCGGGCGCGGGGCGGCGACGGAGGCGGGCGGCACGGAAGCGGGGGGCAGGGTAACGGTGGGCACCGGGGCGCTGCTGGCGCGCGGGGGAGCGGCGTCGATCGGCGGGAGCGAGCCGATGTCACGCTGCATGTCGGACATGGTGCGCGCCGGCGGCAGCGGGCCGGGCCAGACATTGCCGGGCTCGGCTTCCAGCGCCTCGGCGGTTTCAGCGACGCCCATGGCGCGGCGCGCATTGGGGCTGTCGGCCACCGGGCGGTTGCCGTTGGCGTTGAACGACAGCGTGCGGCCGAGAAAGCCGCCCACCCCGTCGGCGGGGCTGCCGACATGGGTGGCGCAGCCGGCGAGCAGGGCGGGAATGAGAAGCAGGGCGATGCGCCGCATGGGCTCTTCCTTGTGAGGCGGTCCGGCGCGGAGTGGCCCGGTTGGGCGCTCCGTTCGAGAGATGGGAAGCAATGTGCCCGTCCGCCAGCCCCGGCTCAAGCGCCGGATCGCGGATGCTGCAGTGCGGCGACGATCCAGGCGGCGATGGCGGCGGGGTCGGCGAGGGGCAGGCAAGGGCGGTCGCAGTCCGGCAGCGGGGCGTCAGTGGCAACGGCTGCGATATCGGTGCGGCCGGGCCAGATCGGCGGCTTGCCCAGGGCGGGGCGGTGGACCTCGATCTTGGGGTGGGGGGAGGCCTTGAAGCCTTCGACCAGAACAAGGTCCACCGGGGCGAGGCGGGCGACGAGGGCGACGAGGTCGGGCTCCGCGCCTTCGTTCTCGTGCATCAGCGCCCAGCGGCGACCCGCGGCGATCAGCACCTCGCGCGCGCCGGCCTGGCGGTGGCGCCATGAATCCTTGCCGGGCTGGTCGAGGTCGAATTCGTGGTGGGCGTGCTTGATGGTGGAGAGCGACAGGCCACGGGCGGTCAGGAGGGGGATGAGGGCGGTGAGCAGGGTGGTTTTGCCGCTGCCGGACCAGCCGGTGATGCCGAGGAGCTGCATACGCTATTCGCGGGCCGGGGCAGGGACGGGGGCAGGCGCGGGGGCAGGCGCGGGCGCGGGCTGGGGATGGGGCTGGGAGGCGTGGCGCAGGCCGGTGACGAGGTAGTCCCAGCCGGTTACCAGGGTGAGGGCGGCGGCGGCGAACAGCATCGCTTCGCCGATCAGCGTGACCGGCAGCCAGGGGATGCCGAGCAGCATGGCCGACGGGTTGCCGGCCAGCAGCGTGCCCAGCGCGCCCATCTGGAAGCCGGTTTTCCACTTGGCCAGTGCGGTGACCGGCAGGCCGATGCGCATGCCGGCGAGGTATTCGCGCAGGCCGCTGACCAGGATCTCGCGCAGCATGATGACGATGGCGGGATACAGGCCGGCGGCGCTCAGGCGGTCGGAGCCGACCAGCATCATCAGTGCGGCACCGACCAGCAGCTTGTCGGCGATCGGGTCGAGCATGCGGCCGTGGTCGGACGTCTGGCCGTAGTCGCGGGCCAGCTTGCCGTCGAAATAGTCGGTGATGGCGGCGATCGCGAAGACGACGCAGGCGGCGAAGTCGGTTTCCGGCGAACGGATCGAGGCCAGCACCACCATCACGGGGATGGCGGCGATGCGCGACAGCGTCAGCACGTTGGGCAGGTCGGTCATCATGCGCGGCACAGCGTAGAGGGTTTTGCGCCCGCGGTCAGCCCGTGCATTGCGGCGGGAAATTGACGTTTCGGCGTCGCTGGCCTAGCCGGGCTTTCATGAGCACCACGCCCGCCGGCATCTGGCCGATCCTGTATGCATTCTTCAACCGCGACCTGACACTGGACCGCGCGGCGATGCGGTTGCAGGTGCGGGCGGTTTTGGCCGGGGGCGCGCCGGGGATGGTGGTGATGGGGCTGGCGACCGAGGTGGGCAAGCTTTCGCCCGAGGAGCGGCGCCGGGTGATCGAGTGGGCGGCGGAGGACCTGGGCGGGCGGATTCCGCTGGCGGTCACGATATTCGGGGCGACGCCCGAGGAACAGATCGCGGCGGTGCGGCATGCGGCGGGGTGCGGGGCGGCGTGGGTGGTGTTGCAGCCGCCAAGGGTTCCGGGGATGTCGGAGGCCGAGCTGATGGCATTCTTTGGGCGGGTGATCGATGCCTCGCCGGTGCCGGCGGGGATCCAGAACGCGCCGGAGCTGATCGGGGTCGGGCTGGGGCCGGAGGCGATCGGGACGCTGGCGCGGCGGCATGGGAACTTCACCGTGCTGAAGGGGGAGGGGCCGGCGACGCTGATCGCCCGAGTGGTGGAGGAGACGGAGGGGCAGCTTGCGGTGTTCAACGGGCGCGGCGGGCTGGAGCTGCCGGATAATCTGCGGGCCGGGTGCGCGGGGCTGATCCCGGCGCCGGATTGTTTCGAGGCGCAGATCGCGATCTACCAGGCGATGCGGCTTGGGGACGAGGCGGAGGCGGAGCGCCTGTATCGGGAGATCCTGCCGGCGATCGTGTTCGTGATGCAATCGGTGGATCACCTGATCTGCTACGGCAAGCGGCTGACGGCGGCGCGGCTTGGGCTGGAGGTGTTCGACCGGGGGCCGGGGTTGGCGCCGAACCGGTTTGGGCTGGCGGCGGTAGCGCGGTTCGCGGCGGCGCTGGGGGGGATGAAGGTTTGATACCAACCGCCCGAAATGCCGGAAGGGTCGGCCGTTCCAGGGGTTGGTATTACCTCATCACCACGCCCACGTAGGTCCGGTCATCCGTTGCCTTGGTCGAGCGGAAGCGGCCGGTCTTGGCGGGGTCTGTGGCTTCGACCTCGGTGCGGGCCGCCTCCCACGCCGCCAGGGTGGGCGTGGCGCCGGGGGCGAAGTAGCCGTCGGTGAACAGTTCCAGCGTGTCGATGGTGCGGGCCTCCACAGTGGTGATGCGCATCAGGGTGCGCGGCACCGGGAAGCCGTCGAGGCAGGCGTAGCCGAGGATCGAATCCGGCGCGTTCTGGTAGTCGCCCTGGGCGCCGACGATACCGCGCGTGAGCAGGTGGACGATGTCGGCGCGGGGCACGTGCGGCAGGGTGGCGAGGCATTCCGCCTCGGCGGCGGCGGCGATGGCGGCGAGGTCCGCAGGGGCGAAATGCGGGGCAAGCGCCGCCGGGTCCTGGCCGATGCCTTTCCAGGTGACCTGGCGGGCGACGGCGTCGCGCAGGGCTGGGTCGGCGTGCGGGAGGAAGTGCCACGCGTGGCTGCGCAGGGTGGCGGTGATGCGGTCGAGGTCCTTGTTCATCTGGAGCACCTGCCGGCCGTTGAGGCGGATGCCGCTGTCGCCGACCAGCACGAGGTGAAGCTGCGTGCCGTCTTGAACCGCCAGCGCCAGGGTGCAGCACAGGCGCGCGCCCCAGCTGGCCTCGGCGGCGGCCAGCGTGCCGTGGCGCAGATAGGCCTCGTGCAGCGTTGCGGTCAGGGTGGGGACGATGGATTCCACCGGCGGCGGCGCGGCCAGCAGCAGGCGTTCCAGCGTGGCGGCAACCAGGCGCGCGGCATGGCGGCCAGACAACTCGCCGCCATAGCGCGTGCCGGTGCGGTCGGAGACGCCGTCAATCACCGCATAGGCGCGGCCAGGGAGAACGACGAAAGCGTCCTCGTTGGCGTCGGGGCGGGCGGGGTCGCGGGAGGCGGTGAAGGCTTCGAGGTGGATCAAGGAGAAGTCTTCTTTTTGTGAACAAAAAGAAGCAAAAAAACTTTATCCATTTACGCCTCGCTTGACGGGTTGAACGCGTAGCAAATGGGGGAAAGTTTTTTGGTTCTTTTTTTCAAAAAAGAACATTCTTCCTCATGCCATCAGGCAAAGCGGGTGGAAGCGTTGGACAGCCCGAGCAGGTGTTGGCCGGCGGTTTCGAAGTGGATCATGCGGCCCTGCACCTGTTGGGTGATGGTGATCATGTCGCGGTAGCGGCGTTCGAAGCCCTGGGCGGCGAAGATGGCGGTGGCGCCCGCCTCTCGCCAGCAGAAATCGGCGACCTCGCGGGCCTGGTGGATGGCGAAGGTGGAGGCCATGCGGATGGCCATGCGGTGGTCGAGCGAGAGGGGGGCAGCCTCGGCGGCTTCCCACGCGTCGTCCAGGGCTGCGAGCAAGCCGGCGCGGGCGGCGCGCCAGCGGGCTTCGGCGATGGCCAGGTCGCGCTGCACCGCCTGGGAGTCGCGGAGCGCCCGGCCGGCGAGGGTGGGGATCTTGTCGCGCGCCATGTCCACGAAGCGGTCGAGCAGGCCGCGGGCGGTGCCGAGCGCCACGGCGGCGAAGCCCGAGGAATACATGTGGTTGGTGACGAAGCGGTAGAGCGGGCCGGTCTCGCTGCGCTCGGCATCGATGTCGCGCGCCAGGCTGTAGGCGTCGAGCACGAAGCGGTTGGCGATGGCGAAGGTGTCGCTGCCGGTGCCGCGCAGGCCGATCACCTCCCAGTCGGGCGTCACGGCCATGGCGTCGCGCGGGACCAGCAGGGTGCGTTCGACGGGGCGACCGTCCGGATGGATGCGCGCGGTGCCGTCGCGTTCCTGGATGTGGGCGTGGCAGCCGATCCAGGTGGCGTGGTGGCCGCCGGAAACGAAGGTCCAGCGCCCGTTGAGGACATATCCGCCGTCGGTGGCGCGGGCGGTGGCACCCTGGTTCTGCCCCCAGGCGAGCACGGCGCGCGGTTCGGCGAATACGGCGCGCGCCGTTTCGGCAGGCACGTAGGCGGCGGCGAAGGCGCAACCTCCCGCTTGGCTGAGGCACCAGGCGGTGGAGGCGTCGGCGCTGGCGATGGCGATCAGCATGCGGGCATGGTCGGCGGGCGGGCATTCGTCGCCGCCCACGCTGCGCGGCAGCAAGGTGCGGAACAGGCGCTGGGCGTGCAGGGCGTTCAGCGCCGTGGGCGTGATGCGGCGCGTGGCCTCGATCGCCTCGGCCTCGGCGGCGAGCACCGGCAGAATGGCGCGGGCGCGGGCTTCAGGGGTGGGATGGTCCTGCATGGCCGGGACTGTCACGCGAAGGGGTGGAAGGGTCAAGCGGACAGGAAAGGAAGCGGTTCTTTTTTGAAAAAAAGAACCAAAAAACTTTCATTCCTTGCGCGGTGGCAAATGATCGGGCGCGGTGCAAAGGATAAAAGTCTTTTTGCTTCTTTTTCTACAGAAAAAGAAGATTCTTTCTTTCTTTCCCGGGCAGGGTTGAGCGCCGGCCGCCTTTGCGTCAGCATCGCGCAAAACAACGGAGGACGCGCCCATGAAGATCGACCATGTGTCGTTGACCATCTTCACCTGGGACAACATCCCGCGCACCAGCTACCACGCCGGCAGCTGGACGCAGCCAGTGAGCAATTTGGGCCTGCTGCGCATTCGCACCGACGCGGGGCATGAGGGGCATGCGTTCCTGGGCTCGGCGAGCAACCCGGGCAGCATGGACGGGCCGCAGCTGATCCGCTGGATCAAGCCGATCCTGATGGGGGCGAACCCGCTGGAGCGCGAGCGCATCCACCAGCGCATGCTGAAGCTGAACCGCAACGTGAGTTGGCGGGTGATCGGGGCGACGGACACCGCACTATGGGATCTCGCCGGCAAGATCGCCGGGCTGCCGGTGCATGCGCTGATGGGCACGCACCGGACGGAGATCGGCGCCTATGCCAGTTCGCAGTTGTTGCCGGACGCGCAGGCCTATGTGGCGCAGGCGCAGCAGCACAAGCAGGAGGGCTGGGCCGGCTACAAGATCCATCCGCCGACCGACCCCGATACCGACATCAAGGTGTGCGCGGCGGTGCGCGCGGCGGTGGGCGATGCCTATCCGGTAATGCTCGACAGCACCTGGAGCTACGACTACCCGGGCGCGCTGAAGGTGGGGCTGGCGATCCAGGAGATGGGGTTCAAGTGGTACGAGGACCCGCTGGCCGACGAGGATATTCTTTCGTATGTGAAGCTGCGGCAGAAGCTGAATATCCCTATCATGGCCACCGAGTATCCGATGGGCGGGCTCGACACCTATCCGATCTGGATCCAGCAGCAGGCGACCGACTACCTGCGCGGCGACATTCCGGCCAAGGGCGGGCTGACGACGATGCTCAAGACGGCGCATTTGGCCGAGGCGTTCCATATGAACTACGAGGTGCACCATAGCGGCAACTCGCTGAACAACCTCGCCAACCTGCATTTGTGCATGGCGATTCCGAACACCACCTGGTTCGAGGTGCTGCTGCCGGACGGGGCGCATCGCTATGGGCTGGAGGAGGAGTTCCGGCCCGACGCCAACGGCATGCTCCAGGCGCCGACCGGGCCGGGGCTGGGGGCGGCGATCGATTTCGCGATGATCAAGGCGAAGACGGAGGCGGTGCTGGAGTAGGTGGCGGCCTGTTGTCGAGTTCGGCCAGCAGTGCTCTGACGATTGCGTGCAGGCGCGGCAGATCCTCATGGGCGACCCGTCAAACTGTCGCGTAGTCGATCGCAGCATAGCCATGCACCAGCACGTTGCGCATACCGATCGCGCCTGCCCGGCCTGGAATGCGCACAGCGAGGGCAGGATCAACGCGGCCCAGTTGGTTCAGTGCCTCGCCAATGACGGCAAGCTCGCGTTCAACGGCCGACCGCAGGGTTCGCTCGGCCAGGAATTCGGCCAGTGTTCTGCCGCGCAGGCTGCCAGTGACGGCTTCGGCGCATTCATGCACATCCCAAAGGAACGCGCGTGCATCACGCTGCATGCACAGACTCGCGAGACGATTCGATTGAAGCGCGGACATATGGATTTCGCACGGCGCCTTCCATCACGAGATCGACCTCTCTCCCCAGGAGTTCGGCCAACGCAGCGCGAAGGGCCAGGAAATCGTCGAAGGCCGGCGGATGGTGCACCGGGTCGTATTCCACGATGAAGTCGATATCCGACCGCGCCGGGTCGAAGTCGTCCCCGCGGGCAGCCGAGCCGAACACGTCCAGCCGGCGCACATGGAAGCGGCGGCACAGCACGGCGATGTCGTCGCGCCGGGATGCGAGGCTGGGGATCATCGCCCGGTGCTCCTCGGGACAGGGTGGCCGATGGGCTCACTATAGGCGCGAGGCCCGCGTTCCTCCATGGCGCCGACGGCCCCGTTCACCACTCTCCGTTGTTCAGCGCCAGCAGCTCGGCCAGCAGGACGCGGCGGTGGCGGGGGAGCGGGTCCGGCAGCAGGGTGGCTTCGGCGATGCGGTCGAGGCGGAAATGGCGGAAGTCGCGGCGCAGCTCGCACCAGGCGCTGAGCGTTTGGGCATAGGGCAGCAGCCCGACCGCCACCGGCCAGACCACGCGTTCCGTGCCGCGCCCCTGCTTGTCGGCATAGACCAGGCGCAGCTTGCGGTTCCCGGTCAGCGCGGTGGCGATCGTGCTCTCGATCGTCTTCGCAGCGCCTGGATGCGGCTCGGCCTGGGGCTTCGTGCGACGCAGCGCCGCCTCGATGCGCGCGGTGACGGCATCGGCGGCGTCGATCAGCCCCAGCTCCTCCTGCTGTGCCGCGAGGCGCAGCCCGAGCAGCACGGCATCGATCTCGTCGTTGGCCAGCGTGATCGAGAGCTTGCTGGCGGCCACGGAACTCAGTGCCCGGCGTTGTCGCCCGAGAAGTCGGGCGCTTCCAGCCCGCTGGCTTCCAACTGTGCCACCAGGGCGGTCTTCAACCGCTCCAGCCCGGCGTCGGTGCTGGCTTCGCAGCGCGCCACCAGCACCGCCTGGGTGTTGCTGGCGCGCAGCAGCCACCAGCCGTCGGGCGTGTTCACGCGCACGCCGTCGATGTCGCTCATGGTGGCGCCGGATGCGCGCAGGCGGGCGGCCACCTCGGTGATCACCTCGAACTTGCGGTGGTCGTCGCAGTTGAAGCGCAGTTCGGGGGTGTTAACCACCTGGGGCAGGGCGGTGCGGATGGCCGACATCTTCTGCGTGCCGCGCGCCATGATGCCGAGCAGCCGCACGGCGGCGTACAGCGCGTCGTCGAAGCCGTACCAGTGGTCGTTGAAGAAGATGTGCCCGCTCATCTCGCCAGCCAGCGGGCAGCCGGTTTCGGCCATGCGCGCCTTGATCAGCGAGTGGCCGGTGCGCCACATCTCGGGCGTGCCGCCGGCCTTCGCGATTTCGTCGAACAGCACCTGGCTGGCCTTCACGTCGGCGATGATCGTGGCGCCGGGGTATTGCTTCAGCACGTCCCGCGCGAGCACCACCAGCAACTGGTCGCCGAACATCATCACGCCGGTGTCGTCGACCACGCCGATGCGGTCGGCGTCGCCGTCGAAGGCGATGCCGATGTCGGCGCCCTGGCGCGCGACCTCGGCGACCAGGGCCTCAAGGTTCTTGGGCACGGTCGGGTCGGGGTGGTGGTTGGGGAATTTTCCATCCACTTCGGCGAACAGGACGGTGTGCTGGCCGGGGAGTTTCTCCACGAGGCGCAGCAGCACGTCGCCGGCTGCCCCGTTGCCGTTGTCCCACACCACCTTGAGCTTGCAGTCGCCGCCGTCCCAGTCCTTCGCCACGCGGGCGATGTACTCCTCCGAAATGTCGGTGCTGCGGTCGGAACCGGTGGTTTGCGCCACCACATCGCCGGCGGCGGCCATGGTGCCGATCTGGCGGATCTGCTGGCCGAAGAACGGCTTGCCGGCCAGCATCATCTTGAAGCCGTTGTAGTCGGGCGGGTTGTGGCTGCCGGTGAGCATGATGGCGCCGCCGGTCTTCATCATGGTGGCGGCATAGTACAGCATCGGCGTGGGGCCAAGGCCGATCCGCACCACCTCCATGCCGCTGGCCTTCAGCCCGGCGACAAGCTCGGTTTCCAGCGCCGGGGAGGACAGGCGGCCATCGTAGCCCACGGCCACCACCGTACCGCCGGCGCGGCTGACGATGCTGCCGAAGCAGCGGCCGATGGCGAACGCGTCCGTGCCGTGCAGGGTTTTGCCGACGATGCCGCGGATGTCGTACTCGCGCAGCACCGTTGGGTCGAAGTTGTGGGCGAATGCCATCGTCGGTCGCTCTTTCCGGAAGGGGTCAAGGCAAGGAAGGCCTTCTTTTTGTGAACAAAAAGAAGCAAAAAAACTTTATGACTTAGGAAGAAAAGTTTTTTGGTTCTTTTTTTCAAAAAAGAACTGCTTAATTAGAGACCGGCGCAGTAGGTCTTGAGGAAGCCTTTCACCGCGTCCGCCATCTCGGGGCGCTTGAGGGCGAAGGCGATCTGCGCCTCCAGGAATCCGATCTTGTCGCCGCAGTCGAAGCGGCGGCCTTCGTAGCGCAGGCCGTGGAACGGCACCTGGCCGATCAGCTTGGCCATGCCGTCGGTCAGTTGCACCTCGTTGCCCGCGCCGCGTTCCATGCGTGCGAGGTGCTCGATCACCTGCGGCAGCAGCACGTAGCGGCCAATGATCGACAGGTTCGACGGCGCGTCCTCCGGCTTCGGCTTTTCCACCAGGCCGCGCACCTCGGCCATGCGGCCGTCATCGGCGCCAATGTCCAGGATGCCGTAGCGGTTGGTCTGGTCGCGCGGCACTTCCGTCACGGCCACCACGCAGCCGCCGGTTTCGTAGTAGGCGTCGGCCAGCTGCTTGGTGCACGGCGTTTCGGACAGCACGAGGTCGTCGGGCAACAGGATGGCGAAGGGGTCGTCGCCGATGAAGGCGCGCGCGCACCAGATGGCATGGCCAAGGCCCAGCGGCTCCTGCTGGCGGACCGTCACCATGGCGCCGGGCTCCATCTGCCAGGCGCGCAGCTCGTCCAGTTCCTTCTGCTTGCCGCGGCTGCGCAGGGTGGCCTCCAGCTCGAACGCGATGTCGAAATGCTCGACGATGGCGGTCTTGCCGCGGCCGGTGACCAGGCAGAACTGCTCGATCCCCGCCGCGCGGGCTTCCTCGATCGCGTACTGGATCAATGGCTTGTCCACCACCGGCAGCATTTCCTTGGCGGTTGCCTTGGTGGCGGGCAGGAAGCGCGTGCCGAGGCCGGCGACGGGAAGCACGGCCTTGCGGAGCGGCTTGATCACGGTCGATTCCTTTTTCGATGCAATTCCGTGGAGTGGATGCCACGCCCTATTGGCGGGATTATGGCACCGGCTCAAGTCCGGGCGGCGGGGCGGCGGCATCGGGGCCGTGTCACAAGCGCGGCATCGGGGGGCGTGCGTGCGTTTACCGGAACGATGCGATGCTATCGTGCGCCGTGCCGGGTGGCCCGGTGACGCACCCGGGCTCGGCAAAGGATTGGGGGCCGACGCTGCTGGCGATGGGCTTCCGCGCACATGCCCGCGACGGATACCGGGCCGTGAACGGGCAGTTCAATACGTGCAGCGCCGAGGCCTACGCGCCGGTGCTGGCCGACATCGTGGTGATGCAGGGGACGAGCGCCTCGGAACATGAGCATATGGCGGGGTTCAACGGCACGGCCTGGGTTTCGGATTTCGTGCAGCGCGACCTGTGGCCGGGCCCCAGCTACCGCAAGGAGAAGCCCGCCCATGCGATCTATCGCTGGCCTCACTAGCCTCCTGCTGGCACTGCTCGCCTGGAGCGCCGCCGGCGCGCAGAATTTGCCGGACGTGCGCGACCCGTTCTTCGGGGTGCGGATCGCCGCGGCAGAGATGAAGCTGGAGCGGGCGGAGGCGGCGTTCCTGAAGCATTGCGACATCGGGCGGCCGTCGATCGAGCAGATGTCCTGGGTCTTCGCGGACGTGCGCACGCCGCAAGGGCGGTTCGTTGCGCTGGGCGGGCTGGCGCGGCGGGTGCGCCATGGGCGGGCGGAACCGTGGATCCAGAACTGGAAAGGCGAACTGGTAGTGGTCGAAGGCACGCGCTGCACGCTGGTCGACCCGCCGCGCGAGGCGCTGACCAACCCCGACCACGCCACGGTGCCGCTGTCGGACGAAGCCGTGGCAGGGCTGGCCGCGGATTCCGTCGCGCGGCTGACTCGGCAATTCGGCTCGCGCACGGCATTGGTTGCAGCCCTGCGGGCGCAAGGCGTGTACCCGACAGCCGGGCCGGAAGCACTGCGCTCGGCGCTGGAGCGGGCGGTGCCTTAGGCGAAGGCAAGGAAGGCTGGGCTCTGCCCAGACCCGCCAGGTCCGGCGCGCGCCTTCGCGCGACGGCCAAGCCCCTGGACCTTATCCTTCTAAAGGTAATGGGGATCAAAGGGCCCTCGGCCCTTTGCGGGTCCTGGGAAGAGCCCTGGCCTTGCCTTTGGCAGCTTCTATCCCGACAGCACATCCCTTGCTTGGTTGATCCTAGCCGCCAGCCAGTCGGACCCGCCGCGGTCGGGGTGGGCGGTGGACATCAGGCGGCGGTGGGCGGCGCGGATGTCGGCTTGGCTGGCGCCGGGGCGCAGGCCGAGGATTTGGTAGGCTTCCTCGTGCGACATGCCGCCGCGCGGGGGCGGCTGCCAGAAGCGCGGGCGGGGGCCGGCGCCGGGGTTCATGCGGGCGCGCGTGTTGCGTTCGGCGAGCCAGCTCCACAGCATCGGGCCGAGGAACACCAGGGCGGAGAGCGCGATGGCGCCGCGCCCGGTGAGGAACAGCATCGCGGCCAGCAGCACGCCGCCGATCGCCGCCGCCCAGATCAGCGCCGACTTGGCCGAGGCCACCTTCGCGCGGCTGAACATGCCCAGCACGGCGAGCAGGGTGGCGAGCGAGGCGAGGCCGAGGAGGAGGGCGATCTTGGGGGGCTGGGATAAGGAAGATTCTTCTTTTTGTGAACAAAAATAAGCAAAAAAACTTTATCCGCTGGGGTGGGGGCAAATGGATCGGGGGTGCGTGGCGTGGCCGGAAGGAAGCGTCGATTGCTTCGCCAGGGCTCGCAATGACGGGGTTGGTATGGCGTGTCCCCTCCGGCTCCCCACGCTTCGCAGGGGGAGGCAACAATAAAATGAATGAAGTTTTTTTGCTTCCTTTTGTTCACAAAAAGAAGGCTCTTACTTTACCCTATGTGCGTGGGCTTCCACCGCGGCGATGGCACTGACGTTGACGATGCCGCGCGCGGTGACGCTGGGTGTCAGGACATGGATCGGCTTGCTCATGCCCAGCAGCAGCGGGCCGACCGGCAGCGCGTCGGCGGCGGCTTTCAGCAGGTTGAAGGCGATGTTGGCGGCGTCGAGATTTGGCATGATCAGCAGGTTGGCGGTGCCGGTCAGCCGGCTGTCGGGCACGGCGCGGTTGCGGATGGCTTCGACCAGGGCGGCATCGGCCTGCAGCTCGCCGTCCACTTCCAGGTCCGGCGCACGCGTGCGGATCAGCGCCAGCGCCTCTCGCATCTTGCGGGCCGAGGGCGCGTTGGAGCCGCCGTAGCTGGAGTGGGACAGCAGGGCGGCCTTGGGCGCGAGGCCGAAGCTGCGCACCCCGTCGGCGGCCAGCAGGGTCATCTCGGCGATCTGCTCCGCCGTGGGGTCGGTGACCACGTAGGTGTCGGCGATGAACAGCGCGCCGGCGGGCAGGATCAGGCACGACAGCGCGTAGAAGCGGCTGACTTCCGGGCGACGCGGGATGATCGGGACGATGTATTGCATGTGCCGCCACCAGTCCCCGGTGCCGCCGCAGATGGCGGCATCGGCAAGCCCGGCCTGGAGCAGCATCGCGGCGGCAACCGTCGAGCGGGTGCGCAGGCGCCTGGCGGCGGCGTCAGGGGGCGCGCCGCGGCGGCCGACCAGGCGCTGGTATTCACCCAGCAGCGGGCCGAACACCGCCTCGTCGCGCGCCGGGTCGACGATGCGCACACTGTCGTCGAGGTCCATCCGCAGCCCCATCGCGGCCACGCGGGCGGCGATCACGTCGCGGCGGCCGATCAGGATGGGCTCGGCGATGCCGTCGTCCACCAGCGTCTGCACGGCGCGCAGGGTGCGTTCGTCCTCGCCCTCGGCATAGACGATGCGCGCAAGGTGGGGGCGGGCGGGGTGCGCCTTCGCCGCCTCGAACACCGGGCGCATCAGCTGGCCGGAGCGGAACACGAAGCGTTCGAGTTCGGCGGTATAGGCGGCGAAGTCGGCGATCGGGCGGCGCGCGACGCCGCTGGCCATCGCGGCACGGGCGACCGCGGGGGCGATCTGGAGAATGAGGCGCGGGTCGAACGGCTTGGGGATGATGTAGTCGCGCCCGAACACCGGCGCCGCCCCGCCATAGGCGGCTGCGACCACCTCGCTGGCCTCGATGCGCGCCAGCACGGCGATCGCTTCCACGGCGGCGAGCTTCATCGCCTCGTTGATCTCCCTCGCCCCGCAATCCAGCGCGCCGCGGAAGATGAACGGGAAGCACAGCACGTTGTTGACCTGGTTGGCATAGTCGCTGCGCCCGGTGGCCACGATCGCGTCGGGGCGGACATGGCGCACCGCCTCTGGCAGGATTTCCGGCTCGGGATTGGCCAGGGCCAGGATCAGCGGGTTGGGGGCGAGCTTGTGCAGCCACTCGGCCTTGAGCACGCGCGGTGCCGACAGGCCCATGAAGATGTCCGCGCCATCGAGCACCTGATCGAGCGTGCGCGCATCGGTGCGCCGCGCGTAGGGGCGCATGCGGTCGTCCAGCCCGTCGCGGTCGGCGTGGACCACGCCCTTGATGTCCGTCAGCGTCACGTGGTCGGCCTTCAGGCCCATCGCCACCAGCAGGTCGACGCAGGCCAGCGCCGCGGCCCCCGCGCCGGAGGTGACCAGCTTCACCTCCGCGAGGGTCTTGCCCTGGACCAGCAGCGCGTTGCGCACCGCGGCGGCCACCGTGATGGCGGTGCAGTGCTGGTCGTCGTGGAACACCGGGATGCCCATGCGCCCGCGCAGCTTCTCCTCGATGTAGAAGCACTCCGGCGCCTTGATGTCTTCCAGGTTGATGGCGCCGAAGGTGGGCTCCAGGGCTGCGACCACGTCGCAGAAGCGGTCGGGGTCCTGCTCGTCCACCTCGATGTCGAACACGTCGATGCCGGCGAACTTCTTGAACAATACGGCCTTGCCCTCCATCACCGGCTTGCTGGCCAGCGCCCCGATGTTGCCCAGGCCCAGCACGGCGGTGCCGTTGGAGATGACGGCGACCAGGTTGGCGCGCGCGGTGTACAGATAGGCGTCGTCGGGGTTCTCCACGATCGCCTCGCAGGCAGCGGCCACGCCCGGCGAATAGGCCAGCGCCAGGTCGCGCTGCGTTGCCATCCGCTTGGTCGCCTCGATCGCCAGCTTCCCCGGGCGCGGAAGGCGGTGATAGTCCAGCGCTGCGCGGCGGAAGTCGTCGTCCATGAACGGGTCCTGAGCTTGCGCCGACAATTGGTGCGGCTTCCCCTGTATGGCACGCCGCCGAAGCCTGCGCGACTTGCAGTGCGGGCGGGGCGGGGCAAGAATGTGGAGCGCCTGAACGGCGTTGCGGAGGAAGAGGGAGGGAAGTATGTTCTTTTTTGGAAAAAAGAACCAAAAAACTTTCATTCCATGGCACTGCGCCCGATCTGTTGAATACCGTTCTAATGGATAAAAAGTCTTTTTGCTTCTTTTTATTCAGAAAAAGAAGATTCTTGCTTTCTTGAAGGAGCCCACACGATGCTGCAACCGCCCCCCGCCCGCCCCGGCATGCGCGAGGACGAGGTCGATACGCCCGCGTTGATCATTGATCTCGATGCCTTCGAGTACAACCTCGACACCATGGCCCGCGCGTTGGAGGGCACCAAGGTGAAGCTGCGCGCCCACGCCAAGACGCACAAGTCGCCGATCGTGGCGTTGCAGCAGATCCGCCGCGGCGCCGTGGGGCAATGCGTGCAGAAGGTGGCCGAGGCGGAGGCGTTGGCCTGGGGTGGCGTGACCGACATCCTGATCAGCAACGAGGTGGTGGGTGCGAGCAAGCTCGCCCGTGCCGCCGCACTGGCGCGCATCGCCCGCATCTCGATCTGTGCCGACGACCCCGCGCATGTGGCCGCCATCTCGGCCGCGGCGCGCGATGCGGGCGTGGTGCTGAACGTGCTGGTGGAGATCAACGTCGGTGGCAACCGCTGCGGCGTGGAGCCGGGCTCGCCGGCGGTGGCGCTGGCGCGGATGATCGCCGACGACCCGCACCTTACCTTCGGCGGCCTGCAGGCCTATCACGGCCGCGCGCAGCATTTCCGCACCATCGCCGAACGCCGCACCGCCATCGCCGAGACCGTGGCCGATACGCGGCGCACCGTGGAGATGCTGGCGCAGCAAGGCCTGCCCTGCCCGATCGTCGGCGGCGCCGGAACCGGCACCTTCGAGATCGAGGCCGCGTCCGGCGTGTTCACCGAACTCCAGGCCGGCAGCTACTGCTTCATGGACGTCGACTACGCCCGAAACCTCGACGAAGGGGGCGGATTCGTCAGCCAGTTCCGCCACTCGCTGTTCGTGCTCGGCACGGTGATGAGCGCACCACGCCCAGGCATCGCAGTGACGGACGTGGGCCACAAAGCCATCGCCATCGAATCCGGCATGCCCGGCGTGTGGCAGCAACCGGCGATGAAGTTCGTCAGCGCGTCTGACGAACACGGCAAGATCGAGTTCCCGCCCGAGATGCGCGGCCCCGGGATCGGCGCCAAGCTGCGCCTGGTGCCGAGCCACTGCGACCCGACGGTGGACCGGCACGACTGGTACGTGGGCGTGCGCGGCGGGCGGGTGGAATGCCTGTGGCCCGTCGCCGCACGTGGCGGGGCGTACTGACGCGCGGAATGCTGAAGGCAGCGTACGCCTGTCGTTCTTGATGGCAGGGGCGAAGCAGGAAAGGGGCCACAGAGAGCAAGGGAAGGAATGCTTCCCCGAAACGGCCGGCGGCAAGCAAGGTAAGACTCGACAAAGAGGCAGAGAGGAGCAAGGAACTGCGGTCCCGTTATTTTCTCCACATCTTTGTAATTGTTTCCTTCATTGCCACTGCCGCGGCCCGGCGAGAGGAAGATGGGCATCTCTGTGCTCTCTGTGGCTCTCCGTGGTCTCTGTGACCGCTTCCCTTGCTTAACTCGCGCCGACGGACAGGGCGAAGTACATCAGTCACAGAAACGTGTCTTGAAAGGTTCGGCCCGCACTAGATACGTTACTAATATATAACAAAATGGAGCGGCCATGTCCAGCCACGGCACCAATCCAACCTCCACGATGCCGATCCGCGAAGGTGCGGAGCGCACCAACGACCAGGCGCTGAAGGTCGGTCGGTTCGGGCACATGTTTCCCTCCTCCCTGGCCCGCCCCAAGCAGGTCGACGACGCGGCGCTGAAGACCCTGGCCGACGCGATGATCGACGACCGGCCGCCCGGCGAGGACAACAACCGCAACATTCCCGCAGGCTACACCTATCTCGGCCAGTTCATCGACCACGACATCACGCTGGACCTCACCAGCACCACCGAGGCCCGGCGCGACCCGCTGGGCGAGCAGAACTTCCGCACGCCGCAGCTGGAGCTGGACAGCCTCTATGCCACCGGCCCCGGCGGCGACGCCTCGCCGCACCTGTTCGACCGGCTGAACGCCGGCCGCATGCTGCTCGGCCGCTGCGGCGGGGGCGGGCCGGGGGACCCCGGCGTGAAAGCCGGGCTGCCCTTCGACCTGGCGCGCAACGCGCAGGGCATCGCGCTGATCGGCGACGCGCGCAACGACGAGAACCTGTTGGTGTCGCAGACCCACCTCGCCTTCCTGAAGTTCCACAACGCCGTGCTGGCGCAGCATGGCGGCGGCAATTTCAGCGAAACGCGCAAGCTGGTGCGCTGGCACTACCAGTGGATCGTGCTGCACGATTTCGTGGCCAAGCTGATCGACAACAACGACCTGCACGACGTGCTGCGGAACGGCCGGCGCCACTACCTGCCGGAGACGCAGAGCGCCTATCAGGAAGCCTATATCCCGGTGGAGTTCTCGGGGGCCGCCTATCGCCTCGGCCACTCGATGGTGCGAGAAACCTATAGCCACAACCGCGCCTTCCGGCCGGAGCGCACGGCGCGCCAGCAGGCCGGTTTCCGCGAACTGTTCCACTTCACCGGCAAGTCCGGCGGCATCCTGGGCGAGGCGGCACCCCCCTTCGACAAACCGGCGAACGGGGAAATGGCGGCGAAGCTGCGCTTGCTGCTGCCGTTCGTGCTGCCCAGCCTGCCGGGCGACTGGATCATCGACTGGCACCGCTTCTTCGACCTGGGCAAGCCGCCCGCGCCGCCGCCGCAGGCCAACCCGCAGGATGACGGGTTCCGGCTGAACTTCTCCCGCCTGATCGATCCCTACCTGGTGCCCGCGCTGCACGCGCTGCCGGGCGGCGGCGGCAGCCTGCCGCTGCGCAACCTCCAGCGTGGCTACAAGCTCCAGCTGCCCTCCGGCCAGGCGGTGGCGCGCCACATGAAGGTGCCGGTGCTGGATGGCGCGCAGATCGCCGCCAGCGGCAACGACGGCGCGGCGGCGAAGGCGATCGGCCTGCACGAGGACTCGCCGCTGTGGTTCTACATCCTCAAGGAGGCGCAGCTGATGGGCAACGCAGGCAACCGCCTCGGCCCGGTCGGCAGCCGAATCCTGGCCGAGGTGTTCGTGGGCCTGCTGCAGACCGATCCGGAAGCCTTCCTGCACCCGAAGCAGAACCCTGGCTGGAAGCCCAGCCTGCCGTCGGCGCACCCGGGCACCTTCACCATGGCCGACATGCTGCGCTATATCGCAGCGGCCGAGCCGGATTTCCTGAACCCGATCGGCGCGGCAACCAGCTTCTGACCCGTTGTCGTCCATCCCGTTGTCTGTGGCGTTTGCACGGTCAGCCGGGCATGGGACGTGCTGTGTTGTCCGGCGGCAGCGCGCAAAACAAAAAATCATACCGGCCGCCGTCGACCGATTCTTCATCGGTCGACATCAAAGGCGGTTGGTATGACACACGGCACGCGCCAGCCGGTGGTCTCGCGTTCCGCGCGTGGCAAACCGGGGTCGCCACCGACAGATGCAGTGCGTTGGCCGCCGTGATGCCGATGGTGTGGGCGCGCGGCGGCGCCTATTGAGGGTCCGGCCGGGAGCCGGCGCGGCCGCGGGCGGAGTGGCGCGGCAGGCGCAGGCCCAGCGCCGTGCCCGGCCATGCCACGGTGCCGCGGCGAATGCCGTTCAGGGCCCGTAGCAGGTCGCGCATGGCGCGTTCGCGCAGCATCAGCCAGGCCAGGCAGCCGCCGAACACGCCGATGATCCACCACCACGCAGCCTCGACCGCAAGCCAGACGAGGCTGCGCAGAAGGCCGATGCCGGCCACCTCCTGCAGGCCAAGGGCCATGTCGGCGCGCTTGGCGACATTGATCAGGAACACGGCCCACAGGGCGAGCAGGATCGCGGGCACGGTGGCCGCGAAGGTGGCGCGGACGGCCGGCAGGCGGGCGCGCAGCGCCAGGGTCACAAGCGGGGTGATGGTGCAGATGAGGAAGATGGCCTTGTAGCGCCAGCTCTGGCTGGTGAGGAAACACCCGACGACAACGGCGGCGCCGGCGGCGAGGAAGCGGCACTCCAGCAGCGTGAGATGGCGGTCCGCGCCCTCGCGGGCCAGCAGTTTCGCGGTGCGCAGCGCGATGGTGGCCGTCACCGCCAGGAAGGCGGCCAGGGTGCAGGCCACCAGCCATGGCGGGGCCTGCTGCAGGCCGAGGATGATCCGCAGCCCCTGCCAGCTGTTGCCCAGGCCAAACATCTCCAGCGGGCGGCCGCGCGGCACCCAGCCGAGGATGAGCATGAATTCCGGCGTCCAGGCATGGATATGGGCGGCGGCCGCCAGCGCGAAGACGGCGGCGAGCATCATCATCCAGGGGAGCGGCTCGCGCGCGGCGAGCAGCAGCAGGAACACCGGATAGATCTTGAGCGCCGCCAGCCCCGCGACGGCGACGTAGCCGGCCTTGCGCACGGCGATGCTGCGCTGAAGGGCGTGGATGAACAGGATCGCGACGGTAAAGACAGCAAGGTCGAAATTCGCCTGGTAAAGCCCGAACAGCACGGCGTTGGAGCCGAGGGCGAGGGCGAGGGCGATGGCCGCCGCGGGGGAGGAGGGGCGCGGAAGCAGCAGGACGGCGGCGCCGAACAGCAGGCCAATGGTGATGCCCACCGCGCCAGTATGCGTGGTGTCGATGCCAATCGCGGAGAAGGCCAGCCAGCCGGGGGGGTAGGACATCGACAGGCTGAGCCGCGTGTCGCACGGATTGGTCCGGTACACGTCGAAGCCATACTGGTGGCATTCGAGCCAGGAGAGGGGGGAGAACACGTCGTAGAACGGCTCCTGCCCCCAGGAGACACCGAGCATCCAGAAGGTGCGCGCGGCAAAGTCCGGGGCGGCCAGGTGCAGCACCAGCAGCGAGACGAAAATCAGCAGTGCCGTTGCGCGCGACAGCCCCAGCAATGCGTATCGCATGCGGTCAAATCTCCATCCCAACAGGTATCCTGCGAGTTAATGTATCGTGAATAACCGCAGGCTACTCGAGAGCGGATGGGTAGTATCTTCATTTTCCCGGCAACTGGCTCCGCATCACCGAAACATGTGTTCAATCGGAATTTACTGCTGCGCGTTGTGTGTGATTGTCGCGAAAGCGCGAATTGTTCAGTAACCTGGCAATTCGTTAACACACACAACACGCCAACCGGTGGCCTCGCGTTCCAGGCGTGTCAGGCCGAGATTGGCAACCGAAAGGTGCAGCGCGTTGGTGGCGGTGATGCCGATGGCGTGGGCAACGGCGGCGCGGATGGTGCCGCCGTGGCTGACGATCACGACATTGTCGCCGCGGTGGCGGCCAGCGAGGTCTTCCAGGGCGGCGCCGGTGCGCTGGATGACATCCTGCATGCTTTCGCCGCCGGGCGGGCGTTCGGTGCCCGACAGCGGCCAGAACGGGTGGGCGGGTTCGGCCAGTTTGGCCGGCAGGTCGGCATGCACGGTGCCGTGCCAGTCGCCCATCGATTGTTCGATCAGGCCGGGGACCACCGTCAGGTCCTGCGCGGGATAGCCGGCGCGGAAGATCGCCTGGGCGGTGCGCCGCGTGCGCGATAGCGGCGTGCAGCCCCAAAAGGCCGGGCGCGGCAGGCGGCGGGCCAGGGCTTCGTACATCGGCGCCTGGTCCAGCAGCGTGGTTTCGCATAACGGCACGTCGGTGCTGCCATACAGGCGGGCGCGGGCGGATTCTTCCACCAGGGCGTGGCGGATCAGCCAGAAGGCGGTGGGGGGCATGGCTATTCTCCGATCGAAAGCAGGGCGCCGCTGGTGCGCGCGGCGCGGAACTGGCGGGCAAACAGCAGGATGGACGCGGCCGTCCAGGCGAGGTTCAGCCCGGCGGCCCAGGCCAGGTGGTCCCAATGGATCGTGCCGGTGTCGAGCACGGCGCGCATGCCTTCGAACACGTGCGCCGCCGGCAGGGCGAGCGCCACCGGCTGCAGCAGAGCGGGCAGGATGCTCACCGGGTAGAACACCGCGGCAAACGGCGTGATGCCGAACAGCACGCTCCACGCCAGCGCCTCCGCCCCCGCGCCATGGCGCAGGATCAGCGAGATGACGCCGAGCGCGATCCACCAGCCCATCACCATCAGGTTCAGTGCGAACAGCACCAGGATCGGCCCCATGGCGAACAGGTTGAACGCATACAGCGCCCAGGCCAGCAGCACCGCCGGCAGCACGCCGATCGCCATGCGGATCGCGCTCATCGCCAGCAAGGCCGCCACCAGCTCCCACGGGCGCAGCGGCGAGACGAAGACGTGGCCGAGATTGCGTGACCAGATCTCCTCCAGGAAGGAAATCGCCATGCCCATCTGGCTGCGCAACGCCACCTCCCACAGCAACACGCCGCCCAGCAGCAGGGAAGCGGCGATCTGGCCCTCCACGCCGATGCGGCTGGCAATGAAGGCGGCGGTGAAACCCCAGATGAACATCTGCAGTGTCGGCCAATAGGCCAGCTCCAACAGGCGCGGCCAGGAGCGGCGATACAGGGCAAGATGGCGATACATCAGGCCCCAGATGCGGCGCAATGTCAAAGGAAGCGTTCTTTTTTGAAAAAAAGAACCAAAAAACTTTCATTCCATTGCACCGAGACTCGGCGACCAGCAAATGGATGAAGTTTTTTTGCTTCTTTTTGTTCACAAAAAGAAGATTCTTGCTTCACTTCGTCCCCTCCCGCCGGTTGCGTGCGATGTCGAGGAACACTTGTTCCAGGTCGTCGCGGTTGTATCGCGCGAGCAGGTCCGCGGGGCTGCCCTGGTCGACGATGCGGCCGGTTTTCATCATCAGCACGTGCGAGCACAGGCGTTCCACCTCGGCCATGTTGTGGCTGGCGAGCAGGATGGTGCAGCCGGTGGCGGCGCGGTAGCGTTCCAGCCAGCTGCGGACCATGTCGCCGGTATCGGGGTCCAGGCTGGCGGTGGGTTCGTCGAGCAGCAGCAATTCGGGGCGGTTGATCAGCGACTTGGCCAGCGCCACGCGGGTTTTCTGCCCGGCGGAGAGCTGGCCGGCGGGGCGGGCGAGCAGGTCGGCGAGGTCGAGTTCGGCGGCGAGTTCGCGGATGCGCGCTTCCACCCCGGGCACGCCGTAGAGGTGGCCATAGACGCGCAGGTTCTCGGCGACCGACAGGCGGGCGGGCAGCGAGACGTAGGGGGATGAGAAGTTCATCCGCGCCAGGGCGGCGAAGCGGTCGCGCGCCATGTCGTGGCCGAGCACGTGGATGGTGCCGGCGGTGGGGATCAGCAGGCCCATCAACATGGCGATGGTGGTGGTTTTGCCCGCGCCGTTGCCGCCGAGCAGGCCGATGGTCTGCCCGCGCGCCGCTGAGAAGGACAGCGCATCGACCGCGAGGGTCTCGCCGTAGCGCTTGGTGAGGCCGCTTACGCGGATCGCATCGGTCATGGCGGGTATGTACGGTGCGCCAGGGATCGCGCCAAGGGGGCGCAAGGGATCGCGCCAAGAGGTGCGGTCAGGTTGGGTGGGCGAGCGGGCCGGTGACGAGGGGGACGGCGTGGGTGCGCGCCCAGTCCAGCGCCGCGGTGCTGGCCACGCCGGCGAGCACGGTGCGGCGCGGGTCCAGGCCGAGGAAGGCGGGGGTGGTGGCGGCCAGGGCGGGGTCCCAGGCGAGCTGGAGGTGGTCGAAGCCGGTGGCCTCGGCGGGGAAGGCCCCGGCGATGGTGGCGGTGAGGCCGGACAGCAGCAGGCGGAAGCCGCGCGCCTGGGCGAAGCCGCGGGCGAACAGGAAGGCGGGCGGGTCGGCCAGCACATCCTCCGGCCGCAGCGCCAGCACCACCTGGCCGCGCAGCCGCGCCGGCAGGGCGGCGTCGAAGCGCAGGAAGGCCGGGGAGAGGATGGAGGCGATGTTGAGCGGCAGGGCGAATGGCCCGGCGCCGCCCAGTTCCTGCGGGGCGGACAGCAGGGCCATCATGCGCAGGTCGAGGATGCGGGTCAGGCGGCGGAACAGCCAGGGGGCGGCCTTGAGGTCGCGGTCGGGGGCGAGGGTTTCAGCGAGTTCGGACAGGCAGAACTGCCGGCTGTCCCAGGCGCGGCGCAGGCCCTGGCCGGGGATCAGGATGCAAACGGCGCGGCGGCGGGCGAAGCGGGAGAGGTCGGCGCGCGACAGCGCCTGCTCCAGGGCGGCCAGCGCGGGGGGGTCGAGCGGCAGGCGCGGGGTGGTGGGGGCCGGCGGTGGCGGTGGGCGCAGGCTGGCGGCGGCGGCGGCGAGCAGAAGGTCGGCTTCCTCCGGCAGGCCCAGATGGCGGGCCAGCGTGTCGCCCTGCGGGAATGCGCCGGAGAACAGCGTGTCCAGCCGGGCCAGGCTGTCGGCCAGAAGGGTGGGGGCGGGGCCGCGCCAGACCATGGCGGCGTCGTGGTTGGGCAGCACGAACAGGCGAGCGCGGTCGGCGGCCAGCAGCGGTTCCAGGGCTTCCACCGCCAGGCGCAGGTGGTGCGGCTGGGCCAGGGTGCGCGGCAGGGCGGACAGGCGCAGCAGCAGCGCCTGGCGGGCGATGCCGGTGGCGACCGTCTCGCGCACCAGGGCATCGAGCGCGCGGGCGGCTTCGGATTGGGGCGGGGCGAGGCGAGGCGGAAGTGCCGCGGTGATGTGCGCAGCGGCGAGGGCGTTCATGCGACGGCGCGGGCCATCGTGGCGGCGGGCATGACGCGCGGGGGAATGGCACGGTCGAGCAGGTCGGGCCGGATGCAGCCGGCGCGGCCAGCCGTGGTGGCGGCGGTGCCCCGCCCGGTGCAGGCACGCAGGCCGCATGGGTGGTTGTCCAGCCGCGTCGGCTGCCGCCCTACCTCAGGCGCGGCGCCAGGGCCGGGGCAGGCGAGCAGGCGGGTGGCGGCCAGCATCGCTTCCACATGGGTGCCCTGGAACAGCTGGATGCCCGACGACCGGCCCCAGCGCAGCGCGGCCTCGCTGTCGGCGCCGGTCATCAGGAAGCGGGCAGGGCCGATGCGGGCGATGGCGGCGGCGACCTCGTTTTGGCGCGGGGCCGGCAGGCGGGGCAAGGCGGTGCTCCAGGGCAGGACGATCATGTCCGCCCCCAGCGCTTCCGGGCGGGCGAGCACGAGGGCGTGGTGGGTGAGCCCGTCGAGCACCAGGGGCATCGCGGCGGCGGCCAGGCGGGTGCGCGCGGCGGCCCAGGCGGCGGGATCGGCCGCGGCCTCGGCCATGGCGACCGCGATGGCGGGCGGGGCCTCGCCATGCGGCAGGGCGGCGAATTCGGCGAAAGCGGGGCTGGCGATCAGCGCCAGCGGCAGGCGCAGCAGCAGCGGCGGCACGCCTCGGCGCGGGGCGGCATCGAGCGGGAAGCCGCTGCCCCAGGCCGCCTGGAGGGCCGCCAGCAGCGAGCGGCCGAGCGCCTCGGCGAGGTGCTGGCGCAGCCAGGGATCGGCGGGAAGGGAGCCGCCCGGGTGCCCCCCGGTAAGTTGGGTGGCGAGGTGGGCGGCGAGCAGGCCGGGCTCGATCGCTGGCGCACGGTGGACCGGCAGGATCGCGGCAGTGGGCGGCGCGCCGCGCGGCGGCAGGCGGGCGGTGGTTTGCACGCGCAGCAACGGGGCGATGCCGCCCGCCGGCATCGGGGCAAGGCCGCCGGGGGCGAGCGGCGGGAAGCCGGGCGACAGGCGGCCGGCGAAGGGATTGCGCGGGCGGTCAGCCGGTTCCTCGTCCTCGTCGGCAAGGGTGGGTTCGTCCAGCAACGCGCGCAGCTGGTCGTGCCCGTCGGCCAGCTTCACCAGCGTGGTGACCGGGCCGCCGGCCTCGTCGCCGTCGAGGTGGAGCAGGCGGGCGAGCAGCGCCGGCAGCGCCTGGGGCATGTCGGCCGCGGGCGGTTCGGCGGCGCCCTGTGCCATGGCGTGGGCGACCATGGCGTGGGCAAGCAGCACGAGGTCGCCGCTGGCGAGCTGGAGCACCTGGCCGCCATGGCGCTGGGCGCAATCCTCCAGCAGGGCGCGGGCGACGCGGCGGTGGTAGGGGCGCGGGCCGGGCGGCGGCAGGCGGGAGAGGCGGACGACGACGGCGAAGCGGCCTTGGGGGGCGCGGGCCTCCCGGTCCAAGGCGTCGGCCAGCAGCAGGTCCCCGGCGCGGGCGCGGCGGTGTGGCCGATGGGAGCCGGGTTCGCGGGAACCGGGTTCGCCGGTGGTCCCGGCCGTCGACGCCATGGTCATGCTCTCACCCTCATGGTGCGTGCCCTTGCGGGGCGTGGCGGGCCTGGTATTGGGCCCGGCTTGTGGCGATCCAGGTGGAAGGCTAAGGGGGTGGGATGAACGAGAGGTTAGCGCCGGCCGCGCTGCCGCCCGGGCAGCGGATCTATGCCGTCGGCGACGTGCATGGCTGCCTGGACCGGCTGGAGGCGATGCACCGCGCCATCGCCGACGATCTGCGCGCCCGCCCCCATGCCGACCCGCTGGTGATCCACCTGGGCGACTATATCGACCGCGGGCCTGACAGCGCCGGGGTGATCGCGCGGCTGATCGCGCCCTTCCCCGTCGCGGGCGTGCGGGTGCTGAACCTGTTGGGCAACCACGAGGACCTGCTGCTGGGCGCGCTGGCCGGGCAGCGGACGGATGCGGAGGTGTGGATCGCCAATGGCGGCCATGCGGCGCTGTCCAGCTGGGGGGTGCCGCCGCGCACGGCCCCGAAGCGGTGGGAGGCGTTGCTGCCGCCGCCGCACCTGGCCTTCATCCGCGCGCTGGCGCTGATGCACCGCGCCGGGGGCTACCTGTTCGTGCATGCCGGGGTGCGGCCGGGCGTGGCGCTGGACAAGCAGGCGCGCCAGGACCTGCTGTGGATGCGCGAGCCGTTCCTGTCGAGCACAGCCACGCACGAGGCGGTGGTGGTGCACGGCCACACGCCGGAGGACGCGGAGCCGGTGGTGCGGGCGAACCGGATCGGGCTGGACACCGGGGCGGTGCTGGGCGGCAAGCTGACCTGCGGCGTGTTCGAGGCGGATCGGCTGCGGTTCCTCGGCACTTGAAGCAGCAGGCCCGCCGCTTGCCATGCGGGTGGGCGTCCGGTAGGGCGATGGCATGAGCAGCAGCGTGGACGGGCCGGACGACCCCCTGGACATCGGCCGCGCGATCGACCGCCTGGTCCGCGCGCGGGTGCTGGTGGTCGGCGACGCGATGCTGGACCGCTACATCTTCGGCCGGGTTCAGCGCATGAGCCCGGAGGCGCCGGTGCCGGTGCTGGCGATGGCCAGCGAACTCGACGAACCCGGCGGTGCCGGCAACGTGGTGCACAATCTGTGCGCGCTGGGCGCTGCCGTCGCGTTCGTCTCGGTGGTCGGCGACGATCCGGCCGGGGCGGAACTGACCGGGCTGATCGGCGGGCAGCCGGGGGTGGAGCCGTGGCTGCTGGTGCAGGGCGGGCGCGTTACCACCGTCAAAACCCGCTATGTCGCCGAGGGCAGCCGCCAGGGCGGGCAGCAATTGCTGCGCACCGACCGGGAGGACACGCGGCCGATCCACCCCAAGCTGGCCGAACGGCTGCAGCGCATTGCGCGCGATGCGATGGCGGCGACCTCGGTGCTGGTGCTGTCGGATTATCGCAAGGGGGTGCTGGCGGGCAACGTGCCGGCACAGCTGATCGCCGCCGCGCATGCCGCCAACCGGCGCGTGGTGGTGGACATGCGCGCGAGCGACTTCGGCCGCTATGCCGGGGCGGATGTGCTGGTGCCGCACCGCACCGACCTCGACCCCGGCGCGGACGAGCCGCCGGATGGCGACGCGGCGATCGCGGCGGCGGCGCAGGCGATCCGCGCGGCGCACGGCATCGGCGCGGTGCTGGTCAAGCGCGGCGAGGAGGGGATGAGCCTGGTGGACGCGGACGGGGCGGTGCATTTCCGCCTGGACCCGGCGCGGCTGGTCGACCTGTCGGGCGCCGGCGACGCAGCGGTGGCGACCATGGCGGCCGGGGTGGCGGCAGGGCTGCCGGTGCGGGTGGCGGCCCTGCTGGCCAACGCGGCGGCCGGAGTGGTGGGGGCGCGGCCCGGCACCGGAGTGGTGCGGTGCGAGGATTTGCGGGCGGTGTTGGTGGAGTAAGCAAGGCCTTCTTTTTGTGGACAAAAAGAAGCAAAAGAACTTTATTCATTGGACCGATGCCTGACGTTCTCGCGTACGCGAGAGAATAAAAGTTTTTTGGTTCTTTTTTTCAAAAAAGAACATCCTTCCCTTTCCGGAACCCTGCCTGTCCCGGGTGCTTCCCCTCCCGACGTATGGGGAGACGGGCGATGGCGGTGCGCGGGTGATCCGGCAGGTGGCCTATGGCAAGGCGCTCCTGGCTGGGGCGCTGGGGGCCTTGGTGTGGGCGGCGCTGTCGCTGGGGTTGGCATCGCTGGGGCTGCCGGTGCCGGACATGGTGGGGCCGGTGGGGGCGGTCACGCTGCCGGGGGGATCGCACTGGGCGCGCTGGGGTGTGGGGCTGGCGCTGCACCTGGCGGTGGGCGCGGTGTGGGCGCTGTTCTACGCCCATTTCTTCTTCTCGCTGCTGCCGCTGCGCCCGGTGCTGCAGGGCATGGTGTTCGCGCTGGGGCCGCTGCTGCTGTCGCTGCTGGTGCTGCGGCCGCAGTTGCGGCTAATGTTGATGGAGGGCGTGGAGGCGGGGCGGCTGGTGCGCCCGGCGCTGTCGCCGTTCGACGAGAACGTGGCGGTGCCGCTGGCGCTGGCGGTCGGGCACCTGGTGTGGGGGGCGATACTGGGGGCGCTGTACACCCGGCCGGTGGGCTACCCGAGCCATCGGCCCCCTCATCTGGCCCCCCCTCATCTGGCCACGCCCGAGATCCTGGTGGCGCCCGATCCGCCGCCGCCCGATGACCGGTTCATGTTCGCCACCGGCATCGAGTGCAGCTACCCGACCATCGAACACGGGCGCTGGCGCATGGACCAGATGGCGGCGTGCGACCATTACCGGCGCTGGCGCGAGGACCTCGGCCTGGTGCGGGAGCTGGGGCTGCGCTACCTGCGCTATGGCCCGCCGCTGCACCTGATGTTCCGCGGGCCGGGGCAGTATGAATGGGGGTTCATGGATGCGGTGGCGGCCGAGATGCGGCGGCTGGGCATCGTGCCGATGATCGACCTGGTGCATTTCGGCGTGCCGGACTGGCTGGGCAATTTCCAGAACCCGGAGCTGGCGCCGGCGCTGGCGGAGTTCGCCGGCGCCTTCGCGCGGCGCTATCCGTGGGTGAAGCTGTACACGCCGGTGAACGAGATGTACGTGTGCACCAAGCTGTCGGCGCTGGAGGGCATGTGGAACGAACAGCGGCGCGACGAGCGCAGCTTCGTCACCGCCGTGCGCAACGTGGCCAAGGCGGGGGTGCTGATGGCCCAAGCGATCCGCGCGGTGCGGCCGGATGCGATCTTCATCAACAGCGAAAGCGGCGAGTTCTACCAGCCCTGCTGCCCGGAGCCGGAGGTGGTGCGCATCGCGACGTTCGAGAACGAGCGGCGGTTCCTGCCGCTGGACCTGCTGTATGGCCATCCGGTCAGCGACGGGATGCGCAAGTACCTGTCCGAGCACGGCATGCCGGACGACGAGTATGCCTGGTTCATGCAGCAGGATGTCAAAAGCCGGGCGATCCTGGGTGTTGACTACTACGTGTGGAACGAGAAGCTGATCGACACCCACGGCCGCGTGCAGACGCTGGGCGAGCTGTTCGGCTGGTATGTGGTGGCGCAGCAATACTACGAGCGCTACCGCCGGCCGCTGATGCACACCGAGACCAACCACCAGGATGCGCGCGAGGGGCCGCGCTGGCTGTGGCGGCAGTGGCACAACGTGCAGTTGCTGCGCGAGAGCGGCGTGCCGATCGTGGGCTTCACCTGGTATTCGCTGACCGACCAGGTGGACTGGGATGTCGGGCTGTCGGCGTCGCGCGGCAACGTGAATCCGGTGGGCCTGTTCGACCTCAACCGCGATCCGCGGCTGGTCGGGCAGTCGTATCGGCACATGGCACGCATCTTCGGGCGCGACCTGGCGCGGGACCCGACGCTGGAGCAGGTGCTGGCCGATGCCGCGCAGGGGCGGATGGTGGCGCCGCCGGACATGGGTGCCGTGGTGGGCGGCGAGCCCGATGCGGGGCGGGCCGGGGGATGATCAGCCCCACGAGGCTTGAGCCTCGATGATCAGCCCCATGAGGCTTGAGCCTCGATGATCAGCATGGTGCGCGCCCACGGGCTCGATCCCGGGCCGACGCAGCGGCCGTTGGCGACAGGCGCGCTGGCGGGGCTTCTGGCGTCGTTGCCGGCGATTGCGGTGCTGGAGGAGTTTGGCTGGCTGGATGCGCTGGCGCATGCCATCGGGGGTGCAGCGCTCGGCAGCGTGGCGGTGGCGCTGGCGTGTGCTGCGGTGCTGACGGTGGCGGGGCTGCTGTATGGGCTGCTGTTCGGGCGCGGCGCGAACGACCCGCTGGGCGGGTGGCTGTTCGGCCTGGCGTTCGGGTTCCTGCTGTGGATGCTGCTGTCGGTGGTGTTGCTGCAATTTCTGCCGGCGACCGAAAGCGGGCGGCCGGTGTTCATCGGGCGGCCGGTGATGGGGCTGCTGCTGGGGGCGCTGGTGTGGGGGGCGGGGCTGGGTGCCGCCTTCCCGCCGCTGCACCGGAAGCTGCGGGCGGGGCTGGACGATAACGAGATGGAGGAGCGGCCCAGTGCGGCCAAGGTGGGGCCGGAGGCGGCGGCGATGCCGGAACTGGGGCGGAACCCGAAGAAAGCGGTAGGGTAGGAAGCAGTTCTTTTTTGGAAAAAAGAACCAAAAAACTTTCATGACTTCGCACCGTGGCTGGAACACCAGCCTCGGTGCAAATGGATAGAAAGTCTTTTTGCTTCTTTTTCTTCAGAAAAAGAAGATTCTCCCTGGCTATAGCCCCGCCGCCTCCAGCCGCAGAATCGCCCGCGCCATGGCCTGGGCGCGCGGCACCAGGCTGTCGATGCGCAGGAACTCCTCGGGCGAGTGCGCCTTGCCGCCAACGGGGCCCACGGCGCAGATGGTCGGCGCGCCGACGGCGGCGGTGAAGCCGCTATCCGCGCAGCCGCCGGTGAATTCGCCGTCGGTGGCAAAGCCGGTGTCGGCGGCGGACTGCACATACAGCTCGAACAGTTTCCTGGCCGTGGGAGTTTGGTTGAGCGGCAGGAACTCGCCCTTGATGGTCAGCTCCGCCTTGGTGCCGGGCACGAAGCTGCGCGCGATGATCGCCTCGATCTTGCCCATGATCTCGTCGCGGTCGGCGGGGTGGATGTAGCGCAGGTCGATCTGGCCCTCGGCCCAGGGTGCCACGGTGTTGACGCTCTGCCCGCCGGAGACGAGGCCGACGTTCAGCGTGATGCCGCGGTCGAGGTCGGTCAGCGCGTGGATGGCGGTGATCTTGTGGGCCAGTTCGCCGATGGCGCTGATGCCCTCGGAAAAATTGCCGCCGGAATGGGCGGCCTTGCCAGTCATGCGAAACGCGCTGAACACGCCGCCCTTGCGCCCGGTGACGACGTTGCCGGAGACGCGGCCGGGCTCGGAGTTGAACACCACGCGGGCGCGCCGCGCCTCGGCCTCGATCACCGGGCGGCCTTCGGGGGAGCCGATTTCCTCGTCGCCGGTGAACAGGCCGACCAGCGGGGCCGGGGCGCCGCCGAACTTGCGGAAGGCGGCCAGCACGAAGGCGTTCATCACCAGCCCGGCCTTCATGTCGGCCACGCCGGGGCCATAGGCGATGCCGTCCGTGATGGTGAAGGGGCGGCGCTGCGTCTCGCCGTCCGGGAAGACCGTGTCGCGATGGCCCATCAGCACGATGTTGGTGGGGGCGTTGGTAAGGCTGGCGGAGGCCGGCTCGGCGCCGACCAGCGCGCGGATGCAGTCGCCGTGCCGGGATTGGGCCACGCGCTCGGTGGGGATGTCCTGGCTGGCGAGCCAAGTCTCGATCGCCGCACCCACCGCATCGATGCCGGGCTTGTTGTAGCTGCCGCTGTCGATGTCCACGGTCTGGCGCAGCAGGTCGATCATGGCCTGCTGCTGGCTGGCGAGCCAGGCGGTGATGGCGGATTCAGTGCTCATGACAGGGCTCCTCGTGACGCGACGCGACTGTCGCATCCTCGGCGGAGTTCGGCCAGCCTGGAGGAAGGAAGAATGTTCTTTTTGAAAAAAGAACCAAAAACTTTTCATTCATGGCACCGTGCGCGATCATCAAGACCCGGTGCCATGAATAAAAAGTCTTTTTGCTTCTTTTTCTTCAGAAAAAGAAGAATCTTATATGAACACTCAGCCCGCTTGCACGAAAACTTCCGCGCCGCCGACGCGTACATGGGAGAAATGGCCGCGCGCGCCGGGGATGGCTGCTTCGGCTGTTTCGCGGCTGGGGTAGAGCGTGGCGCCGGCGGCACGGACCGCATAGGCGCGGACCGTGTCGACTTCGGCGGTTTCCAGTGCGTCCTCGAACGCGGGGTTGGCGGCCAGGGCGTAGGCGCTGTGGCGGACGAGGACGTACTGGGTCATGGGTTGGCGCCTGGCGTCAGCTGTCCTCGTCGTCGGTCTTGGTGTCGACCTCCTCGGCGTCGTCGGTGTCCGTGTCCTCGGCGTCCTCGTCGTCGGAGGCGTCCAGCAGGGGAACGGCGTCGTCATCGGCGGCTTCGGCCTGGACGGCGGTGGGGGCGACGGCGGCCGGGCGGGCGGACCAGCGGGCGCCGGGGGTGCGCGGCACGGCCAGGGTGCGCGCGCGCGGCGGCGGCTGGTCGGTGCCGCAGGCGGGGCAGCGGGCGGGGGCGCGGCCAAGGTCGTAGAAGCGGACGGCGCAATGGGCGCAGACGCGCTTGGTGCCCAGTTCCGGGCGAGCGGTGTACATGGTCAGGCGCCCGTGGTGGCGCAGTACAGCGCCGGCATCGTCCAGACAGGAATATTCATCGGTGTGGCCCCATGCGGCGCGCAGGCGATACGCCGCCAAATCGCCGAAGGATTTTCCGGTGATTTGCAGGATATGGGGATCAGAGTTGCGATTACATCGGACGAGGCCTGGATATGTCGGCCCACTTGATGCGCGTTGCGGGGCAGGCTGGGGCTTGTATCTATACCGACTGGTTGGTATGGTGACGCCCATGGATACTGCCGTGACCCTCGATGCCCGAACCCGCCTGCTCCAGGCCGCGTTGCACCTGGTGCGCCGGCAGGGCTGGACCGCCACCTCCGTCGATGCGCTATGCGCCGACGCCGGGGTGACGAAAGGCAGCTTCTTCCACCATTTCCGCAGCAAGGAGGCGCTGGGCGTGGCCGCCGCGGCGCACTGGGGGGAGACCACCGGGGCAATGTTTGCCGCAGCACCCTATCACGCGCCCGCCGACCCGGCCGCGCGAGTGCTGGCCTACATCGATTTCCGCGCCGCCCTGCTGCACGAGGACCTGGGCGCCTGCACCTGCTTCGCCGGCACGCTGGTGCAGGAAACCTGGGCCAGCCACCCCGCCCTGCGCGCGGCGTGCGGCGAGGTGATCCGCGCACACGCCGCCACGCTGGAAGCCGACCTCGCCGCCGCCCGCCCGCCGGGCGCGCACTGGGCGCCAGACAGCGTGGCACGCTTTATCCAGACGGTGCTGCAAGGCGCGTTCGTGATGGCCAAGGCAACCGGCTCCGCGGAGACGATCCGTGAACAGATCGGGCACTTGCGGGGTTATCTCGTCGGGTTGATGGAAGGGTAGTAAGCATGTTCTTTTTTGAAAAAAAGAACCAAAAAACTTTTCATCCATTTGCACCTGGGTTGAACGGTTGGCTCGGGTGCAAAATGGAAAAAAGTCTTTTTTCTTCTTTTTCTTCAGAAAAAGAAGATTCTTTCTTGGGGGATGCAACATGACCGACCTTCGATATGGCTGGGTGATCGTCGCCGCAGGCATTGCCATCACCTTGGTGGGCATGGGGTCGATGATGGCGCTGGGGGTATTCGTGGCGCCGCTGGAGGCGGCCGAGGGCTGGTCGCGCACGGCTGTTGCCGGGGCTTCGATGGCCGGGTTTCTGGCGATGGGCGTGGCCGGCTTCGGCTGGGGCGCGCTGTCGGACCGGTGGGGTGCGCGGGCGGTGGTGCTGGCCGGCGGTGCGTTGCAGGGGCTGGGGCTGGTTCTGGCCTCGCGCGCCGGCAGCGTGCTGGAGTTGCAGCTGGCGTTCGGGGTGCTGGGCGGCGCCGGGGCGGGGGCCTACATGGCGCCGCTGACCTCCAGCGCCTCGCGCTGGTTCGTGGCCAATCGGGGCCTGGCGGTGGCGCTGGTGACGGCGGGGATGGGCATGGGCACGCTGGCGATGGCGCCGCTGTCCACCTGGCTGATCGCCGGGCCGGGATGGCGCACCGCGTTCCTGGTGCTGGGCCTGCTGGTCTGGGCGGTGGTGCTGCCGGTGGCGCTGCTGCTGCGCGCGCCGCCGATGGTGCCGGAGGCCGGGCGGGCGGGTGGCGGGGTCACGGCGGGGCAGGCGCTGCGCTCGCCGCAGCTGCTGGCCGTGGCGGCCACCTATTTCGCCTGTTGCGCCGCGCATTCCGGGCCGATCTTCCACATGGCAACCTATGCCATCGATTGCGGCATCGCGCCGATGACGGCGGCGACCCTGCTGGGCGCGGCGGGGCTGGCGGGGCTGGCCGGGCGCGTCGGCGGCGGCATGGTGGCCGACCGGATCGGCGAGAAGCCGACCATCCTGCTGGCGCTGACCGGCCAGGCCGCGGCGATCGCGCTGTACACCACGGTGCGCGCGCCGGGGGAGTTCCTGGCGCTGGGGGTGCTGTTCGGGCTGTCGTATGGCGCGGTGATGCCGCTGTACGCCGTGCTGGTGCGCAACTGGTTCGGCCCGGCGGTGATGGGCACGGCGTTCGGCGCGGTGACAATGGCGGCGACCTTCGGCATGGCGGTGGGCCCGGTGGCCGGCGGCTGGCTGTACGGCTGGGGCGGCGACTACGCGTGGCTGTATGGCGCCTCGGCGGCCATCGGGCTGGGGGCGCTGGCAATCGCCACGACCTTCCGCGCGCCCGCCGCGCGCCCCGCGCTGGCGTGACGACGGGGTGGCGTGATGACGTGATGGCTTGGCGATCCCACGGCTGGAGGACAGAACGATGGACAACGAGAACCCGTGCACGACGCAGCAAGCCCTGGCGGAGCCGCTGGTGCTCTCGCGGTTGATCCCGGTTGCGCGCGCGAAGCTGTGGCGCTGCTGGACCGAGCCGGCGCTGCTGAAGCAGTGGTTCTGCCCGAAGCCCTGGACGGTCTCCCACGCCGAGATCGACGTGCGCGCCGGCGGGTCGAGCTTCATCGTGATGCGCGGGCCGAACGGCGAGGAAATGCCGACGCGCGGCGTGTATCTGGAGGTGGTGCCTGGGCGCAGGCTGGTGTTTACCGATGCCTTCGTGCACGCATGGAAGCCCTCGGCCAAGCCGTTCATGGTGGCCAGCGTCACCTTTGATGACGAAGCGGGCGCCACGCGCTACCGCGCGGTGTGCGAGCATTGGTCGGAGGCGGACCGCGGGCAGCACGAAGCCATGGGCTTCCACGAGGGCTGGGGCACGGCCGCCGACCAGATGGAAGCGCTGGCGAGGACACTGCCATGAACCCCGTGAGTATTATGCCAACCCTCGTTGAATTCGACTCATAGAACGATGGCAAGGTTGGGCTCTGCCCAAACCCACCAGGGGCCAAGCCCCTGGACCTTATCCTTTTGAAAAATAATGGGGATCAAAGGGCCGTCGGCCCTTTGCGGGTCCCCCGCGGCGCGACTTCGCGTCGCGACGGCAGAGCCCTGGCCTTGCCTGCTCTCATGGGTTGAGAGTTCTAGGGGTTGGTATTAATTATCAGCCCTGGCGCGGCACCAGGGACTGCACGCGCCCGGCCAGCTCGCCCAGCGTGAACGGCTTGCGCAGAAGCTGCGCGTCGGTGGGCAGCGGCGCGTCGGGGCCCAGCGCGGTGCCGGCATAGCCGGTGATCAGCAGAAGCGGCAGGGCGGGATGCAGGGTGCGGGCGGCTTCGGCCAGTTGGCGGCCGTTCATGCCGCCGGGCAGACCGATGTCGGCCACCATGATGTCGGGTGGCGGGCCGGCGCGCAGGCGTTCCAGGGCCTCGGCCCCGCTGGCCGCCTGTTCCACGCGCCAGCCGAGATCGCCCAGCGCCTCGGCCAGCGCCTCGCGGATCGGCGCCTCGTCGTCGACCAACAGGGCGCGGGGGACGTCACCCAAAAGGGCGCGTGGGACGTTACCCAGTAGGGCGCGGGGGGCGGGGTCGAGGTCGCGGTTTGCCGCAGGGGGTTCGGGTGCCGGCGGGGGGGCCGCGCCGGCGGCGGGGTCGCAGGGCAGGTACAGGTGGAAGATCGCGCCCTGGCCCGGAGAGCTGACGGCGCGCAGCACGCCGCCCGACTGCGCGACGAAGCCCCAGACCTGGGACAGGCCGAGCCCGGTGCCCTGGCCGGCGGGCTTGGTGGTGAAGAACGGGTCGAAGGCGCGGGACAGCTCGTCCTCGCTCATGCCCATGCCGGTGTCGGCCACGGTGATGCACAGGAAGGGGCCCGGGCGGGCGGCGCCGAAGCCGACCAGCTGGTTGGCGGCCAGGTGGACCGCCTCGGATGCCAGGGTCAGCGCGCCGCCGCCCAGCGGCTGCATGGCGTCGCGGGCGTTGATGGCCAGGTTCAGCAGTGCTGCTTCCAGCTGGTTGCGGTCGCACAGCATCGGTGGCGCGGCGTTGTCGGGCTGCAGCACCACGCTGACCTCGGGGCCCATGGTATGGCGCAGCAGGGGGGCGATGTCGTTCAGCAGGGCGGCGGAATCGACCGGCTGTGGCAGCAGGGTCTGGCGGCGGGAGAAGGCCAGCAGGCGCTGTGTGAGGCTGGCGGCGCGGTCGATGCCCGCCAGCACCGCGTCGAGGTAGCGCAGCGCCTCCTGCGGGCGGTCCTGCTCCAGGCGGCGGCGCATCAGCTCGATGCCGCTGATGAAGCCCTGGAGCATGTTGTTGAAATCATGCGCGATGCCGCCGGTGAGCTGGCCGATTGCCTGCATCTTCTGCGCCTGGCGCAGCGCCTCCTCGGTTTGTTCGCGCTCGGCCATCAGCGCGCGCAGCCGGGCATTGACCTCGTCGGCGGCGTGCAGGCCGAGCTTGTGCTGGGTGAGGTCGGTGAGCACGCCGCACAGCAGCGGGAATTCGCCAGCGCCAGCGCCAGCGCCAGCGCCAGCGTTAGCATCGATATCGATATCGATATCGGCATCAGGTGGGGCGCTGATGCTGAGCGATGCGAAGACCGGCACCTCCACGCCGTCGGTGCGCAGCAGGGTCAGTTCGCCGCGCGCGCCGGTGCGTCGGGCCTGGGCGAGCAGGCGGCGCCAGGCGACGGCGTCGCGCGGGGCGATGAAGTCGGCCAGGTCGTGCCCGTCCACACGGGCGGGGGCAAGGCCGAGCAGTTCGCCCACGCGGCGGTTGGCATAGATGACGGTGCCATCGGCGGCGAGGGTGAGCGCGCCCTCCTGCATCTGCTCGATCAGTTGGCGGTAGGGACCGTCGCCGCGGTCATCCGGGCCGGGGTGCGCCACGATCGAATGGCGCCGGCTGGACCAGGGCGAATCGAGCGAGGCGGACCCGGAGGGCATGGCGTCGGCGGGTGGGGGGGTCATGCCAGGTGCCCCGGTTGGGGGATGCTTGGCCATGGGCGAAATCGCGCTGCTGCTGGCGGGGCGGCGGCGTTGGGCGCGGATAGCCGGTGCGCATGTTTCATAATGACTCTCCCCTGGGAAGGGCGCTCTGGCAAACTCGAATGCAGACTAGGGCATGCATTCGAGTCGTCGGTTTCACGGCTCCGTGATGACCGCATGCGGGTGCGCGTGGCGAAGGCCGGGGAGATGCCGGCGGGACGAACCCCGCCGGCCGGTCGGCGTCAGGCGGCGAGCGCGGATCGATTGATGGTGGCGGACATCTGGTTGAGGAGCGTGTCGGTCTTCTTCTCCTCGTCCAGGTTCTCCTGCAGCAGCGTGGCGATCTGGTCGTTGCCGAGCGCCTTCGCCCAGGCGACCAGGGCGCCATAGCGGGCCATCTCATAGTGCTCCACCGCCTGGGCGCCGGCGATCAGCCCGGCATCGCGCACCGGGGAGGGAGCGGGCGCGAGTTCGAGCAGCTCGTCGTTCTCCTCCAGCAGGCCGTTGATGGCCTCGCAGGTTTTGCCCTGGACGCGCTTGCCGAGGATTTCGAACACCTGGCGCAGGCGATCGACCTGGGCCTCGGTTTCCTCGCGATGGTGCATGAAGGCCTCGCGCAGCTTGGGGTCTGCGGCTGCCTTGGCGAGCTTGGGCAGGCCCTTCAAAATCTGGCGCTCGGCGAAAAAGATGTCCTTGAGGGTTTCGAGAAAAAGATCTTCCAGGCGCATGAGGGGACTCCAGCGGTTACCATAGGCTTAGGCAACGCCGCCTGCGGTGGTGGGTTCCTGGCGGGGCGTGGTGAGGGAGTAAAAGGAAGAATCTTCTTTTTCTGAAGAAAAAGAAGCAAAAAGACTTTTCTCTCTTTTGCGCCCGACTTCACGGACTCAAAGAGGTGAAAGTTTTTTGGTTCTTTTTTCCAAAAAAGAACGTGCTTCCTTGCCTTACCCCAGGTCCGGCATCGGGAACGGCTGCGCCATCTCGATCGCCCGTGCGCCGCGCAGCACCAGGTCGTCGCGATACAGCGCGGCTGCGAGCTGCACCGAGCGGGGCAGGCCGTTGGCGGCGAAGCCCATGGGCACGGTGATGGCCGGCTGGCGGGTGAGGTTGGCGGCTGCCGTCCAGGGTGCCCAGTGGGTCCAGAGGGCGTCGACCGGGTTGGTGGTCGGGCTGTCGGCCAGCGGCGGGGGGTTCGGCACGACGGGGGACAGGATCACGTCGTATTTCTGGTGGAAGCGGGCCATGGCGTGCGCGGCCTGCAGGCGCATCGCTTCGAACTCCATGTAGGCTTCCGCCGAGAGGCCCTGGTTGGCGGCGGCGACTTCCAGCAGGCCGGGGTCGAGCATGTGGCGGCGGGTTTCGGGGAAGGAGTGGACCAGGCGGGTAAGGGCCACGCCCCAGACGCGGCTGAAGATGGCGCGCGTGTCGGGCAGGCCGGCATCGGCCTCCTCCACCTCGGCGCCGAGGTCCATCATCAGGCCGGCGGCCTGTTCCACGGCGGCGATGCCCTCCCAATCCACCGGCGCGTCGAAGCCGGGGCGGCGCAGGACGGCGACGCGCATGCCGGCGATGCCGCCCTCGATGCCGTCGCGCCAATCCCTCGCGTCATCCGGCAAGGCATAGGGGTCGCGCAGGTCGTGGCGGGCGATGACGTTGAGCATCAGGGCGCAGTCGCGCACCGTGCGGGTCATCGGGCCGGCGACGGCGACCGGGGCAAAGGCGCCGAGCGGCCATTGCGGCACGCGGCCGAAGCTGGGCTTCAATCCGACGATGCCGCACCAGGCGGCCGGCAGGCGGATGGAGCCGCCGGCGTCGGTGCCGACATGCAGCGCCCCGAACCCGGCCGCCGCCGCCGCCCCGGCACCCGAACTCGATCCGCCCGGGGTGTGGTGAAAATTCCACGGATTGCGGGTGATGCCGTGCAGCGGGCAGTCGCCGGGGGTTTTCCAGCCGAACTCGGTGGTGGTGGTTTTACCGATGATCACCGCGCCAGCGGATTTCAGCGCGAGTGCGATCGGCGCGTCCTCGGCCGCCGGGGCGGTATCCGTCAGGCGGGAGCCGCGGCGGGTGGGCAGGCCGGCGATGTCGATCAGGTCCTTGATGGTGACGGGCACGCCATCGAGCGGGCCGATCGGGCGGCCGGCGCGCCAGCGGGCCTGGCTTTGGCCGGCCTGGGCCAGCGCGTCGGGGTTCATCACGGCGAAGGCGTTGATGCTGGGGTTGAGGCGGGCGACGCGCTCGGTGACCGCCTGGAGGGCTTCGACCGGGGACAGGGCGAGCCGGGCGTAGGCCGCGAGCAGGTCCTCGGCGGTCATCTGGGCGGGGTCGGACATGCGCGCTCCTTCTAGGCTTGCCGTCGCCGGCGGCGGGGTATGGTTGCCGTGGCCGGCGGCGGGCGGCAGCATAGGGCGCGCGTGCAGGGAGGAAAGACGTGACGGCGAAGGGTTGGGCATGAGCGACGACATTGGCAACCCGCACGGCGAGCCGTGGCAGTGGCCGGAACAGGTGTGGCGGCCGATCGTGGAGCGGGTGCGCGCCGGGCGCAGCCTTCGCCCGAACGCCTGGCCGGGCGGCGCGCGCTGTGCGGTCACGATCAGCTTCAATGCCGACCACGAGGCCGGCCCGCTGGGCACTTCCGATGAAAGCCCCGGCCGGCTGAGCCAGGGCGAATACGCCAGCCGCCGCGCCATGCCGCGCATCCGCGACCTGTTGCAGAAGGAGGGCGTGCCGGCCACGTTCTTCTACCCCGCCGTCGCCGCCCTGCTGCACCCCGAGGAGGTGCGCGGCGTGGCGCGCGACGGGCATGAGATCGGCATCCATTCCTGGATCCAGGAACTGAACAGCCACCTGCCCTACGAGGCCGAACGCGACCTTTCCCTGCGCGCCGCCGAGGTGCTGGACACCCTGGCCGGGACACCCTGCGTTGGCATCCGCGCGGCGAGCTGGGATTTCTCGCCGCACACGCTGGTGATCATCAAGGAGATGCGGCTGCTGTACGACAGCTCGCTGATGGCCGACGACGAGCCGTATGAGTTGCTGAACGACAGCGAGCCGACCGGGGTGGTGGAACTGCCGACCGAGTGGATCCGCAACGACGAGGCGTATTTCAACATGCACCGCATGGGCGCGCTGCGGCCCTATACGCCGCCGGGTGCCGTCGAGGACATCTTCATCGCGGAGTTCGAGGGGGCGTGGGCGGAAGGCGGGCTGTTCCAGCTGACCCTGCATCCGCACCTGATCGGCCACCGCTCCCGCCTGCCGGTGCTGGAGCGGCTGATCCGCCACATCCGCGCGCGCGGCGGAAGCTGGTTCGGCACGCACGAGCAGGTGGCGCGCTGGTGCCTGGAGCAGGCGCCGGCGGCATTGCTGGAGGAGGGAAGGTGAAGAATTGGGCGCGGCGCAACCCCGGCATGGCGCGCGTGCTGCTGCGGCTGGCGCTGCGGCTGGCGGTGGCGCTGGCGGTGGTGATCCCGCTGGGCACGATCGGCGAGCAATACGGCTGGTCGCCGAACATCGCGGCCATCGTGGCGGTGGTGATCGGGCTGATCGTGGGGGCCAAGCTGGCCGAGCGGGTGGCGGTGCTGTGGGGGCTGCCGGCGGAGACGCCTACGGGCGCGAAAACCAAGGAGAAGACCGATGGATGAGGTGGAGATGGCCGGCGCACGCGCCTGCATGGACGGGTTCATGGCGGCGTTCAACGCCGAGGACAACGCGGCCCTGTGCGAGCGGTGGTTCCACTTCCCGCATGTGCGCTTCCACAGCGGGCAGGTGACGGTGTTCCCGACGGCGCAGGACTTCCTGGCCAGCCGGGCGGCGCAGAGCCGCACGGCGCGCGCCGAACAATGGACCGGCTGGGCGCGCACCGCGTGGGACTACGTGGAGCCGGTGGATGCGGCGGCGGGGAAGGTGCATTTCCGGGTGCAGTTCACTCGGTATCGCGGCGATGGGTCTGCGATCCGGAGCTACAAGTCGCTGTACATCGTGACGTTCAAGGACGGGCGGTGGGGCATCCAGGGGCGGTCGAGCTGGGCGGAGTAGGCTGAGGGCTTGCATCCGGCGGATGGCTGGGCGCATCGTGAAACGGACCGCTTACGGAATCTTCCGTAACGGTCTGTATCGGCCAGCGGCCGCACCAAGAAACCAAGGAGGATGCCATGTTCGTTGCCATCCGGATCTATCGGGACACCACCGATCCCGCCGAGATCGACCGCCGCATCGTGGGCGCGCTGGTGCCTGTGATGCGCCGAATGCCTGGGTTCCGCAGCTACACCACCGCCGACCTGGGCGGCGGATCGGTGATGTCGGTCAGCCTGTTCGACAGCCGGGCCGAGGCGGAGACGGCCACGGCCGAGGCGCGCGGGCTGGTGCAGACCCTGTTGACCGACCTGGTGCCGAAAGCGCCCGAGGTGCGGTTGGGCGAGGTGATGAGCAGCACGCGCGGTGAGGGCGCGCCCGGCTCGATCGCGATCCGCACGTATCGCGACTGCGCCGACGCCCAGGCGCTCGACCGGCGGATCGCCGCACAGCTGATGCCCGCGCTGCGCGCCATGGCGGGGTTCCGCGGCTACACCACGGTGGACCTGGGCGGCGGCACCGTTGCGTCGATCAGCACTTTCGACACCGCGGCCCACGCGGATGCCGCCAACGTGCAGGTGCGGCCCCTGGTGGCGGCGCATCTGGCCGATCTGATCAAGACGGCGCCGGACGTCCTGGTGGGACGGGTGTTGAGCGAGACGCGGGCTTAGGGGAAGCAAGAGCCTTCTTTTTCTGAAGAGAAAGAAGCAAAAAGACTTCTTGTTCATTTGCACCGTGTCGGGGCCGTCCGGCACGGTGCGAAGTCATGAAAGTTTTTTGGTTCTTTTTTACAAAAAAGAACGTGCTTCCCTACATCTTCATTTCGTTGATCTGGATGACCGGCTGGGCGCTGGTGTAGTTGGCGATGTCGCCCATGATTTCCGCGGCGTGGGGGGCGAAGGCGGACTGGAAGGTTTCCACGCTGTCGAAGCCGAGGTGGCAGAGGACCTGGAAGGCCGGTGGGGCGCCAGGGGCGCCGCCGGCGATGCCGTGGTCGATGGCGATGGATGTCAGTGCCGGGCCGAAGCGTTCGCGCAGCATGGGCGTGTGGCGGGTGAGGTAGTAGTCCATGTCGAAGGCGGGGCCGGCGGGGTAGAGGACGGAGACGCGGATCATCGGCGTATTCCTACCGGAATGTTGCGTGGGCAGCATAGCGAGGCGGTGTGCCTCGCGCCAGGATTTCGTGGCGTCATCGCCGGGCCAGTGCCCCGAGCAGGAGGGCGATGGCTTGGCCGTGCCAGCGTTGCACTGCCTTGTGGTCCGCACCCAGGAGGGTTCCGAGGCGGCGCCAGGGGTAGAGGTGGCGGCCGGTCAGGGGGCTGACGAGCATGCGCGAGGCGACGATGCGGCGCATTACGTATTTATCGTCGGGGATGAGGGTGAGCCAGGCGAGGGCTTCGTCCATGCGGGTGATGGCGGCGGCGTCGGGCGGCGGGGGGCGGAGGCGGGCGCTGGTGTCGGCGGGGGCGGTGTGCGCATCGGCGTCGGGCAGGATTTTCCAGGTGCTGGTGCGCAGGCGGGTGGTCCAGCCGGAGGGGGGCAGGCGCAGGAGGGTTTCGCCGGCGTCTTCGAGGTGGGCGACCAGGGTTTCGGCCGTGCGGGGTGCGCCATTCGGCGCGCCATTGGCCGCGCCATTCGGGACGCCCGGTGCGCCTGCGCACGCCCGCCCGACGCCGCCATTCCCCCCCGATTTCATCGGGGGGAATGGCGCGGACGGCGCGGCCGGCCCGAGACGGGGGGTGACTGCGCCATTCAGTGCGCCATTAGGTGCGCCATTCGAGAGATTAGAGTGATTCATAAACATTGCTCTTTCTGATTGTTTCAGTCGGCGTGTGATAAGCGAAAGGCCCTCATAGTACTGAGGGTCCTGGGGGCTCGGCCCCCTGGCGGGTCTGGGCGGAGCCCGGCCTTCCTTCTTCGGGCGGTGCCTTTTCCCCCGGCAGCGTGGGTCGTTTGCTGTCGACGACCTTGAGCCCCATGCGGGATTTGCGTTGGTCCGGGTGGCGGTATTCGGTTTCGACCAGCAGTCCGTTGCGCAGCCAGATGGCCAGGATGCGGGCGCCTTCGTCGGGTGGGATGGCAAACAGGTGTTCGAGCACGGCTCCGGCCCAGCGGGCGCCGGCGCGGCCGGTGCGGTGGCGGGTGTAGGCGTGGCCGTCGCAGCCGGCGGCGATGGCGTCGAGCGCCTTGTTGCAGTCGGCGGGTGAGAGGTCTTGGAACGGATTGGGCGGGGTCCAGGGCGCGATGGCGGCGACCGAGTCGCCCAGGGGGTAGAGCGTGTTGGCGTTGCCCAGGGCGACGGTTTCCAGGCGGTACCAGCGGGCGGAGTCGGCGCGCGGGGCCAGGTTGGCCTTGGCGTCGTCCAGCCGCACGTGGCGCCAGCGTTCGCGTTCGGGCACGCCGAGGGATTGGGCTTCCTCGGGCGTCATGGGCGAAAGCAGGGAGGCGGAGCGGGCGGCGTCGGTGATGGCTTTGGCGCCGCGGGTGGCGTCGACCGATTCGACTGTGCCCTTGCGGACGTGGTGGACCAGCAGGACGGCGGAGCCGGTGCGGTCGGCGACTTCGGACCAGGCGGTGGCGGCGACGTCCATCTCCATGTTGCTGTTTTCGTCCAGGCGGTGGGACTTCACGAAGGGGTCGATCACGATCAGGCCGATTCCGGCGGCCAGGGCGGCGGCGATCAGCGGTTCGCGGTCGGGCAGGGCGATGCCGCCGCCGCCGTCCGGCTCGGCCATGACCAGGCGGCCGGTGTTGAGGAACAGGCGGCCGGATGCCTCCTCGGCCGGGATGGCGTGGTGGCGCATGAGGGCGGCGAGGCGGCGCTGCATCTCCTCCAGCGGGTCTTCGAGGTTGAGCACCCAGGCGGGCACGGTGTGGTGCACGCGCTCGCCGAGGAAGGGGCGGCCGGTGGCGAGCGCCAGGGCCTGGGCGAGGGCGAGTGCGGATTTGCCGACGCCGCCCGGGGCCGCGAGCACGGAGACGAAGCGGCGGATCAGCCGGGTGCCGTACAGCCATTCGCGCGGCGGGATCGCCTCCGGTGCGGGAAAGGTCGCGGGGTCGGCGACGAGCGCCGGCGGGCCGGGGGGCGGGGCGACGTGGTGCGCCCATGCGCTCCAGGGATCGGGGGTGGTTGCACTCATCTATGGTGTGCCTGAGAGCGGGCGCTGCGGAGACGACGCAGGATGGCGTCCTCGGTGATGTGGCGGCGTTCGAGCGGGGTGAGGAGGTTTTGCGGGTCGGCTTCGTCGGCGGCTTCCAGCAGGGCGGGGCCGGGGGCGCGGCGGTCGAGCAGGGGGGCGAGGGCGGCGGCGACGCGGCGGCGGGCGGCCGCGTGCGCTTCCAGGGTGGCGAAATGGGCGTCGGCGTAGCGGTGGGCCAGGCGCATGGCGAGGCCGGAGGGGTTGCAGCGCGGGGCCGCTTTTCGGGCTTCGTGCTGGATGGCGCGCAGCAAAGGCGGGCCATCGACCAGGCCGCGCGCGGCGAGGTTGCCGGCGCGGATGGCGGCACGGTGCTGGGCGGGGGGATCGAACGGGTGGAGATGGCTCATGCCGCCCACTCCAGCTCGGGCTCCAGATCTGACTCCAGCTCGGGCTCCAGCTCGGGCTCCAGCTCCAGCGCGGGTTCGCGCCTGCGCCCCGGCTTGGGCTCGGGGATGGGGGGCAGGGGGGGGTAGGGATAGGCGGCGCCTTCCAGCAGGGTGCCGGCCATCAGCGTGCCCCAGGTGACGGGATGGCCGGCGGGGAGAGGTTCGCGGCCGGTGTCTGCCCTGCGGGCGGCGCGAAAGGGCGCGGGCAGGGGGAGGTAGGCGCCGAGCAGCTTGGCGCGCTCGATGGCGGCCCAGCGGCTGGTGCCCAGGGCGCGGGCGATGGTATCCCAGCTGTGGGCGCGGTGGCGGAGGTCGCGGATCAGGGCGTCGGCGTCGCTGGTCCAGTTGAGGGCGGGGGGCATCGGGGGCTCCTGGGTGGATGCCCCATGTTAGTCAATCAAACTAACTCGTGTCAATAGGAGTTAGCTTGATCGGTTAGCGGAATTGTCGTATGAGCGGTGCATGAACGAACGAGATCACGTATCGGCTGAAATGATCGCGGCTTCCGCGGGTGCGGCGGCAGGGGTTGGGGCGCGAATACGCGCCGCCCGCCAGGTGGCGGGGTTGACGCAGGCGGAGCTGGCCCTGGCGGTGGGGGTGAGCCGCAGCGCGGTGGCGCAGTGGGAGACCGAGCGCGCCGGGCAGGTGGGCGTCAACCTGGCGAAGGTGGCGGCGGTTCTGCGCGTGTCGGCGGAGCATCTGCTGCGCGGCATCTTTCCGTCGGAGGGCGGCTCCTCGGCGGAGGATGCCTCGGAACTGGCGCTTTTGCGGTTGTTTCGGGTGTGCCACGGGGAGGATCGGCAGATCCTGCTGCGCATGGCGTCGCGGTTCGCGCGGCAGGCGGACCGGGTTCTGGCGGCGAGCGTGCAGGGCGTGGATTCGCCGCGCGGCCCCGGCTAGGGCCAATTCCGGGCGGGCGGCGGTGCTTCGCTCGCGAAATTGTGAATTATCATGAAGCGATTGGGGCGGCGGTGGTGGGAACCATCGCCGTTTTCTGATTCATAAATATTCGTAAGGATTTAGCGTGATTGTAGGATGCTGCGGTGCGGCATGGGGCGGCGGCCGGGGCGGCGGCCGGGGGCGCTGAAGGGGGCGATCGGCGGCGCCGTCCAAAAAAATGTAGCGCCCGAGGCATGAAGTTACTTGCCATGTATGCCGTCTTTCCGTTAGACGTCCGGTGACAGACGATTAACATTTAGATAGGTCGGATAGACACATGGCTGATGTAACAGTTCTCGGCGCCGGCGGTGCCACCGTCACTATTGCGCTCAGCTCGGCCCAGGTTTCGACGGCGGCCCAGTTTGCCGTCAACAAGGTGAACAGCCTCACCGCGCTGGATCTCGTCGACGTTCAGACGCAGACCGGTGCGGGCACGCTGCCGGCCCTGACGAACAGCCTGGGCGCCGTCGTCTTCAATGGCACCGGGTTCTCGGGGCTGACGGGTGACTCCTATCGCCTCATCGCGGCGACCGGCACCGGTGCCAACGCGGTGCTGAGCGGGCGGAACCCCGCCACGACCGTCGTTGTCGGCGACAACGCAAACCTGACCTACGCGAACGTGTCCAGCAACGCCGATGTCTTCATTGGCAAGAACAACAGCGCCATCGTGAACTTCGAGGGCAAGGTCACTGCCTCGACTGCGGACGGCACCCACCTCATTGCCAGCGCGATCGGCACCAAGACGACGGTGAACGTGGGCGTCGGCGGAACGCTGAACATTCGCGATGTCGGCGGTCTTGGTCTCGGCGCCACCACGGTGAATGCCTTGGGCAGCAGCACCATCAACGCCTTTGCCACCAGCGCGACACTGCCTGGCCTGGTGAATATGACGCTGAAGTCCGGCAACGTGGCCATTGGCCTCGGCGCCATCCCCGGCGGAAGCGGCGGTGCCAGCGCCATCATCAACCCAGGTGCTGCGAACGTCACGATCGTCGGCAACGTTGCCGCGTCGGCCACCCTGTTCGGTGGCACCGGTTCGGTGGCAGTCGATGGCGTCATGGGCAACTTCACCGGCGGTTCCGCCGGCGGCAACCTGATGCGCACCAGCACGGTCTCGGGCTCCACCACGCTGACGGGTGGTGGCACGGTCGGCACGCCGGGCGACGCGCTGAACGCGCAGGGCGCCAACCAGACGCTGAACGCGGGCGTAGGCAACACCACGTTGGCCGCAGTGACCGCGAACGGCGCGACAGGCGGCAGCACGTTCAACGTCGGCATCGGCATCTCGACCGTGTTCGGCTTCGAAGGCGGCGGCAACACTGTCAACTTCGGCGACACCGGCACCTCCCAGGTGCTTGGCCGTAACGGCGCGACGACTGGCTCGGCGAATCTCTACAATGACGTGGGTTCGGGCGGCCAGTTCACGATTCATGACTTCACGACCGGGCTGGACACGCTGTCGGTGAAAAACGCCTTCTCCATTACCTTCTTCGCCCTGACTGACCCGGCCAACGCCACGGGCTCGGAGGTCACGCTCCTCCAGGTCGTCGGCGGCGGCAGCTACACCTTCTTCGACGCGACCCCGGACGGCGTGCAGAACATCTTCAACACGGACGTCAAGACCGTCTGATCCCGCGCAACAGGGTTCCGACAGCGGGCCGCCCATTGGGCGGCCCGCTTGCGTTTGGGGCGGGGCTGCGGACCCGAGGCGGCATCGGGACGCCGGCATGTTATGGGGCTGGCCGGCCGTCGGTTCCGAAGGAGGCGGGCTGCTACTCGGGCTGCAGCAGCCGGTGCCAGTCGCTGATCACGACGGTCAGGCGCCGTGGGTCGGGCGAAGCCGGCAGGTGGACCACGGCTTCGCCATCGGTCCAGCGCCAGGATTCGTTGCCGGCGGTTTCCACGGGATGGAAGCCGTCGCCGATCGCGGGGCCGTCGAGCGGGATCGGCCGGTCGTCGAGCAGCAGGGCGCGGATGGCAACGCCATAGCGGCGGCTGCGGGCGCGTTCAGCTTCGACGATGTTGGCCGGCAGGCCGCGCGGGGAGCGCAGGTGGACGAGGCCGGCGCCGACGGGGAGCACCACGGCCCAGGTAAGTTCGGTGCTGCCGTCCAGCAGCGTGAGCGACGCGCCATTGACGACGACGCGCAAGACGGGCTGGGCTTCGCCAGCAGGGGCCGACGCGGCAACCTCGATGGCGGGGGCGTGGGGGCGGGCGGCTTCGTCAAGCACCGGTTGCGCGGCCATCGGTTCCAGACTCACCAACTCTGGGGCCACAACCTCAGGGGTGGGCGGTTCCGGGGCGGGGGCAGCCGGGGCCTCGGCGGGGCGGGCCAGGCGTTGGCGCAGGGCCAGGGTGGCCGGGCCGGCGGGCAGCGGCGGGGCGGGGGATGGGGCGGCGGGGTCGATGCGGGCGGCGACGAGCAGGCCGGCGGCGATCACCACGCCGGGCGACTCCAGCTCCAGCCGCACCCACGCGACGGGGCCGGCCTGCGGCTCGCGCCGGATGGTCTCGCCGTTGACCAGGGCGCCGACCGGCACCAACGCGCCATGCGGCAGGGCGGCATCCAGCACATACACCGGCTGTTCCGGTGCCAGAAGCAGGTCGGCCACCGGCTGGCCCTCGCCGAACGCGCCGGCGACAACGCGCACCGGCATCAGGCGCTGGCGCGGCAAGGCGCCGGGCTCGTGGCGGGTGGTGGCGACATGGCGCACCGCCACCGGGCCAGCAAGGGTCAGCACCATGTCGCCGCGCGCCAGGGATTCAACCGGGCGCTCGGTCGGCGCGCCGTCAGTGCTCGGGACGGCAATGGGCGTGCCTTCCGGAAAGCTGCCATCGCCGATCGCGGGCTGGGTCAGGGAAGGGGGCAAAAGCGTGGCGGACATGCGAGGGCCTCGGGGCCGTGATCAGAACCACACAAGTACCATGGCGCGCGCAGCGCGTCGATGCGGGGCGCGTCATAGGCATGAAGACAAGATAGGCTGGGCTCTGCCCAGACCCGCCAGGGGCCGAGCCCCTGGACCTCATATTCCTTATGAATGGGTTTCCAAAGGCCCTCGGCCTTTGGTGGGTCATCCGTGGCGCGGCTTCGCGCCGCGACGGCAAAGCCCTTGCCTTGGCGCGCCTGCGGCGCTGCCTAGTCCTCCGTGGACCGACGCCGCAGGCGGGCGCGGAGGCGGACGAGGGGGGTGAGCAGGTGGCCGATGCGGCTGCTGACGGTTTCGACTCGGGCGAGGGCCTGGGTTTGCGCGTCGAGCAGCGGGCGTTGGTCGGCCAGGGTGCGTTGCTGGTTCGCCAGCATGCGGTTTTGGTCGTGGAGGAGGGTTTGTTGTTCGTCGAGCCGGCCGGTGACGGCGTGGAGCAGGCGGCCGGCTTCGATGGCTTGCGCGCCGGCGGTGATGGCCTGGGTGGAGGTGTCGGCGATCGCCTGTTGGTGGTGGCGTTGCTGGGCGGCGAGGAGTTCCAGCGAGCCCATGATCGAGGCCTGGGTGCCGTCGGGTGCGACGAGCGAGGCGAGCATGCGGCTTTGCGCGTCGAGCTGGAGGGCGATTGTGTCCAGCCGCCCCTGCTGCGCGTCGAGCCGGCCGGAGACGGCATGGAGCAGGCGGCCGGCCTCGACGGCCTGTTCCCCGGCAGTGATGGCCTGGCTGGAGGTGTCGGCGATCGCCTGCTGGTGGTGGTGCTGCTGGGCGGCGAGCAGCGCCAGCGAGCCCATGATCGAGGCCTGGGTGCCGTCGGGCGCGGTGAGCGTGGCGAGCATGCGGTTCTGGGCGTCGAGGAGCTGGTTCTGCGCGGCGAGTTGGGCGATCAGGCCGTCGAGCAGCGCCTGTTGCGCGTTGGTGCGTGCGCCGAGTTGCGCCAGGGAGCCCATGATCGAGGCCTGGGTGCCGTCGGCGTCGGTGAGGCTGGCGAGTTGGCGCTGCGCCGTCTCCAGCCGCGTGGCGATTGTGGCGATGTCGGCGAGGGTGGCGGCGGCGCGGGCGTCGATGGCGTCCAGCCGGGGCGGCACGGCGGCGATGGCGGCCTGAAGGTCGCGCAGGTGGTGGGCGAGCGCGCGGTCGGCCGGCAGGGTGGGGCGGTTGAGCAGGCCGCCGAGGGCCATGAAGTCGATCTGTTCGCGCAGTTCCGCCAGGATGCCGAGCAGGAGCTGTTGGCGGTGGGTTTCGCGCGCCTCGGGGCTGGCCCATTGCCGGCGGCCGCGGCGCAGGGTGACGAAGAACTCCGAGCCGATGGCGCCGGTGATGTCCGCCACGTGCCAGTCGATCACGCCGCCATCGGCCAGCTCGACGATGGCCAGCTCGAAGGCGCAGGGGGTGAACTGCCAGGCATGCGCGTCGTGATACGCCGCCTCGCCGGCGCGCGCGGCCATGGCGAAGGCCTCGGGCAGGGTGCCGGCGAGCCGGGCGCGGGCGACGGGGTGCTGGCCCCATGCGCCGACGTCGCCGCCGGTTTCGTTGTGGGCCTCGTTGTGGGCCTCGTTGTGGGCGAAGGCGGAATGGGCGACCTGGTTGAACAGCGTGCGCAGCGTGTGGCGGCCGGCGCCGTCCGGGTCGTGGCTGGCGAGCAGGTCGCCGGTGGTGGCGTGGGGCTTGAGGAAGTCGAAGCAATAGCGCTTGTCGGGCACGGCCAGGGCCAGGGCGCCGTCGGGGGCGAGCAGGCCCTGGGCGGAGACGAGGAAGGCGACGGGGTCGGGGATGTGCTCGATCACGTGGCTGGCGATCAGCCGGTCGAAGGTTCCGTGGCGCGCGGCGGGGATGGCGTGTTCCAGCCGGCCGCCCGTCCAGACCGCGTCCACCGGCTCGATCGCGGCCACGTCCACCGGGAAGGCGGCGTATTTCTCGCGCAGGGATTGCTGGTCGGCGTGGTCGACGACGAAGCTGTTCCAGCCCTCGTGCTTGGGGGCGACGGGGGCGTGGCTGGGGCCGACTTCCAGGATGCGGCAGGCCTTGGTGGCGCGGCCGAGCAGCAGGGCGGCGCGGTCGGTGGCGGGGCCGTCTGGGGCCTTTTGGCCTTCGGCTGGCTCCGGGTTTGGCGGAGTGCTGCGAGTGCGGAGCGGTTTGGGCGTGCCGGAGCCCTGGCGGGGGGCGGGATATTCGTCGCGTCGCCGAATTTTTTCCGTCTGCATGATGCAAGCATCGGGAATGCCGTCGTTTGGGACAAGTCACAAGTTATTCAGAGTGCTTGGGTATGAATAAATACAGACAACCGGTTGGGCGTCTGCCGGAACAAGAGCAGACGAATAGACCTTATTGTTTCGAAATACATGCCAACAGCCAGTTCCATGCGCGGCCAGGCGGTGCGGCGCCGTTCCTCCACGTTGTTCGATTGGCCAGGCGGCGGCGTGAGCGGGGGGTCAGCCGGGGGTGAGCGTGACCTGGGCGATGCCGCGGGCGACGATGCCGAGTTCGTCGGCGGCGGCGCGGGAGAGGTCGATGATGCGCTTGCGGGTGCCGGGGCGGTCGTTGATGGTGACGATGACGCTGCGGCCGCTGTCGGCGACGGTGACGCGGACCTGGCTGCCCAGCGGCAGGGAGGCGTGGGCGGCGGTGAGCTCGCGTTCGTCGTAGCGGACGCCGGCGGCGGTCAGCCGGCCCTGCCAGCGGCGGCCGCCGTACCAGGATGCGATGCCGGCCTGGCGCCAGACGCCGGACGCGTCGGTCCAGACCGGGCCGGCGGCGATCGGGCGCGGGGCGGGTGCGGCGCTGCGGGCGATGGCCGCGGGCGGGGTTTCCTCGGCTGCCGGGGGGGCGGTAGAGGCGGGAGCGGCGGTCGCGGGCGCGGTGTTCACGATCTGGATCGTCGGGGGCAGGTAGGTGCCCTCGGCTGCGTGCGCGGTCCCCGGGGTGGCGAGGGGGGCGGCCGCCAGCAGCGACACCAGTCCCGGCACGGCCCAAGCGGGAAATGCCCTTCTGGCGTGGGTCTTCATCGTTTTCTCCTTCCTCGTGACCAGCCTCGGCTGTGCGCAGGTGGCGCACGTAGAATCCGACGCGGGCACGTTGGGGTCCGTCGTATAGTTTCGGCGAACGGAGGGCATTGAGCAGATCATTGCCTGGGAGATCAACCCCAAATCCTTACCGGGCGAGGACCTGTGCTGCCGACGCAGCAGAACGTGACTGATACGCAATGTTTATTTCGACTTTGGATTGCCAGGGTAGATGTCTGATATGAAAGCATTTTTCGGGCGGTTTCTGTTGCGCCGCAGCATGAAATACGGCGGCCGGGCAGCGAGGATTTTTTCCCCCGGAGATTGCCCGATTTTCGCCATATTTGGGGGTGTTCAGGAAAAAATACGCCAAAGCGAAAAAAATCCTTCCCATCCGCCCCGGTTCGGCGTATGGATACCGCCATGATCGAAAACTTGTGCAGCGGCGCCTTCTGGCTCCGCCGGCGCGGCATCGGTCTTCCCCAACCCCCATTCAGAACACGGAGCCGGCATGGTCGCATCGGGCCTCGTGGACTGGGCGCGCCATGTGCTCGAGCCCAGCGGAATGGTGCCCGCGCGGCACCACGCCATGCTGCTGGACCGGCTTGGCCTGGTGGCCGAGGGGGCGGTGGACCGGCTGATGGTGCTGATGCCGCCGGGCAGCGCCAAAAGCACCTATGCCTCGCTGATCTTCCCGGCCTGGTGGCTGGCGCGCCACCCGGTCAGTTCGGTGATCGCGGCCAGCCATACCGCGGAGCTGGCCGACCATTTCGGCCGCCAGCTACGCAATCTGGTGGTCAACGAATCCGAGACGCTGGGCTACCGCCTGGCTGGCGACAATCGGGCGGCGCATCGGTTCCGGACCAGTGCGGGCGGAGAATACTTCGCCACCGGAATCAACGGGCCGGTGACCGGGCGCCGCGCCGACCTCGTGCTGATCGACGACCCCATCAAGAACCATGCCGAGGGCGATTCAGAACCGGCGCGCGAGCACCTGTGGAACTGGTATCGCGCCGAGCTGACCACCCGGCTCAAGCCACGCGGGCGCATCGTTCTGGTGATGACGCGCTGGCACGAGGACGACCTGGCCGGCCGGCTGCTGGAAAGCGGCGACGACTGGACCGTGCTGCGCCTGCCGGCACTGGCCGAGGCGGATGACCCGCTGGGCCGCAAGCCTGGCGCCGCACTCTGGCCGGACTGGGAGGACGAGGTCGCCCTGGCGCGCAAGCGGACCGCGGTCGGCAGCCGGGTGTGGCAGGCGCTGTATCAGCAATCGCCCCGCCCGGCCGAAGGCGCGCTGTTCCCGGTGGCGCGGATCGGACTGGTCGATGCCGTGCCGGCCGAGGCGCGCATGGTGCGGGCCTGGGACCTCGCGGCCACCGAGGCGGGGCACGGCACCGACCCGGACTGGACGGTGGGTGTCAAGCTCGCCGCCGCCGCCGATGGCCGGATGATGGTGGTGGACGTGGTGCGCTTCCGCGGCGGGCCGCACGAAGTGGCGGACACCATCCTGCAGACCGCCCAGCGCGACGGCCGCGCGGTCGCCGTCGGCCTGCCGCAAGACCCCGGCCAGGCCGGCAAGCAGCAGGTGGCGTGGCTGTCGCGGCAACTGGCCGGGTTCGCCGTGGTGGCCTCGCCCGAAACGGGATCGAAGCTGGTGCGTGCCCTGCCGGTCGCCGCCCAGGTGGAGGCGGGCCGGCTGAGCCTGCTGCGCGCCGCCTGGAACCAGCCGCTGCTGGGCGAACTGCGGGACTTTCCGCATGGGCGCAAGGACGACCAGGTGGACGCCCTGGCCCGCGCCCACGCGATGGTGGCGCAAGCCGGGCGCCCGGCGCGGCAGGTGCGGGTGGCGCTGCTGGATCGGTAGCGGGGCTTCCCCGCTTTGACTTATGAAAAGGGGGCGGGTTTCCCCGCCTTGCCTCATGAAAAGGGGGGCGGGTTTCCCCGCCCCCCTCGCATCATATTGTCCCTTTCGGGATGGATCAGCCGCGGCGGCGCTTCGCGGCTGCCGCCAGGCCGAGCAGCCCGGCGCCGAGCAGGGCCAGCGATGCCGGCTCCGGCGTGCTGGTGGGCACCGCCTGCGCGACCGTGGAGGCCGAGAAGGTGGTGATGGCGTTGCCCTGGGTGGTGATCGTCACGATCCCGGGCGTGTTGTCGAAGCCGGCATACTTGAACATTCCGGTTCCGGAAACGATCAGCGAGGCCAGCTGGCCGGTGCTCGGCGGAATCGCGATCGGCGCGGTCAGCGTCATCAGGTCGAACGAGACGCCGGCGGTGGTGGTGTAGAAGTCGTTGATCGGCGCGAAGGTGGCGAAGTTCAGGATGTCATTGATCGAGCCGCAGAGCCCGGCGCAGTTGATGCCGGCGAAGCTGCCGCTGCCGCTGACCGAGGTGACGGTGCCGGCGACGCCGGGCGTGGCCGTGCTGGGGGCCGCGGAGCTGGTGAAGTCGAGCCCGGTGGCGAGGTTGATGGTGGTGGTGGTGCCGACGCCGACATCGAATCCGCCGATGTTCAGCTGGCTGCCCGCAGTGATCGGAACGGCGCTTGCCAGGGTGGGAAGGGCGGCGACGGCAAGGGCGGCGAGGATGGTCTTGCAGGTATTCATCATGGTCTCCGTCATCCAGTTGCGAGGCGTGCTGACCCCGGAAACACTGATACGCAAGTACCGTGCCACGACCGCGAGGGCCTGATATCAATGCCCTGCGCGTATGCGCTCGGTGATGCATACCAACCGCGTCAGATATTCCGACGCTTTGGCGCCCGCGTGGCGGGGCCGGCGCGCGCATGCAGGAGGATGGATGTTCAAGACATTGTGCGCGCTGGTGCCCGCCGATCCGCACCACCCGGAGCGGACGCGGCGGCTATCGATCCTCAAGAGCGTGCTGGACGGCACGCTGTACGACGCCCTGCCCTATGAGTTCCACGACGAGCGCGGGCCGGGCGGGGACTACATTCCGCTGCGGCTGCGAAAGCCCAGCGTGCGCTATCCGCTGGCGCGCATCGTGGTGGACGACTCCGTGTCCCTGGTGTTCAGCGAGGGGCATTTCCCCACCATCGACTGCGCGGACCGGCGCGTGCGCGCGGCGTTCGCCGACCTCGTGCGCGAGTGCACGCTGAACCAGGTGATGATGGAGGCCGCCCTGCGCGGTGCCATCGGCAGCGTTGCGATCCTGTTCCGGGTGCTGAACGGCCGGGTGTTCTTCCGCGTGCTGGAGACGCTCTACCTGTGGCCGGAATGGAACGCGATGGCGCCGGACGAGCTGCTGCACGTGACCGAGCGCTACAAGGTGCCGGGGACGGACCTGCTGGCGCGCGGCTACGAGGGCATCGAGCCCGGGGCCGATTACTGGTTCATGCGCCGGTGGGGTCCGCTGGAGGAAACCTGGTTCGTGCCCACCAGGGTGGCCGAGCCGCCGCGCGCGCCGGAACGCGACCCGGTTCGCAGCCAGCACCACGGGCTGGGCTTCGTGCCGCTGGTGTGGGTGAAGAACCTGCCCGGCGGGCCGGACGGGGTGGATGCGGTGGACGGCGCCTGCACCTTCCTCACCGCGGTGGAGACCATGATCGAGATCGACTACCAGCTGAGCCAGGCCGGGCGGGGGCTGAAATATTCCTCCGACCCCACCCTGCTGATCCGCGAGCCGGCCGGGTCGGAAGGCGAGATCGTGCGCGGCGGCGGCAACGCGCTGATTGTCTCCGAAAAGGGTGACGCCCGGCTGCTGGAGATCGACGGCACCGCGTCCGCCGCCGTCATCGACTATGTCCGCACACTGCGCGAACTGGCGCTGGAGGGCGTGCACGGCAACCGGGCCAGCCCGGAGCGGCTGTCGGCCGCGCAGTCCGGACGGGCCATCGAGATGATGAACCAGGGCCTGGTGTGGCTGGCCGACAACCTGCGCGTTTCCTACGGCGACGCGCTGCTGAAGCTGGCGCGCATGGTGGTGCGGGCTTCCAACCTGTATCCGCTGCGGGTGTTCGGCGAGTCGGTGGAACCGATTTCGCCCGGCGTGCGGCTGGGGCTGATCTGGCCGCGCTGGTATGCGCCGTCGAGCGAGGACCGGGCACGCGACGCGCAAACGCTGCGCATGCTGTCCGAGGCAGGCCACATCAGCCGGGAAACGGCGGTGAAAACCATCGCCGATGTCTACGACATCGAGGACGTGCATGCGGAGCTGGCGCGCATCGGCGCGGCGGCAAGGCATGCGGATGCGGGCACCGACCCGCGGGAGGATGCATGAGCAACGAACGAACGGGACACGCGGATACCGAGGCCACGCCGCCGGGCGAGGCCGCGCAGGTGTCGATGGCGCTGGAGCAGAAGCTCCTGGCCATGGAAGCCGCGCTGCGCGAACGCCTGATCCGCGCCGAGCTGAAGGCGCACGCGGTGCGGGCGGGCATGGTGGACCTCGACGGGCTGAAGCTGCTGGACACCAGCCGACTGACGCTGAACGACCGCGACGAAGTGGTCGGCGCCGAGACGCTGATGGCCGAGGCACGGCGCAGCAAACCGTGGCTGTTCGGCGGGGCCAGCAGCTCCTCCACCGCCACCCCGCCGCCGCCGCAAGCCCCCCGCGCACGGCTCGCCACTGAAATGAACGAGACCGAGTGGCGCACCGCCCGGGCGGAGATGCTGCGGCGGTTGTGAAGGAAGGCCAGGGGCTTTGCCCCTGGACCCCACCAGGGGCCGAGCCCCATAGGCGCGAAGTTAAGTTGCAAAGAGGTTTGCCCATTGCAGTTGTCGTCGCCGCGGTGCCTCGGCAAGTTTGCGGGCGGCTCCTCGTTTTCGTCGCCGGCTATGGC